>JAUMBF010000126.1:0-18528 GCA_032115875.1 Rubrivivax sp.
GTGCGAAATCGCCGTGGCGCAGCGGCGATGGCCGCGGCAGCGTCGCCCCGCACCAGGTGCATGGGCGGCACCACGTACTGGCCGGCGGCGTGCGCCTCGTCGGCCGTCAGCAGCGCGGGCAGGCGCCTGGCGCGGATGGCCTGCGGGGCGAGCGCCGCGGCGCGCCGGGCCTCGTCGCGCGTGCGGGCCACCACCACGAAGACGGGCTGGCCGCGGTAGCGCAGCGTGGCACCGACGGGCCCGACGGGGCCCGCCTCCGCGGGCGTGCCCGCGAGGATGGGATCGTCGTGCACCAGCGGGCCGCAGTCGTTGCTGCCGGGGATGTCGGCGGCGCTGAACACACCCACCACGCCGGGCATGGCGCGCACGCGCGCGAGGTCCAGCGACTCGATCACGCCATGCGGCACGGGGCTCAGGCCCAGCGCGGCGTGCAGGGTGCCGGCCGGCTCGGGGATGTCGTCGGTGTAGTGCGCGCGGCCGGCCACGTGCAGCGCGGCGCTCTCGTGGGGACGGCTGCGGCCCACCTCGGGGGCCAGGAGCAAAGGCGCGTCGATCAGCTTGTTCATGCCGCCTCCGTGGCGCTGAGCCCGCGGTCCCAGACGGTGACGGGCGCGCCGCCGGCTGCCTGCAGCGCGGCGCGGCGGATCAGGTTGCCGGCCACCTGCAAGCGGTAGGCGGCGCTGGCGCGCAGATCGCTCATGGGCGAGAAATCGCCGGCCAGCCCAGCGGCGGCAGCGTCGGCAGCGGCAGCGTCGAAGGGCCGTCCGATCAGTGCGGCCTCGGCCGCCTTCGCGCGGATCACGGTCGCCGCCATGCCGCCGAAGGCCAGCCGCGCCGCCGTGACGATGCCGGCGGCGTCGCGCGTCAGGGCGATGCCCACGCACACCGCCGAGATGTCGCAGTCGAAGCGCTTGCTGATCTTGTAGGCCCACACGGTGGTGGCCGCGTCGGGCAGCGGCACCTCAACCGCACGCACGAACTCGCCCGGCTCGCGCCGGTTCTTCATGTAGCCCGTATAGAAGTCGTCGAGTGCCACGCGCCGCAGGCGCGCGCCCTGCTGCAGCACCAGCGTGGCAGCGAGCGCCATCAGCACCGGGGCCGAGTCGCCGATGGGCGATCCGTTGGCGAGGTTGCCGCCCATCGTGCCGGCCTCGCGCGTGGGCCGGCCGGCGAAGCGCAGCCACAGTTCGTGCAGCGCGGGCCAGCGCGCGGCCAGCGCCGCCCAGGCGGCTTCCAGCGGGGCACCCGCGCCGATGACGAGCACCCCGTCGCGCTCCTCGATGCGCCGCAGCTCGGCCACCGCGCCGATGTGCACGATCTCGCCGAAGTGCCGCAGCTGCTTGGTCGCCCACAACCCGACGTCGGTGCTGCCGGCCAGGATGGTGGCGGCGGGCTTGGCTTGCAGCAGCGTGGCCAGCTGCTCCACGGTCTTCGGCGCGAAGAAGCCGCTCGCCGTGGCCAGCGGTGCATCGGCCTGCAGCGCGCGCAGCGCCTGGGCCAGGGCCTGGGTGTCCAGACGCGCGCCGGGCACGGCGCAGGCCCGCTCGCCGGCATCGAGGATGGGACGGTAGCCGGTGCAGCGGCAGAGGTTGCCGCTCAGGTCGTCGGCGATCTGCTGCCGCGTGGGCCCGGTGCCGGCCGCGGCGTGACGCTCGCGCGTGGCCACCAGGCTCATCACGAAGCCGGGCGTGCAAAACCCGCACTGCGAGCCGTGGCATTGCACCATCGCCTCCTGCACCGGGTGCAGCGGGCCGCCCGGGGGCGAGAGGTCTTCCACCGTCAGCAGCGCCTTGCCGTCGAGCGCGGGCAGGAACTGGATGCAGCTGTTCACGGGCCTGTACGCCACCGCGCCGTCGGTCCCGAGTTCGCCCACGAGCACGGTGCAGGCGCCGCAGTCGCCCTCGTTGCAGCCTTCCTTGGTGCCGGTGCAGCGGGCCTCCTCGCGCAGCCACTGCAGCACGCTGCGCGTGGGCTCGGGCGCGGCGTGCTCGACGATGGCGCCGCGATGGACGAAACGGACGGGGCGGGTGGAATTCATGCCGGCAACAACTCCCCAGGGACTTACCCGCAGGGTAGCGGGCCGCTTCTCCGCAGCCATACAGTGTCGCGCATGGTCATCATGCGTCACAATGCATGGCGATGCGGCCCGGCTTCGACACCATCGACCTTCACCTCATCCGGGTGTTGCACACGGTGATCCACGAACGCAGCGTCTCGCGGGCAGCCGTCCGGCTGGCCAGCACGCAGCCCGCCGTCAGCGCGCAGCTGCGGCGGCTGCGCCAGCTCACCGGCGACCCGCTGCTGGTGCGCAGCGGCCAGCAGATGCAGCCCACCGAGACCGCTTTGCAATTGCTGGGCCCGGCCGAGCGCTTGCTGCAGGAGGCCGAGCAGTTGTTCGGCCGTCACCGCGCGCAGCAGCGACACGCCGCATTCGACCCCACGCGCGCCGAGGGCTTGTTCCGCGTCGCGGCCAGCGATTACCTCGACCCGCTCTTCCTGCCGCGCCTGGTGGCGCGCCTCAAGCGCGCCGCCCCGGGCATGCGGCTGGAACTGCTGCCGCTGACGCAGGATTACGACTACCGCCGTCACCTCGCGGCCGGCGACGTGGATCTCGTCGTCGGCAACTGGCTCGAGCCGCCCGAAGAGCTGCACCTGGCGCGGCTGGTGAGCGACGAGATCGTCTGCCTCGTGGCCGAGCGGCACCCGCAGGCCGGCGGCCGCGGCTGGACGCGCGAGCGCTACCTGGCCCAGGAACACGTGGCACCCATGCCCATGAGCCCGGGCGCCCTGGGCGTGATCGACGAACATCTGCGCAACCAAGGGGCGCAGCGCCACATCGTGGTGCGTGCCTCGCACTTCAGCCTGATTCCGCTGATGGTGGCCGACAGCCTGCTGGTACTGACGACCGGCCGGCTGTTCTGCAACCGCTACGTGGGCACGCTGCCGGTGAAGATCGTGCGCTGCCCGGTGGGCTTCCCGCCGCTGACGTACTACCAGCTCTGGCACGACCTGACACACGCCGCGCCCAGCCAGCGCTGGCTGCGCGAGCAAGTGCGCGGCGTGGCCGCGGGGCTGGCACTGGACGCGACGACATGACCCGCGCCGCCGTCCGCGCCCTCCGCGCCGACCTGCTGGACTTCACCGCCGCCCCGGCCTGGGGCGACGCGGCCGATGCCGCCCCCGGCGTGCGCTGGCGGCCCGACCACTGGCTGCTCATCAACCCCGAGGGCCGGATCGCTGGCGTTCAGGCAGCCGATCCGGGCCCCGGCGTCGAACGGCACGACCACCGCGGCCGCCTGCTCATGCCCGGCTTCATCGACAGCCACGTGCACAGCCCGCAGGTGGCGGTGCTGGCGAGCTACGGCACCGAGCTGCTCGACTGGCTGAACACCTACACCTTCCCCAGCGAGACCGCCTGGGCGGACGCCGAGCACGCCACGCGCGGCACCGAGCTGTTCCTGGACGCGCTGCTGGCCCACGGCACCACCACCGCGGTGGTGTTCCCCACGGTGCACAAGGCCTCGGCCGATGCGCTGTTCGCCGGGGCCATGGCGCGCGGCATGCGCATCGTCGGCGGCAAGGTGCTGATGGACCGCCACGCGCCCGACGGCCTGCGCGACACGGTGGCTTCAGCCGAGCGCGACTGCGTCGACCTCATCCAGCGCTGGCACGGCCGCGGCCGCTGCAGCTACGCGCTCACCGTGCGCTTTGCGCCCACCAGCACGCCGCAGCAGCTGGCCATGGCCGGCGCGCTGTGCCGGGTCGACCCCACGCTGTACCTGCAAACGCACCTGGCCGAGAACCGCGACGAGCTGCGCTGGGTGGCCGAGCTCTTCCCTCAGGCCCGCAGCTACCTGGCGGTGTACGACGACGCCGGGCTGCTGCACGAACGCAGCGTGCTGGCCCACGGCCTGTGGCTCGACGCCGACGACCGCGCCCGCCTGGCGGCCAGCGGGGCCCACGTGGCGCACTGCCCCACGAGCAACCTGTTCCTGGGCAGCGGGCTGTACGCCTGGCGCGCGGCGCTGCAAGCCGGTCACGCCACCAGCCTGTCCAGCGACGTCGGCGGCGGCACGCGCCTGTGCCTGCTGTCCAACGCTGCCGCGGCCTACACCGTGCAGGCGCTGCAGGGTGAGCGCCTGACGGCCTGGGTGGCGCTGCACGCGGCCACGCGCGGCAGCGCCGAGGCGCTGCGGCTGGGCCACGAGATCGGCACGCTGGAGCCCGGCCGCATGGCCGACCTGGCCGTGTGGGACTGGTCCGTGGGCCTGCTCGACGCCGAGCGCCAGCGCGTGGCCCGCGGCTTGCATGAACGGGTGTTTGCCTGGATGACCCTGGCCGATGAACGCCACCTCGCCGCCACCTGGGTGGCCGGACACGAACGCCACCGAAGGAGATCGCCTTGAGCACGCCCTCGCGCCCGGAGCCCGGCTCGGCCGAGCTGCGCCTGCAGCTGTCGGGCATCTCCAAGCAGTACCCCGCCGTCAAGGCCAACGACGGCGTTTCGCTGCGCGTGAAGCCCGGCGAGATCCACGCCGTCCTGGGCGAGAACGGCGCCGGCAAGAGCACGCTGATGAAGATCATCTACGGCGCCGTGCAGCCCGACGAAGGCGAGATCTGCTTCGACGGCCGCCCGGTGCGCGTGGCCAGCCCGGCCATGGCGCGCGCCCTGGGCATCAGCATGGTCTACCAGCACTTCAGCCTGTTCGACACGCTCACCGTGGCCGAGAACGTCTGGCTGGGTCTCGACAAGAGCCGGGCGCTGCTGCAGGTGGCGGCGCGCATCACGGAGGTGGCCAGCGCCTACGGGCTCGACGTGGAGCCCGGGCGCCCGGTGCACACGCTCAGCGTGGGCGAGCGCCAGCGCGTGGAGATCGTGCGCGCGCTGCTCACCAACCCGCGGCTGCTGATCCTGGACGAGCCCACTTCGGTGCTCACGCCGCAGGCGGTGGACAAGCTCTTCGTGGTGCTGCGGCGGCTGGCGGCCGAGGGCACCAGCATCCTCTACATCAGCCACAAGCTCGACGAGATCCGGGCCCTGTGCCACCAGTGCACGGTGCTGCGCGGCGGCCGGGTCACGGGCGAGGTGGATCCCACGCAGGAGAGCAACGCCAGTCTGTCGCGCCTGATGATCGGCGCCGAGCCGCCGGCCCTTGAACACGCGGCGCGCGCCCCGGGGCCGATGGTGCTGCAGGTGAAGAAGCTCTCGCTGCCCACGGCCGACCCCTTCGGCGTGGCACTCGACAGCATCTCGCTGGCGGTGCACGCGGGCGAGATCCTCGGCGTGGCCGGCGTCTCCGGCAACGGCCAGCAGGAGCTGCTGGCGGCCCTCTCGGGCGAGGACCCGCGCGCACCCGCCGGCAGCGTGGTGCTGTTCGGCCAGGACATCGGCCGCCACTCGCCGCGCAAGCGCCGCCACGAAGGCCTGCACTTCGTGCCCGAGGAGCGCCTGGGCCGCGGCGCCGTGCCCACCATGAGCCTGGCCGACAACACGCTGCTCACGCGCAGCGCAGGTGAACGACCTCTGATGGGCGCGATGGGCTGGCTCAGGCGCGGCGACATCACGGCACTGGCCGCGCGCGTGATCGAGCGCTTCCAGGTCAAGGCCGGCGGGCCCGGCGCGGCAACGCGCTCGCTGTCGGGCGGCAACCTGCAGAAGTTCATCGTTGGCCGCGAGATCGATGCCGCGCCGAAGCTGCTGATCGTGGCCCAGCCTACCTGGGGCGTGGACGTCGGCGCCGCGGCCCTCATCCGCGGCGAGCTGCTGGCCCTGCGCGACGCCGGCTGCGCACTGCTGGTGGTCAGCGAGGAGCTCGAAGAACTGTTCGAGATCTGCGACCGGCTCGTCGTCATCGCCCGTGGCCGCGTGTCGCCGGCTTTGCCCGTGGCCGAGGCCACGGTCGAGCGCATCGGCAGCTGGATGTCGGGCCTGTGGGACGGCGCGTCGGCCGAGGTGGCCCATGCTGCGGCTTGAACCCCGCGCCGCGCCATCCCGGGCCATGACGCTGGCCTCGCCGGTGCTGGCGCTGCTGCTGACGGCCGCGGTGGCGGCGCTGATCCTTGCCGGGCTGGGCAAGGAGCCGCTGTCGGGCCTGCAGGTGCTCTTCCTGGAGCCACTGTCCAACCGCCGCCAGATCACCGAGGTGCTGCTCAAGGCCACGCCGCTGATCGTCATCGCGCTCGGGCTGGCGGTGTGCTACCGCGCCAATGTGTGGAACATCGGCGCCGAGGGGCAGTTCCTGCTGGGCTGCGTGGGCGGCGGGGGCCTGGCGCTGTGGCTCACCACGCAAGGCATCGTGCTGCCCAAGCCCCTGGGCGTGACGCTGGTGCTGCTGGCCGGCATGCTGGGCGGCGCGCTGTGGGCGGCGCTGGTGGCACTGCTGCGCGACCGCTTCAACGCCAACGAGATCCTCGTCAGCCTGATGCTCGTCTACGTGGCGCAGCAGGTGGTCAACGCGCTCGTCTTCGGCCCCTGGAAAGACCCGCAGGGCTTCAACATGCCGCAGACGGCGCTGTTTCACGCCAGCCTGCACCTGCCGCCGCTGCTGGAGCGCTCGCGGCTGCACGTGGGCCTGGTGATCGCGCTGGTGCTGGCGGTGGTGGCGACGCTGTTCCTCTTCCGCAGCTTCCGCGGCTTCCAGCTGCAGGTGGGTGGCCTGGCGCCGGCGGCGGCGCGGTATGCGGGCTTTTCGTCGCGCGCGGCGCTGTGGACGGCGCTGCTGCTGTCGGGTGCGCTGGCCGGGCTGGCCGGCGCCATGGAGGTGGCCGGGCCCATCAAGCAGGTGACGCCCTACCTGAGCACCGGTCTGGGCTTCACCGCCATCATCGTGTGCTTCGTGGGCCGGCTGCACCCGCTGGGCATCGTCGCGGCCGGCGTGCTGCTGTCGCTCATGCTCATCGGCGGCGAGCTCGCGCAGAGCCGCCTGGGCCTGCCCAACGCCATGGCCAGCGTGCTGCAGGGGCTGCTGCTGCTCATCCTGCTGGCCTGCGACACCTTCATCCACCAGCGCCTGCGCAGGGTGCCCACCCCGAGGCGAGCCGCATGAACGAGACCGCCCTGCTCATCAACACGGCGCTGGCCAGCGGCACCACCCTGGCGCTGGCGGCCCTGGGCCTGCTCATCAACGAACGCGCGGGCGTGCTCAACCTCGGTGCCGAGGGCATGATGCTCGTGGCGGCGGTGGCCGGCTTCGCGATCGCCTTCACCACCGGCAGCGACACGCTGGGCTTCGTGGCCGCGGCGCTGGCCGGCGCGGCACTGGCTGCGGTGTTCGGGCTGCTGGTGATCTTCCTCAACACCAACCAGTACGCCACGGGCCTGGCGCTGAGCCTGTTCGGCTATGGCTTCTCGGCCTTCGTCGGCGTGGGCATGGTGGGGCAAGCACTCAGCGCGCGGCAGCAGCACGCCATCCCCGTGCTGTCGGAGCTGCCCTTCGTGGGGCCGGCGCTCTTCAGCCATCACCCCATGGTCTACGTGGCCATGGCGCTCACGGCGGGCATCGCGTGGTTCTTCTACCGCACGCGCTCGGGCCTGCTGCTGCGCGCCATCGGCGAGAACCCCGAACCCGCGCACGCCCTGGGCTACCCGGTGCGGCTGATCAGGCTGGCCGCCGTGTGCGCCGGCGGCGCGCTGTGCGGTCTGGCCGGGGCCTACGTGTCGCTGGTGACGGCGCCGCTGTGGGTGGAAGGCCTGACGGCCGGCCGCGGCTGGATCGCGCTGGCGCTGACCGTCTTCGCCACCTGGCGGCCGGCGCGCGCGCTGCTGGGCGCGTACCTGTTCGGCGGCGTCACGGTGCTGCAACTGAACCTGCAGGCGCAGGGTGTGGCGGTGTCGAGCCACATCCTGACCATGCTGCCCTACATCGCCACCATCGTCGTGCTGGCGCTGATCAGCCGCAACGCGGCCTTCATCCGCCTGAACATGCCGGCCTCGCTCGGCAAGCCCTTCCGGCCCGGTTCATAATTTTCGGTTTGTCACCCGCCCACCCCAGGAGAGAACCCCGATGAACGAGAAGATCACGCGCCGCCTGTTTGCGCTGGCCGGCCTCACGGCCGCTGCCGTGCTGGCCGGTTGCGGCAAGAAGGAACAAGCCCCGGCGCCCGCCGCGCAGGCCCCGGCCGCCGCCAGCGCGCCCAAGCCCGAGCCGCTGAAGGCCGCCTGGGTGTACATCGGCCCCGTCGGCGACGCCGGCTGGACCTTCGCGCACGACCAGGGCCGCAAGGCCGTGGAGGCCGAGTTCGGCGACAAGGTCAAGACCACCTTCGTCGAGAAGGTGCCCTACGCCGACGGCGAGCGCGTGATCCGCGACCTGGCCGCCCAGGGCAACAAGGTCATCTTCGCCACCAGCTTTGGCTACATGGATGCCATGCTCAAGGTGGCCGGCGAGTTCCCGGACGTGAAGTTCGAGCACGCCACCGGCTACAAGACGGCCGCCAACTTGCGCGTGTACGACGCGCGCTTCTATCACGACGCCTACGTCAGCGGCATCATCGCCGGTGGCATGACCAAGTCCAACACCCTGGGCTTCGTCGCCAGCTTCCCCATCCCCGAGGTGCTGCGCAACATCAACGCCTTCACCATGGGCGCGCAAAGCGTCAACCCCAAGATCAAGACGCGTGTGGTCTGGGTCAACAGCTGGTTCGACCCCGAGAAAGAAGGCGCTGCGGCGCAAGAGCTCATCAACCAGGGCGCGGACGTGCTGCTGCAGAACACCGACTCCACCGCCGTGCTGCAGACGGCCGAGAAGAACGGCAAGTTCGCCTTCGGCTGGGACAGCGACATGAGCAGCTACGCGCCCAAGGCGCACCTGGCGAGCAACATCGTCGACTGGGGCCCGTACTACAAGAAGTCCATCAAGGAAGCGATGGACGGCAGCTGGAAGGGCGAGCAGCGCACCATCTGGGGCAAGCCGGAAGGCGCCAACGACGTGATCAAGATCGCCGACTTCGTGCCTGCCGAGCTCAAGGCCAAGGCCGAGGCCGCCAAGGAAGGCATCAAGAGCGGCCAGATCGAGGTCTTCACCGGCCCCATCGTCGGTGCCGACGGCAAGGAGCGCCTGGCCAAGGGCACCAAGGCCGACCAGGCCTGGAAGGACAAGGTCGACTTCTACGTCAAGGGTGTTGAGGGCCGGATCCCGAGCGGCAAGAAGTAGGTCTTTCCCGCCGCACGGCCCGTTCAGCGGGCCCTTCATGCACACGCAGGGCGCCCACGGGCGCCCTTTTCTTGGGCCCTGCCGGCCGCATTGGCGCGGACAGCTCACGAACCACACGCCACCTGCGTCTGTTCCACAAGTCGGTTCGACGCCCGCCCCGCTCCGGCGCCTGACGACGGGCCAGTCCGCCAGCGCGGCGATCAAACGAAACCGGGCGTGGCGGCGCCGCAGTTCTGAGCAAGCCCTGCCGCTACGGCACGGGATTCACGCCCAGCAGCCAGGCCACCAGCGTGAAGCTGGCAAAGGCGAGCACCGTGCTCGTCATGATGATGCGCGCGATGCGGCCGTTGTCGGCGCCGAAGCGCTCGGCGAGCAGCGAGACGTTGCTGGCGCTGGGCAAGGCGGCGGCCAACGTGAGCACCAGGATCTGCAAGCCCGTGACGGGCGCGCCCAGCTGCCGCGCCCCCAGCGCGAGCACGGCCACCAGCAGCGGGTGCAGGATCAGCTTCACCAGCGCCACCGGTACGAAGTCGATGGCCGGCGTGCGGCGACTGGCGTGCTGGCCGGCCCGGTGCAACACCGCCCCGATGGTGAACAGCGCCACCGGCGTGGCGGCACCCGCCAGCAGGTCGACCACGGCCTGGGCCGGCCCCGGCAGCCGCCAGCCCAGCGCGCCGAAGAGCGCGCCCAGCGCGATCGCCCACGGCAGGGGGTTTGACAACGCGCCGCGCAGCGCGCGGCCCGCCGCCGCCCGTGCCCCGCCGGGACCGTCGGGTGCGGCCGCGGAAACCTGGGCCAGCGCGATGCACAGCGAACTGACGATGAACAGGTCCACCAGCAGCGTCACGACGATCGGGCCCACGGCCGACGGCCCGAGCAGCGCCACCAGCATCGGCACGCCCATGAAGCCGGTATTGGGGAACACCGCCACCAGCGCACCGAAGGCGGCGTCCTTCAGGCCGACGCGCTCGTTCAGGCTCCAGCTCACGACCACGGCCAGCAGCAGCAGCGCTGCCGCCAGGTACACCGCCAGCAGCACCGGGTTGAGCATCTCGACCACCGGCGTGCCCGCGCCGAAGCGGAACAGCATGCACGGCAGTGCGAAGTACAGGACGAAAGCGTTGAGCCCGGGGATCGCGCTCTCGGGCAGCACGCGGCGCTGTGCGGCCAGGTAGCCGCAGAGAACGAGTGCGAAAAAGGGAACGGTGACGGCCAGGATCGCCTGCATCGGAGCGGGATTGTCCCCTCCTGGCTGGCCGGCTCCCCGCCGGCGGTCTCAGCGCGCTGGCGGCAGCCGTGCCGGTGGCCGCGCCACCTCGTCCAGGCTGAGCCCGCGCTCGGCCAGCAGCGACTCCACGGCGGCGGCCAGCGGCCCCAGCCGCTCGGCCACGGCGTCGCGCACGGTGTCGACGAAGACCTGCGTCGAACGGTCGATCTCGATGTGCACGGCGTCGCCCTCGGCCTTGGAAACGAAGGTCGTCATGCGCAGCGTCTCGGGGATCAGCCAGACCTCGAACCAGCCGCCACCACCGGGCTCGCGACCGGCCTCGGCCACCGTGAGGCTGGCGCCGTTGACGGCGATGTAGCCTTTGGCGAAGACATAGCGCATCCAGGGCGCCGGCACCGCCAGTCGCAGCACGCGGTTGTTCTCCGGCCGCCGAACCTGCGCCACGGTCGCCATGAAGTCGACGTGGCCCGACAGCGGATGGCCGCCGATCTCGGCGCCGTCTCGCGCGGCGCGCTCGACGTTGATCTCGCTGCCCTCGACCAGCCGGCCCAGCGTGGTGAGCGACAGGCTCTGCTGCACCACGTCGAACATGGCCTGGTCGGGCCGCGGACGCGCGGTGACCGTGAGGCACACGCCGTCGACAGCGACGCTGGCCCCGATGGCCAGCCCGCGGTCGAATCCGGGCGGCAGACTCAGCGTGAAGCTGCGCAGGCCAGGGCGGTCTTCGAACTGTGCGACGCGGGCCACGCCCTGCACGATGCCGGTGAACATGGCCGGCGAGCTTACCCCAGCGGCAGGCACAGGCCGGGAGTGAGCCCGGTTGGAGAAGATCAGCCGGCGCGCAGCGTCAGGGCCAGAGCGGCCACGCTCGCCAGCAGCACCAGCGCGAAGGCCAAGGGCTCAAGGCGGCGGGGCGACCAAGGCGCGGCCGTTGCCCCCGCCTTGTCGGCGCCAAGGGACGCCACGTGAGCGGGCGGCGGGGACTGCGACAGCGGCACGCCCGCCAGGTGGCGGCGGCCCTGCAGGCCGTACGAGGGCGCAGGCCGCGGGGCCGGGGCCGGCCGGGTGACGAGCGCCACCGTCGCATCGACCCGGTCCACCACCAGCTTCAGCGGCGCGTCGGCACGGTGACGAGGTCCGCGCGCCCCGGCGCTGCGATGGAGCGGGCGCGCGTCGAAGGTCTGGGGCATCGTGTTCATGGCCCCCGATACTGCCGCAGCACCGTGACCGGGGAGCGGGCAGAGCGCACGTTTCGGGGGATGCATGGACGAGGCCCCCACTGGTTCGGGGGGGGGTGGTGCAGGGCCGGCGCGGGGCTGGATTTCTGCCACCCACGCTCCTAGCATCGGGCAACATGGTCAGCCCGGATCTCCAAGTCTTTTCCCTGGTCGATCCGCCGCCGGGCTTCGTCGACGATCCCTACCCCTTCTATGCGCGCTTGCGCGCCTCGCGGCCGGTGCATGCACTGGGGCCCGGGAGCTGGCTGCTGACGCGCCACGCCGACGTGCTGTGCGCCTACCGCCACCCGGCACTGAGCAGCGACAAGCGCGAGGAGTTCGCGCCGCGGCTGGGTGCGGGCACGCCGATCTACGAGCACCACACCACCAGCCTGGTGTTCAGCGACCCGCCGCGCCACACGCGCGTGCGGCGGCTGCTGATGGGGGCGCTGAACCAGCGCGCCATCGCGCGCATGGAGACGCCGTTGGTGGCGCTGGTCGCCACGCTGCTGGACCGCCTGGCCGACGAGCCGGCGCCGGACCTGATCGAACACTTCGCGGCGCAGATCCCGGTGGAGGTGATCGGCAACCTGCTGGCCGTCCCGCATGCCGAGCGCGGGCCGCTGCGCGAGTGGTCGCTGGCCATCCTGTCGGCGCTGGAGCCCAGGCCCACACCGGCGGTGCTGGCGCGTGCCAACGCCGCCGTCGACGAGTTCTGCGCCTACCTGCGCACGCTGGTGGCCGAGCGCCGCCGCCGCCCCGGCGACCCCGAGGCCGACGTGCTGACGCGGCTGATCCAGGGCGACGCCGAGGGCGAGCTCACCGAGCCGGAGCTGCTGCACAACTGCATCTTCCTGCTCAACGCCGGCCACGAGACGACCACCAACCTCATCGGCAACGGCGTGCACGCGCTGCTGGTGCACCGGGCGCAGTGGGAGCGGCTGCGCGCCGAGCCGGGTCTGATCGACCGCGCCGTGGAAGAGCTGCTGCGCTACGAGAGCCCGCTGCAGCTGAACAACCGCCAGGCGCGCGAGGACGTCGAGCTCGGCGGCGTGGCGATGCCGGCGGGCAGCTTCGTCACGCTGGGCATCGGCGCGGCCAACCGCGACCCGGCGGTGTTCGCCGAGCCCGACCGGCTCGACATCGCGCGCGAGCCCGGCAAGCACCTGGCGTTCGGCCAGGGCGCGCACGCCTGCTCGGGCATGAACGTGGCGCGGCTGGAGGCGCGGCTGGCGATCGGCGCGCTGGTGGCGCGCCACCCCCGACTCGAACTCGCCGGCCCGCCCGAGCGCGACCGGCGCGTGCGCTTCCGCGGCTTCCGCCGGCTGCCGGTGCGGCTGGGCTGAGCCGTTCAAGAACCTGCTGAACGCCGGCCTGGTGGCCGGTGCTGCCGCTCACTTCTGGCGCCGGTGGCCGGCCTTCGACGGCCGGCGCTTCGCCGCGCACGCCACCCGCGGGCTGGAGGCACTGGAGATGAAGGCGCGTGCCATGCAGATCGCCGATGCGCTCGAGGCCACGCTGCCGCCGCGCTTTGCCGACGCCGCGGCGCTGATCGAGGACGCGCTGGCGCCGGCCGAGCCAGGCGACGCGATGACGCAGTTCGAGGGCCTGGAGCCGGGCCTGCGCGGCTGGATCCTGTGGCCCGTGGGCGAGTTCGTGGCGCGGCGCGGGCTGGCCGAACCCGAGCGCGCGCTGCTGCGGCATGCCAGCCGCACGCTGATCAAGGCCGGCGACGCCGCGGTGCTCGAGGCCTGGGGCCTGGGGCGGCCGTTCCGTGGCGAGGCGGCGCTGTCAATCAGGCCGGCGCGCATAGCGCTGGGCGGGGCGGTGAGCCTGGCGCTGCAGCTGCATTCGACGGCCGCGAGCGAGCAGCGGCTGGTGATCGGCTACGCCGTGCACCATGTCAAGGCCGATGGCTCCACCAGCCCCAAGGTCTTCAAAGGCTGGACGCTGGCGCTGCCGGCGCGGGGCGAAGCGGCGCTGGAGAAGCGCCACGCCGTGCGGCCCATCACCACGCGGCGCTACTTCGCCGGGCGGCACCGGGTGGTGGTGCAGGTGAACGGGCGGGCGGTGGCGGAAGCGGCGTTCGAGTTGGGCGCGCCATGAGGTGGCTTCCCCGACAGTCTGCAACCGACCCGATTCCGACGCACAGCCTGTGGGAGAGTCTGCCGATGAGCGGCCATGGGGGTTCGTCGCGGCTTCAGGGCACGAAACGGAGCAGGTACTGCTCTGAATATGGCTCCAGCGTTGGTCATCAGCCAACGAATCCAGCCGATGCTGCGCTCTCTCACTCCAGAATGGCGGCGTTCGGGACGTCACACTCAACGGGCCAACGGCCACAATCCGTAGCCGTCCGCTCGTTGCGCAGCCTGTCGGTCCATTGCCTACCGCGTTCGTTACCCCATGCCTTCGTCCAAGTCTGCATACGACCCGTCGCCCGGAGCACCGAGCCCCGTCGTCAAGGAAGAGCACATCGAGTACGGCTTCATCGGCAAACTCCAGAGCCTCAAGTACGAGTACCGCCCCGACATCCGGGACCGCGCCGCGCTGGAACGCAACTTCCGCGAGAAGTTCGAAGCCCTGAACCGGGTCCACCTGTCCGACGGCGAGTTCACCCGCCTGCTCGACGACATCGTCAAGCCCGACGTCTTCACCGCGTCCCGGAAGCTGCGTGAGCGCGAAACGTTCACCCGCGACGACGGCACCCCGCTGAACTACACGCTGGTCAACATCAAGGACTGGTGCAAGAACAGCTTCGAGGTCGTCAACCAGCTGCGCATCAACACCGACTACAGCCACCACCGCTACGACGTTCTCATCCTCATCAACGGTGTGCCCTGCGTGCAGATCGAGCTCAAGACGCTGGGCATCAGCCCGCGCCGCGCCATGGAGCAGATCGTTGACTACAAGAACGACCCCGGCAACGGCTACAGCAAGACCCTGCTGTGCTTCCTGCAGCTGTTCATCGTCAGCAACCGCACCGACACCTGGTACTTCGCCAACAACAACGCGCGGCACTTCGCCTTCAACGCCGACGAGCGCTTCCTGCCCATTTACCAGTTTGCCGACGAGGCCAACAAGAAGATCACCCACCTCGACCACTTTGCCGAGACCTTCTTGCCCAAGTGCACGCTGGGCCAGGCCATCAGCCGCTACATGGTGCTGGTGGCCAGCGAGCAGAAGCTGCTGATGATGCGGCCCTACCAGGTGTATGCCGTCAAGGCCATCGTCGACTGCATCCACCAGAACAGCGGCAACGGCTACATCTGGCACACCACCGGCAGTGGCAAGACGCTCACGTCCTTCAAGGCGTCCACCCTGCTCAAAGACAACCCGGACATCGAGAAGTGCCTGTTCGTGGTGGACCGCAAAGACCTGGACCGCCAGACCCGCGAAGAATTCAACCGCTTCCAGGAAGGCTGCGTCGAAGAGAACACCAACACCGGCGCGCTGGTGCGCCGCCTGCTGTCAGATGACTATGCCGACAAGGTCATCGTCACCACCATCCAGAAACTGGGCCTGGCGCTGGACGAAAACAGCAAGCGCCCCAGTTCCAACGCTCTGCAACGCAAGAAGAACGGCCACAAGAGCTACCGGGAACAGCTCGAACCGCTGAGGGACAAGCGCATCGTCTTCATCTTCGATGAATGCCACCGCTCGCAGTTTGGCGACAACCACGAGGCCATCAAGAGCTTCTTCCCCAAGGCCCAGCTCTTCGGGTTCACCGGCACGCCCATCTTCGAGAAGAACGCCACCGCCAAGCAGTTCGAAGGCGAGGAAGGCCAGTTCAAGACCACCGAAGACCTGTTCCAGAAGCAGCTGCACGCCTACACCATCACCCACGCGATTGAAGACACCAACGTGCTGCGCTTCCACGTGAACTACTACAAGCCCGAAGGCAAGAACCCGCCCAAGCCCAACGAAGCCCTGGCCAAGAAAGCCGTGGTCGAAGCCATTCTGGCGAAGCACGACACCGCCACCGCCGGCCGCCGCTTCAACGCCGTGCTGGCCACCGCCAGCATCAACGACGCCATCGAATACCACGGCCTGTTCGGCGAACTGCAAAAGGCCAAGCAGGCCGCCGACCCGGCCTTCCAGCCGCTCAACATCGCCTGCGTGTTCTCGCCCCCGGCCGAAGGCAACCCCGACGTGAAGCAACTGCAGCAAGACCTGCAGCAGGAAAAGGCCGACAACGAGGAAGATCCCGAAGGCAAGAAAGCCGCGCTCAGAGCCATCCTGGCCGACTACAACACCCGCTACGGCACCCACCACCAGATCGGCGAGTTCGACCTGTACCACCAGGACGTGCAAAAGCGCATCAAAGACCAGCAGTGGCCCAACGCCGACTTCCCCTCCGCCAGGAAGATCGACATCACCATCGTGGTCGACATGCTGCTCACCGGCTTTGACAGCAAGTACCTGAACACGCTGTACGTGGACAAGAACCTCAAGTACCACGGGCTCATCCAGGCCTTCTCGCGCACCAACCGCGTGCTCAACGGCAGCAAGCCCTACGGCAACATCCTCGACTTCCGCCAACAGCAAGCCAACGTGGACGAAGCCATCGCGCTGTTCTCGGGCGAAAACGCCACCGAGGAAGAACGCAAGATCTGGCTGGTTGAGAAAGCGCCGGTGGTGATTGAAAAGCTCGACGCTGCCGTGCAGAAGCTGGCCGACTTCATGCAGACCCAGGGCCTGCCCTGCGCGCCCGAAGCCGTGCCCCAGCTCAAAGGGGACGACGCGCGCGCCGCCTTCATCACGGCCTTCAAGGAAGTGCAGCGCCTCAAGACCCAGCTGGACCAGTACACCGACCTGACCGCCGACAACGCCGCCGCCATCGAAGCCATCCTGCCGCGTGCAGACCTGCAGGCCTTCCGTGGCGTGTACCTGGACACGGCCCAGCGCCTCAAGGTACAACAAGGCAAGACACCGCCCGGCGCAGACAACCAAGCCACCGCCGACGAAGTGGACCAGCTCGACTTCGAGTTCGTGCTGTTCGCCAGCGCCGTCATCGACTATGACTACATCATGGGTCTGATGTCCCGCTTCACCCAGCAGGGCACGGGCGGCAGCCAGCTCAAGATGAGCCGCGAGCAGCTCATCGGCATCATCGCGGCCGACGCCAAGTTCATGAACGAGCGCGACGACATCGCCGCCTACATCAACACCCTGAAGGCCGGCGAAGGCATCAGCGAAGCCGCCATCCGCGAGGGCTACCTCCGCTTCAAGAAGGAGCGCGACAGCGCCGAGCTGGCCGCCATCGCCACCCAGCACGGCCTGGCCACCCCCGCCCTGCAAGCCTTTGTGGACCAGACACTGCAACGCCTGATCCTCGACGGCGACGCTCTCAGTGCGCTCATGGAACCGCTTCAACTCGGCTGGAAGGCGCGGGCACAAGCCGAAGCCGCGCTGATGGCCCAACTGATGCCCCTGCTGAACAAACGCGCCCAGGGGCGCGAGATTTCAGGGCTCAGCGCCTATGAGCCGTAAGAAGGCGCCCATACCCGTGAACAAGCCTTTGGCGCCATCCGTCACACCCGGCGACTTTGATGCGCTGGTGTCTGCCATCGTCCGCATCCATGGCCAATCGCAGGCGCTGGCGGCCAAGGCCGTCAACACCAGCCTGACCGTGCGCAACTGGCTGATCGGCCACCGCATTGTGGCGTTCGAGCAGCAGGGCAAAGACCGCGCGGCCTATGGCGAAGGGCTCTTGCCCGCCTTGGCCCAACGCCTGGCGGCGGCCGGGCTCAAGCGGGTGGACGCCCGCGAGCTGCGCCGCTTCCGGCTCTTCTACAGCGTGTACCCGCAGATTCGGGAGACGCTGTCTCCCGAATGGCTGGCGGGCCCTGGGGCTGCGGCCATGCCAGCGGCACTGGCCGCACAACCTGAGCCCAAACGGGAGTCGGCGTCTCCCGTTTTGATCCACCACCTGTCCTTCTCCCACCTGGCCGAGCTGTGTGACCTGCCGGACGACACCCAGCGCCGCTTCTACGAGGTGGAGTGCCTACGCGGCAACTGGTCGGTGCGCGAGCTGCGCCGCCAGATCGACAGCCTGTACTACCAGCGCAGCGGCCTGTCCAAAGACAAGGCCCAGCTCTCCGCCCTGGCCCACGCGGCGGCCGACGCGCTGCAGCCCGCCCACGTCATCCGCGACCCCTACGTCTTTGAATTCCTCGGCCTGCGCTCGCGCGATGTGATGGCCGAATCCGACCTGGAAGACGCCCTGCTCGACCGCCTGCAAGACTTTCTGCTGGAGCTGGGCCACGGCTTCTGCTTCGAGGCGCGGCAAAAGCGCATCCTCATCGGCGATGAACACTTCTTCATCGACCTCGTCTTCTACCACCGCATCCTCAAGTGCCACGTGCTGGTCGAACTCAAGACCGACGCCTTCCGCCACGAACACCTGGGCCAGCTCAACACCTACGTGGCCCATTACAAGAGACAACAGATGACCCCGGGCGACCACCCACCCATCGGCATCCTGCTGTGCACCCGCAAGAACGACGCGCTGGTCGAGTTCGCCATCGGCGACCTAAACAACCAGGTCTTCGTCTCCCGCTATGCCGTGGAGCTGCCCCGCAAGGAAGAGATGGAACGCTTCATCGCCCAGATCAGCCGGGAGGCGGGGGCATGAAGACTGGCGCCACCAAGGACAAGGCCACGAAGGCACTGGTGCCGAAACTGCGGTTTCCTGAGTTCAGTGGTCAGTGGTCATTTGAGCCACTTCCTGAATCCGTGGCCTCACCTCGCAACGCGCGCACCCCGCGGGTGAATCCGAGGTGAGTTGCACGCGGGTAGTCGGGGCAATGGTGTGCCATGCGCCCGATCCAAGTCAAGCAACTCGACTATGACCTCACGCCGACCGCTGGCCTGGCCTTGGTCGGACACCACCTGAAGACGTTGGCCCCGGTGCTTGCCGAGGTCGATGCGG
>JAUMBF010000127.1:0-25029 GCA_032115875.1 Rubrivivax sp.
CAGACTTCAGTGCCGACATGGTGGCTTCTCCAGCCTCGCTGGTCAGCGCGTGCTGCGCCTCATCCACGATCAAGGCCACGGGCGCCTTGGCGGCCTCGTGGAGCGCCCGCAGGGCGTCGGGCAGCGTCACGCCGTCGATCTTGCCGATCTGGCTGACGTCGATCTTCAGCGCCCCTGCGATCGTCACACTTTCCAGTCCGGCCGCCTTGGCCGCGCGACTCACCACGCCCAGGCGCGGCGCCAGCGCACGGGCGATGGCGTCTGCAATGAGGGAGCCGGGGTCGCGCCGCGGGTCGGCCCACAAGTCCACGTAGGCCACCACGGCTCCGGCCGCCTCCAGTGCCGGCTTCAGGTCGGCCTGCAGAAAGGTGGACTTCCCCGTGCGGCGCGGCGCGGCCAGGAACAGGCCGTTGTGCGCATCGCCGAAGACGGCCTGGCCCCGCAGCGCGGCGACAAGCTCCTGGGCCAGAGCTTTGCGGGGAAAGTGGATCACTTTATCTACAATTATCGGAGATCCGATAATTTACCTGAACAGCGATAAAGGTCAGTAACCGGGTCTGCTCTGCCAGCCACGAAGACTTACCAGCCGCCAGCCTGGCCCAGTATCCGCGCGGGGGCCGAGGGATGCTGTGCCGGCGGCAGGCCTTGGCGAGACCGACATCCGAGATGTCCAGCTCGCGGGCCAGCTTGCTCATGGGCGTGGACCACACTCGGCTATAGAGAGGTCGCAGCGGGAAATCTGCATGCGTTTTCGGTACCCGCATCGATACCCGCTCTTCGACGGGCTGGAGCGGTCCGCCGTGAGACGTCAAGAGCCCGAATCTCCAGCACTGGCACGGGTTTGCGGGCCGTGATGGGATGCCATGAGACCCGCCTGAAGTTGGTCGATCAGGAGGAGCGTCTCAGAACCCCTCCTCGACCAGCTCGGCCGCGCGGATCAGCGCGCGCGCCTTGTGCTCGGTTTCCTTCCACTCGAGCTCGGGCACCGAATCGGCCACCACGCCGGCAGCGGCCTGCACGTACAGGGTGTTGTCCTTGACGATGCCGGTGCGGATGGCGATGGCCAGGTCCATGTCGCCGGCAAAGCTGACGTAGCCGCAGGCGCCACCGTAGATGCCGCGCTGCACGGGCTCGAGCTCGTCGATGAGCTCCATGGCCCGCACCTTGGGTGCGCCGCTGAGCGTGCCGGCGGGGAATGCGGCGCGCAGCACGTCGAGCTGGCCCACGCCGGGCTTGAGCCGGCCCTCGACGTTGCTGACGATGTGCATGACGTGCGAGTAGCGTTCCACCTCGAAGGCCTGGGTCACCTTCACGCTGCCGGTGACGGCGATGCGGCCGATGTCGTTGCGCGCCAGGTCGATCAGCATCAGGTGCTCGGCGCGCTCCTTCTGGTCGGCGCGCAACTCGGCTTCGAGCCGCGCGTCGTCTTCGGGCATGGCACCGCGCGGGCGCGTGCCGGCCAGCGGGCGGATCGTGACCTTGCGGCCGCCGCCCGCCGCTTCGGGCACGCACTCCTGGCGCACCAGGATCTCGGGGCTGGCGCCGACGATGTGGAAGTCGCCCATGTCGTAGTAGTACATGTAGGGCGAGGGGTTCAGCGAGCGCAGCGCCCGGTACAGCGACAACGGGCTTTCGGTGTAGCGCTTCTTCAGCCGCTGGCCGATGACGACCTGCATGCAGTCGCCCGCGGCGATGTAGGTCTTGGCGCGCTCGACCGCTTCCATGAGCTGCTCTTTCGAGGTCTCGCGCTCCACGGCGTACGAGGCGCCGCGCTTCACGGCCGGCGCCGTGACGCTGTAGCGCAGCCGGTCGGCGAGCTCGCCCAGGCGGCGGCGCGCGCGGTGGGAGGCCTCGGGCTGGCCGGGGTCGGCCCAGACGATGAGGTACAGGCGCCCCGACAGGTTGTCAATCACCGCCACCTCTTCGGTGAGCAGCAGCTGCAGGTCGGGCGTGCCGATGCCGCCGGGCTTGTGCACTTTGGCCAGCTTAGGCTCGATGTGGCGCACAGTGTCATAGCCGAAGTACCCGGCCAGCCCGCCGCAGAAGCGCGGCAGGCCGGCGGCGATGGCCGGCTTGAGGCGCTCCTGCCAGCGCTCGACGAACTCGAGGGCATTGCCTTCGTGCCGTTCGACGACGGCACCATCGGTCACGACCTCGCACACGCGCCCGGTGGCGCGCAGCAACGTGCGCGCAGGCAGGCCAATGAAGCTGTAGCGCCCGAAGCGTTCGCCGCCCACCACGCTTTCGAGCAGGAAGCTGTGCGGGGCACCGCCGGCCAGCTTGAGGTAGAGCGACAGCGGCGTCTCCAGGTCGGCGAAGGCTTCCTGGATGAGCGGGATGCGGTTGTAGCCCTGGCGGGCGTGGCTCTGGAATTCGAGTTCGGTGATCACGTCGGCAACTCTCGTCGTTACGGGGCCTGCAGCAGGCCCGGCGGCATCGGCAGGGTCAGACCGAGCGGCGCCAGGGCCACGCTCCCCGGCTGCCGGAGCCGGTGCGGGTGGCCGCTTCCTTGACGAGGGCAAACATGACAGACAACACGAATTCAGTTTAGCCGATGCTCTCGACCTGCCGGCTCTGTTGATAAGCCGCGCCGAAGCGGTTGGCCAGGAAGTCCGGCAGCGCCACCTGTTCCTGGCGGATGAAGCCCTGCTGCGGCAGCCGGCCCTCGCGGAACAGGTCGACCGCGGCGCAGATGCCCGCGGCGGTGGTGATCTGGATGGCCGACAGCGGCGCCGACTCGGAGCGGTCGGCGAAGATCTTGCGCGCAAACACCTCCTGCACCAGGCTGCCGCCGCGCAGGCCACTGACGGTGACGAACACCAGCACCACGTCCTGCATGGTGCTCGGGATGCTTCGGCGCAGGATGGCCTTGAGCGTCTCGGTGTCCTGGTTGAGCTGCAGCTCTTCGAGCAGCATCTTCATCAGGTCGCGGTGGCCGGGGTAGCGCACGCTTTTGTAGTCGAGCGTCTGCACGCGGCCGGCCAGCGTGTCGCACAGGGTGCCCAGACCGCCGCTGGTGTTGAAGGCCTCGTACTCGGTGCCGTCGAGGCTGAAGTGCTCCAGGCCCTCCAGCGGCAGCACCTCGATGTTCCTGCCTCCTCGGATGGCCTCGCAGGGGTGGCAGTACTCGTTGATGAGGCCGTCGACGCTCCAGGTGAGGTTGTACTTGAGCGAGTTGGTCGGGAAGGCGGGCAGCGCGCCGACCCGCATCTTCACCTCTTGCAGCGTGTCGAAGCTCTGCGCGAGGTGGTGGGCGACGATGCCGATGAATCCCGGCGCCAGCCCGCACTGCGGCATGAAGGCCGTGGGCGCGCCGTCGGCAAGCTCCTGAATGGCGCGCGTGGCGGCCACGTCTTCGGTGAGGTCGAAGTAGTGCACGCCGGCCTGGCGCGCAGCGGTGGCCGCGGTGGTGGCCAGGTGGTAGGGCAGTGCATTGACGACCGCGTCCTGCCCGCTCAGCACAGCCCGCACGCCGGCCACATCGGCGGTGTCGGCCCTGCGCGTGGCCACACCGGCGCAGCTTGCGTCGGCGCTGATCTTGGCCAGCGCCGCGGCACTGCGGTCCACCACCGTGACGGCGTAATCGCCGCTGCCGTGAAGAAGCCGGGTGATGGTCTGGCCGATGTGGCCGGCGCCGAGCAGCGTGATGCGCATGGTTTCCTCCGAGGTGAGCGAGCCGGGACTGCCGGGCAGTCTAGGCAGCGTTCATGTCGAAAGAAACGGTACGATCGTCGAAACAATGGAGTTCTTCATCGAATCGACGAGATGCATCCGACGAATCGTCACCCGCTAGAGCAAGCCTTCGGCCTTGAGCTTCTTGCGGTACTCGCGGGCTTCGGCGCGGCGCGCCTTCGTGGCGTCGGCCTCGTAAGCTTGCACCGCCTGCTGGCGCAGCAGCAAGGCTTCTTTCAGCGCCTCCTTGAAGCGCTTCTGGGTGTAGGTGTTCTCCGTGCCGATGTAGACACTCTTGCGCTGCGGCGTGCGGCCAAAGCGCGGGATCAGCACCGCCAGGCTGCAGTCACGCAGGTCGGAGCCCAGCCGTTGTCGCACGATCGGGCCGGAGATGCCCACCGGCAGGGCGCTGCGCTTGTTGACGCTGGGGCCCCGCTGCAGCATGGACGGAGCCGGCAGTTCGGCGATGCGCTTGAGCAGCTCCTTGGTGGCCAGCCGCAAGGACGCGGCGGCACCGCTGCCGTCGTTGGTGTGGTCAGAGTAGAGCTTGGTACCACCATAACGGAGTTGCCAGCCGTGGGTGGCACGGTGGTCGATGCGCTGGATGCTCTGCGGCACCTCGAACACATGACCGCTGAAGATGGTGACGTTGCGCGTCTTCACATGGGGCCCCTGGATGTTTGCCGGTCGGGTCCCCCCCTGAAAGGAAACTGGGCGCTCTGCGGCGCCTGGGCTCACCGCCGCTGCGCGCCGGGCGAGGCCGTGCAGTTTCGGAGAAGCCGCGAATGTATTCCAAGCCGCAAACGCGTTCCCTCCCGAGCTTCCCGCTCTGTGGCAGATCTGACACGATGCTCATCGACGACCTTGATCGCCGCCTGATCGCCTTGCTGCAAGCCAACGCCCGGGCACCCGCAGCCGATCTCGCCCGCCGGCTCGGCGTCGCCCGAACCACGGTGCTGGCGCGCGTGGCGCGGCTCGAGCGCCAGGGCGTGATCGCCGGCTACACCGTGCGCCTGGCCCGTGACGGCGACAGTGCCGGCGTCGAGGCCTACGTCGGCATCAGCGTCTCGCCCCGCAGCGGTGCCGGCGTGACGTCGCGGCTGTCCACGCTGCCCGAGTTGCGCCAGCTCAGCAGCGTCAGCGGCGAGTTCGACTACCTCGCCCTGCTGCGCGCCGACAGCACGACGCGCCTGGATGCCCTGCTCGATGAGATCGGCGGCTTCGAGGGCGTGCTCAAGACCACCACGCACGTGGTGCTGGCGCGGCGCATCGACAAGCTCTAGAGCCAAGCGTCGCGCTCGTCAGCGCGCCAGCTCGGCGCGCATCGCGTCGATCACCGCCTTGTAGCTGGGCTGGCCGAAGATGGCACTGCCGGCAACGAAGGTGTCGGCGCCGGCAGCGGCCACACGGCGGATGTTGTCGACCTTGATGCCGCCGTCGACCTCGAGCCGGATGTCGCGGCCGGTCTGATCGATCAGCTTGCGGGCCTGCTCGCACTTGCGCAGGGTGTGCTCGATGAAGCCCTGGCCTCCGAAGCCCGGGTTCACGCTCATCAGCAGAATGACGTCGAGCCGGTCGATCGTCCACTCCAGCACGTCCAGCGGCGTGGCCGGGTTGAACACCAGCCCGCACTGACGGCCCTCGGCCTTGATCAACTGCAGCGTGCGGTCGACGTGCGTGCTGGCATCGGGGTGGAAGGTCACGATGTCGGCGCCGGCCCTGCAAAAGGCCTGGGCCAGCGTATCCACCGGCTGCACCATCAGGTGCACGTCGATCGGCACCGCCGTGTGGGCGCGCAGCGCCTGGCACACCATGGGGCCGAAGGTGAGATTGGGCACGTAATGGTTGTCCATCACGTCGAAGTGGATCCAGTCGGCGCCGGCCTCGACCACGGCACGAACCTCCTCGCCGAGGCGGGCGAAGTCGGCACTGAGCAGGCTGGGGGCGATGCGGCGGCGGGGCATGGCGGGCATTCTAGGAGGGCATTCCTAGAATGCGGTCCATGACGAACGCCTCCCATGCCCGCGCCGAGTTCAGCTGCAGCGTGCGCGTGCAGTACCTGCCCGAGCAATCGCAGGAGCCTGACGGCCCCTACGCGTTTGCCTACACGGTCACCATCCGCAACAGCGGCGCCGTCGCCGCGCAGCTGGTGGCCCGGCATTGGGTCATCACCAACGCCCGCGGCCACGCCGAGGAGGTGCGCGGTCTGGCGGTGGTCGGCCGCCAGCCGCTGCTCAAGCCCGGCGAACAGTTCGAGTACACCAGCTGGACGCGCATCGACACGCCGCACGGCTCGATGCGGGGCACCTTCTTCTGCATGAGCGAGGACGCCCATCCCTTCGACGCCCGGGTGCCGGAGTTTGCGCTGGTGCACCCGAACGCGCTGCACTGACGGCGTCAGCGGGGCGGCGGGGCGGGCGGCTCGTCGTCATCGCCGCGGCGCTTGCGCCCCGAGAACATCGTCCACCACACGGCAAACAGCAGCAGCGAAAGCGCGATCAGCGCCTCCAGGATCAGCAGCCACATGGCGGTCTCGGTGCCTGGACGGTGTCAGACCGCGACGACGATGCGGCCGCTGCCTTGCGCCTTGGCCTCGGCGAGCGCGGCCACGGTCCGTTCGAGCGTGCGCTCCATCGGCTCGCCCGCCATGTGCTCGGCCAGCCCCGCCGAGAGCGTCACGCCCACGGTGGCCGCACCGTGGAGGATGCGCAGCGCCTCCAGCCGCCGCTGCAAGCGCTCAAGGCCGCCGCGGGCCAGCGCGGCGCGGGTGTCGCTCATCATCAGCAGCAGCTCGTCCCCGCCCCAGCGCGCCAGCACGTCCGACACCCTCACCTGGCGCTGTGCCTCCTGGGCCAGCGCCGAGAGCACGGCGTCGCCCACCGCATAGCCGTGGGCCTCGTTCACCGGCTTGAAGCGGTCGACGTCGAGCAACGCCAGGCAGAAGCTCTGACCGCTGCGGATGCAGCGCTGGTGCTCCTGCGCCATGAGCCCGTGCATGTGGCGCCGGTTGATGAGGCCGGTGAGCTCGTCGCGCGTGGCCGACTCGCGCAACCGGGCCAGCGCCTGTGCCAGCTCGGCCCGTTGCTGCCGCGCGCGGTGACGGATGCGCGACAGCCGCCCGGCCAGCAGCGACACCGCCGGCATCATCGTGGCCACCAGCAGGAAGTGGCCAACCTCGATGGCCAGCGGGTACAGCCGCGGCTGCGTCACCGTCATCACCGCCATCGCGCTGCCGAACAGCAGCACGGCGTAGGCGCTGAGCCAGCGCATCTGCCGCGGCGACACGACGAACATGCCGAACATCAGCACCACCATCACCACCGGAAAGACCGCGCCCCGGCCCGCGCCGAGCAGCGTGTAGGCCACGGCGCCACTGGTAAGCGCGAACAGGATCTGCGGCACCGTCAGCGACGGCTCGGCCCAGCGGCGCGACAGCCCGCTGCGGATGAGCACAAAGAACGCCAGCATGCCGCCCAGCGTGAGCGCCGACCACAGTGCAACGGGCCGCAGCGGCGCCACGCCGACGGTGGCCAGGTAGAGCACGGCCAGCACGCCGGCGGCCATCAGCACCAGCGCCAGCCCCGCCTGCGCCAGGCGCACGCGTTGCACCGGGTCGGTGGTCAGGAGGGCATCCAGCAGCGGCTTCATGGCGGGCGCAGAGCGTAGCACCGCGGCGCGGCGCGGCGCGGCGGCGTTCAGGCCGATGGCCGCAGGTGCCGCAAGGGCAGCGCGCCGCCGGTCTTGACCTCACCGAGACTGAAGCGGGTGTGCAGATCCTTCACGTTGGGCAGCTTGAACAGCACCTCCAGGGCCAGGCGCGAGAAGGCGTCCAGATCGGTGGCCACCACGTGCAGTTCGAAGGTGCCGGTGCCGCTGATGTAGTGGCAGCCCAGCACCTCGGGCCGCGCGCGGATGGCGTCTTCGAGCGCGCGCGTGCTCGCGCTGTTGTTGCGCTCGCAGTCCAGGCGCACGAAAGCCAGCACGCCCAGGCCGAGCTTGCGCCGGTCGAGCTCGGCACGGTAGCCGGTGATGTAGCCCTGCTCCTCGAGCCACTTCACGCGCCGCCAGGTGGGCGCGGCGCTCAGGCCGATGCGGGCGGCGAGCTCGGCATTGGTCAACCGAGCCTCGGCCTGCAACTCGGCCAGGATGGCCAGGTCGTAGCGGTCGAGGGCCGCGCGGGGCTCGTCCGCGTCAGCCCCAACGATGGCAAGGGTTACCCCCGATTTTGGCTTCTTCGGCGTCATGGCTACTCCAGGGAACCGAACGAAGCATAAAGCTTGCGCGCAAGACCCCGCCGCAGGCAGAAAACGCAAGGACATGTGCAGCCGATCTGCCTACACTGTGGCCCAGGCCCGGAGCTGCTGGAACACCCCGGCACCACCCCCGGGCGCGGAGACGAGCGCATGAACGCCCCCTTGCCCGAACACGTCCGCAAGGCCCTGGAGGCCGCCACGCTCGACGACAAGTACAGCCTGGCCAGCGGCCGCGCCTTCATGAGCGGTGTGCAGGCGCTGGTGCGGCTGCCGATGCTGCAGCGCCAGCGCGACACGCTGGCTGGCCTGAACACGGCCGGCTTCGTGAGCGGCTACCGCGGCAGCCCTCTCGGGGGCTATGACCAGGCACTGATGGCGGCGAAGAAGCACCTGGCGCAGCACCATGTCGTCTTCCAGCCCGGCGTGAACGAGGAGCTTGGCGCCACTGCCGTGTGGGGCACCCAGCAGCTCGACCTGTACCCGCAGACCAGGACGTACGACGGCGTCTTCGGCATCTGGTACGGCAAGGGCCCGGGCGTGGACCGCTGTTCCGACGTCTTCAAGCACGCCAACATGGCCGGCACCAGCCGCCACGGCGGCGTCATCGCCATTGCCGGCGACGACCACGTGGCCAAGAGCAGCACCGCGGCGCACCAGAGCGACCACATCTTCAAGGCCTGCGGCCTGCCGGTGTTCTTTCCGAGCGGCGTGCAGGACATCCTCGACATGGGCTTGCACGCCTTCGCGATGAGCCGCTTCTCCGGCCTGTGGAGCGGCATGAAGACGATCCAGGAGGTGGTGGAGAGCAGCGCCAGCGTCGTCGTCGACGCCGAGCGCGTGAAGATCGTGTTGCCGCAAGACTTTGCCATGCCGCCCGGCGGCCTGCACATCCGCTGGCCCGACGCGCCGCTGGAGCAAGAGGCCCGGCTGATGGACTACAAGTGGTACGCCGCGCTCGCCTACGTGCGCGCCAACCGGCTCAACCACGACGTCATCCGCACGGGCCACGACCGCTTCGGCATCATCGCCAGCGGCAAGGCCTACAACGACACGCGCCAGGCGCTGGCCGACCTGGGCCTGGACGACCACACCTGCCGTGAACTCGGGATACGCCTGCACAAGGTGAACGTGGTGTGGCCGCTGGAGGCCACCATCACGCGCGACTTCGCCGCAGGCCTGCAGGAGATCCTGGTGGTGGAGGAAAAGCGCCAGGTTATCGAGTACCAGATCAAGGAAGAGCTCTACAACTGGCGCCCCGACGTGCGCCCCAACGTGCTGGGCAAGTTCGACGAACCCGAGGGGGACGCCACGGGTGGCGAATGGAGCATGCCCAACCCGAGCGAGAACGGGCTGCTGCGCGCCAAGGCCGATCTCACGCCCGCGATCATCGCCAAGGCTCTCGCCAGGCGACTGCAGAAGCTCGGCGTGCCGGAAGACATCGAGCGCCGCATGGCGCAGCGTCTGACGGTGATCGACGCGCGCGAGCGCGAGCTGGCTGTGCTCAAGACCGACACCGGCGACCGTGCCCCCTGGTTCTGCAGCGGCTGCCCGCACAACACCAGCACGCGCGTGCCCGAGGGCAGCCGCGCCGTGGCCGGCATCGGCTGCCACTACATGACGGTGTGGATGGACCGCAGCACCAGCACCTTCACGCAGATGGGGGGCGAAGGCGTGCCCTGGGTGGGCCAGGCGCCGTTCACGAGCGAAAAGCACATCTTCGCCAACCTCGGCGACGGCACCTACTTCCACAGCGGTCTGCTTGCCATCCGCCAGAGCATCGCGGCCGGCGTGAACATCACCTACAAGCTGCTCTACAACGACGCGGTGGCCATGACTGGCGGCCAGCAGGTGGGCGAGCGGCCCGAGGGCCACAGCGTGCAGCAGATCCAGAAGAGCCTGGTCAGCGAGGGCGTGAAGAAGCTCGTCATCGTCACCGACGAGCCGGCCAAGTACCAGGGCGCGACGCTGGAGGACGGCGTCACCGTGCACCACCGCGACGAGCTCGACCGCATCCAGCGCGAGCTGCGCGAGATCGCCGGCACCACGGTCCTGATCTACGACCAGACCTGCGCCACCGAGAAGCGCCGCCGCAGGAAACGCGGCAAGATGGTCGACCCGGCCCGGCGCGTCGTCATCAACGAGCTGGTCTGCGAGGGCTGCGGCGATTGCTCCGTGCAAAGCAATTGCCTGAGCGTGGAGCCGCTGGAAACCGAGTTCGGTCGCAAGCGACGCATCAACCAGAACACCTGCAACAAGGACTTCTCCTGCGTGAAGGGTTTCTGCCCGAGCTTTGTCACCGTCGAGGGCGGGCAGCTCAAGAAGCCCAAGAAAGAGAAGAAGGTCACGCTCGACGGCCTGCCGGAACTGCCCGAGCCGGCACTGCCGCTGCCCGTGGATGGCGGCGAGCGCGCCTGGGGCATCGTCGTGGGCGGCGTCGGCGGCACCGGCGTCATCACCATCGGCCAGATCCTGGGCATGGCTGCGCACCTCGAGGGCAAGGGCGTGGTCACGCAGGACGCCGGCGGCCTGGCGCAGAAGGGGGGCGCCACCTGGAGCCACATCCAGATCGCCAACCGCCCCGAGGCCATCCACACCACCAAGGTCGACACCGCGCAGGCCGACCTCGTGATCGCCTGCGACAGCATCGTCGGCGCCAGCAAGTACACCCTCACGGTGATGCAGCACGGCCGCACCTACGTGGCGCTCAACACCCACGGCACGCCGACGGCCGGCTTCGTGAAGAACCCGGACTGGCAGTTCCCCGGCAGCAACTGCGAGGCCGTGCTGCGCGCCAGCGTCGGCGAGGGCCTGGTGGGCGCCTTCGATGCCGAGCAGGTGGCCGAGCAGCTGCTGGGCGACAGCATCTACACCAACCCGCTGATGATGGGCTACGCATGGCAGCAGGGGCGCGTGCCGCTGAGCCTGGCGGCGATCCACCGGGCCATCGAGCTCAACGGCGTGCAGGTCGACAACAACAAGGCCGCCTTCGAGTGGGGCCGGCGCTGCGCCCACGACCTGGCCTCGGTCACCGCTCTCTTCAAGGCGCAGCAGGTGATTCAGTTCGTCAGGAAACCCTCGCTGGACGAGCTGCTGAAGACCCGCGTGGCCTTCCTCACCGGCTACCAGGACGCGGCCTACGCGCAGCGCTATGCCGACTTCGTGGAGAAGGTGCGCGCGGCCGAAGCGCCGCTGGGCGGGGGCACACCGCTGGCCGAATCCGTGGCGCGCTACCTCTTCAAGCTGATGGCCTACAAGGACGAGTACGAGGTCGCGCGGCTGCACACCGAAGCCGCCTTCAAGGCCAAGATCGACGCCATGTTCGAGGGCGACTACAAGCTCGTGCACCACCTCGCGCCGCCGCTGCTGGCCAAGACCAACGAGAAGGGCGAGCTGGTGAAGCGCGCTTACGGCCCCTGGATGCGCACGGCCTTCGGCCTCTTGGCCCGGCTCAAGGGCCTGCGCGGCACGGCGCTCGACGTCTTCGGCCGTACCGAGGAGCGCCGCACGGAGCGCGCGCTCATCGCCCGCTACGAGGCCACCGTCACCGAACTGCTGAAGACACTCGACGCCGCCAACCGCACGCAGGCGGTCGAGATCGCGCGGCTGCCGGAAGACATCCGCGGCTTCGGCCATGTGAAGCTGCGCCACCTCAAGGCCGTGGAGCCGCGCTGGGACGCGCTGATGCAGCGCTGGCGCGCAGGGCCCGTGGGCGGGCGCCGCGCGGCTTGAGCGCCAAGCCCGCGGCCATCCCGGCGCTGGCCGCGGCCCGCCGCGCCGTGCGACCGCGCCGCGCGGTCTGGCTGGACGGCGAGCGCGTGGGCTGCGTGGCCGAGCCGCACCTGCCGCTGTTGGCGGCCGAGCCGGGGGCGTTCGAGGTCCGCGCCCAGCGCGTCGACATCGTGCTGCCGCCGGGCCAGCGCGAAGCGCAGCTGGAGCGGCTGCACCACGCCTGGCACGCCCAGGGCGCCATCGTCGGCTGGCGCGGCGAGCCTTACGCGCTGGCGCCGCTCGACGGTCCGGCCGCCGGCACGCCGCGCGTGGCCATCGAGCGCGCGGCGTCGCGTTTCTGGGGCAGCCTCACCTTCGGCGCGCACGCCAACGGTTTTGTGCGCGGGCCCGACGGGCGGCCGGCGGCGCTGTGGATCGCCCAGCGTTCGTTCAGCAAGCCCACCGATCCGGGCCAGTTCGACAACCTGGTGGGCGGCGGCGTGCCGCTGGGCCAGCAGCCGGCCGAGACGCTGGTGCGCGAGGCCTGGGAGGAAGCCGGCCTCGCGGCGGACCTGGCCACGCGCGCCACGCCGGTGCGCGTGCTGCACATCGAGCGCGACATCCCGCAAGGCCTGCAGCGAGAGTGGCTTTACGCCTTCGACCTCGAACTGCCTGCGGGCCTGGCACCGCAGAACCAGGACGGCGAGGTGCAGGGCTTCCGCCTGCTGCCCCTGCAAGAGGCTCTGGCACTGGCCCTGGGTGAGGCCATGACGGTGGACGCGGCGCTTGTGACGCTGGACTTCGCGTTCCGCCACGGCGCGCTGCCGGCCGCGCTGGCCGAGTCCTGGCGATCTTTCCTCGCCAGTCAATACTGATTCAACCTTCCCGGCAGCTCTGCAGGTGCTGCCGGCGCCACGCCTGGGGGAAACCCCCGGTTGCCGCAACGCGTCCGGGCGGTGAAAGTCTGCCGGTTTGGCGCGTGTCCTGGACATGCCCGAATCAAGCACCCCGCCACCCGGAGACAACCTCATGAGCGACAACTCCACCGCGGCCAAGCGCCGTGGCTTCCTGAAGACCGCCGCGGCCGGCGCCGTCGGCTCGGCCGCGATGGCCGCGCCGATGGTGTCGATGGCGCAGACCACGACCTTCCGCTTCCAGAGCACCTGGCCAGCGCGGGACATCTTCCACGAGTACGCCAACGACTTCGCCAAGAAGGTCAACGACATGGCGGGCAACCGCCTGAAGATCGAAGTGCTGCCCTCGGGCTCGGTGGTCCCGGCCTTCCAGTTGCTCGACGCCGTGAACAAGGGCACGCTCGACGGCGGCCACGGCGTGGTGGCCTACCACTACGGCAAGGCCAACGCGCTGGCGCTGTGGGGCAGCGGTCCGGCCTTCGGCATGGACCCGAACATGGTGCTGTCGTGGCACTACTACGGCGGCGGCAAGGCGCTGCTGGAGGAGATCTACAAGTCGCTGAACATCGACGTCGTGTCCTTCCTGTACGGGCCGATGCCGACGCAGCCGCTGGGCTGGTTCAAGAAACCCATCGCCCGCGCCGACGACCTCAAGGGCCTGAAGTACCGCACCGTGGGCCTGGCCATCGACGTGTTCAAGGAGCTCGGCGCTGCCGTCAACCCGCTGCCCGGCGGCGAGATCGTGCCGGCGCTGGACCGCGGCCTCATCGACGCGGCCGAGTTCAACAATGCCACCTCCGACCGGATCCTGGGTTTCCCCGACGTGGTGAAGAACTGCATGCTGCAGAGCTTCCACCAAAGCGGCGAGCAGTTCGAGATCCTGTTCAACAAGGACAAGTACAACGCCCTGCCGGCCGAGCTCAAGTCGGTGATCGACTATGCCGTGCAGGCGGCCAGCGCCGATATGTCCTGGAAGGCCATCCAGCGCAACAGCCAGGACTACATCGAGCTCAAGACCAAGGACAAGGTCAACTTCTTCAAGACCCCCGACGCCGTGCTGCGCGCGCAGCTGGCGGCCTGGGACAAGGTGACGGGTGCCAAGAGCGCCGAGCAGCCGATCTTCAAGAAGGTGATGGACAGCCAGCGCGCCTACGCGGAGCGTGCCGGATCCTGGCAGAACGACTACATGGTCGACTTCAAGATGGCCTGGAACCACTATTTCCGCGCCCGCAGAAGCTGAGACTTCTTGCTGCCGGTCAGCCGGGGGCCACCGCAGCCGCAAGGCCGGTGGCCCCCGGCCCGTCTGGGCCGCACCTGAAGACTCCCTGAATCACCGGATCACACCATGCAATCGCTGCTGCTGCGGGTCGATCGGCTGTCCACCTGGCTGGGCCAGTTCTTCGCCTGGTTCATCATCCTGCTCACGCTGATGATCACCTGGGAGGTGTTCTCGCGCTACGCGCTGAACAACCCGCACGACTGGGCACTCGACGCGCAGGTGATGATGTACGGCACCCTGTTCATGATGGCCGGCGCCTACACGCTGGCCAAGAACAGCCACGTGCGCGGCGATGTGCTCTACGGCTTCTTCCGCCCGCGCACGCAGGCCCTGCTGGACCTGATCCTCTACGGCTTGTTCTTTCTCCCCGGCATCGTGGCGCTCACCTGGGCTGGATGGAGCTTCGCGCAGGAGTCGCTGGCCATTCGCGAGAGCACCTTCAGCGCCACGCCGCTGCCGCTGTACCCGTTCAAGTTCGTCATCCCGGTGGCCGGCGGCATGCTGCTGCTGCAGGGGCTGGCGGAGATCGTGCGCTGCGTGCAGTGCATCCGCAGCGGCGAGTGGCCCTCGCGCGAGCAGGACGTGGAAGAGGTCGACGTCGAAAAACTCAAGGCCATGGTGCACGTGAAGGACGAGGACATCCAGGCGCTGGACCAGTTCGTCGCTCCGCAGGGGAGCACGAAGTGAAGATCCGCAGAGAACTCTGGTTCGGCTTCACGCTGATGGCGATCATCATCGCCGGCACGGCGGTGATGCTGCTGTCGGCCGACACCATCACCAGCGGCCACCTCGGCCTGATGATGCTGGCGCTGGTGGTGGTGGCCATCATGCTGGGCTTCCCCACGGCGTTCACGCTGATGGGCATGGGCATGATCTTCACGTGGCTGGCCTACGAGGAGAACACCGGCAAGACACTGGCGCTGATGGTGCAGAGCGCCTTCAAGGTGATGGGCAACGACGTGCTCATCTCGATCCCTCTGTTCGTGTTCATGGGCTACCTCGTCGAGCGGGCCAACCTCATCGACAAGCTGTTCCGCAGCCTGCACCTGGCGCTGGCGCGCGTGCCGGGCTCGCTGGCGGTGGCCACCATCTTCACCTGCGCGGTGTTCGCCACGGCCACCGGCATCGTGGGGGCGGTGGTCACGCTGATGGGCCTGTTGGCGCTGCCGCAGATGCTCAAGGGCGGCTATGACGTGCGCGTGTCGGCCGGCGCCATCACGGCCGGCGGCTGCCTGGGCATCCTGATCCCGCCCAGCGTGATGCTGATCGTCTACGGCGCCACGGCGGGCGTCTCGGTGGTGCAGTTGTACGCCGGGGCGTTCTTCCCGGGGCTGATGCTGGCCGGCCTGTACGTGGTCTACGTGGTGCTGCTGGCCAAGCTCAAGCCGAACCTGATGCCGCCGCTGACGGCCGCGCAGCGCTTCGTGCCGCTGCTGCCCGCGGTGCAGCCGCTGGCCGACCGCGGCGCGAAGTTCGCGCTGCCGGCGTTGGTGGGCAGCGCGTTCGGCGCGGGCGACGCCGACACGCAGCAGGTGCTGCGCAAGCAGTTGTTCATCGCCTTGCTGCCGCTTGCCGTGTTCCTGGTGGTGGCCTTTACGAGCTGGCACTTGAACACGCGGCCCGGCGCGGCGCCGGCCGCCGCGCCGGTGGCCATGGGCGACACGCTGGCCGCCCCGGCCGGCAGCGGCGACCTCGCCGAGCCCGCCGGCAGCGGCAGCCTTCAGGAGCCGCCCAGCAGCGATGGGGGCCTGAAGGAGCCGCCGGGCGTCGGGGGCAACCTCAAGGAGCCGGCCGAGGCCGGTGGCCTGCAGGAGCCCGCCGCTGCCGGCGGCTTGCAGGAGCCCGCGGGGGCCGCATCGGCCATGGCCGAGCCGTCGACGGGCGGCGTGCAGGAGCCCCCCGGCGCTGCCGGGGTGCAGGAGCCCCCGGGCGCGGCGGCCCCTGCCGCCGAGGCCGCGCGCGAGCGCCGCGAGCCCACGCGCGGCTTCTGGATCGGCCTGGGTGTCGGTGCCGGTGCGCTGCTGCTGTTCTACGGCCTGCTCAGCTTTCAGCGGCTGGAGGTGTTCAAGATGCTGCTGGGCAGCTTCTTCCCGTTGCTGCTGCTGATCCTGTCGGTGCTGGGTTCGATCGTGCTGGGCCTGGCCACACCCACCGAGGCCGCCGCCGTGGGTGCCTTCGGCGGCTACCTGCTGGCCGCCGTCTATGCGGTGCTGGGCAAGGGAGCCGGCGGGCGACGGCGCATCTTCGGGCTGTGGCTGCTGCTGTGGTCACCGGCGATCGCGGTGCTCACCTGGTTCCTGCTGCACGAAGAGGGCTTCGGCGCGCCGCCGGTGCCGCTGTGGCTGGGCGGCGTGGCCGCGGTGGGCGTGCTGGGCTGGGTGTTCGCCGCCTACCGGCAGTCGGGCCTGCAGACCGAGGTCAAGGAGTCGGTGCTCCTGACGGCCAAGACCAGCGCCATGGTCTGCTGGCTGTTCGTGGGCAGCGCCATCTTCTCGGCCGCCTTCGCGCTGCTGGGCGGCCAGGAGCTGGTCGAGAAGTGGGTGATGTCGCTCAACCTGAGCAAGACGGAGTTCCTGGTGCTCAGCCAGGTGATCATCTTCATCCTCGGCTGGCCGCTGGAGTGGACGGAGATCATCGTGATCTTCATGCCCATCTTCATCCCGCTGCTCGACAACTTCGGCGTCGACCCGCTGTTCTTCGGTCTGCTGGTGGCCCTGAACCTGCAGACGGCCTTCCTGAGCCCACCGGTGGCCATGGCCGCCTTCTACCTGAAGGGCGTGAGCCCGCCCCACGTGACGCTGAACCAGATCTTCGCGGGGATGATCCCGTTCATGGGCATCCAGATCATCGCCATCGTGCTGCTGTACAACTTCCCGGCGATCGGCCTTTGGCTGCCGGAGGTACTGTACCGGTAGCGCGACCATGAAGAAGGCCCGCGCGTCGCCAAGCGACGGGCGGGCCCGGTGAACGCAGGGTCGCGGCGCCCCGCCGGCAAGGGTGAACAGCGGCCGCTCAGCTGCCCAGCGAACGCGCCAGCGCAAACACCGAGTTCGGCGCCGTCGTGCGCACCGGCTTGACCACCGGCTGCGGCGCGATGGCCCGACGCGAGGGGCGCTGCTCGACGCTGATGCCCGAGTCCTTCTGCTCCTGCACCAGGCTGGCCAGCGTGATGGTGGCCATGTGTTCCAGCATGGTGGCGTTCAGTCGCTGCCACAGCGCGCGGCTCATGCCCAGGCTGCGCTCTTCCTCGCCCTGGCCCTCCAGCGGCTCGTCGACGGCCGAGACGATGTCGGCCACGGTGATGCGCTCGGCGGGCCGGCCCAGCGTGTAGCCGCCACCGGGGCCACGGGTGCTTTCGACGAGGCCATCCTTGCGCAGGCGGCTGAACAGCTGCTCCAGGTAGGACAGCGAGATCTGCTGGCGCTGGCTGATGGTGGCCAGGGCCACGGGTCCGGCCGGCTCGCGCAGGGCGAGGTCGATGAGCGCGTTGACGGCAAAACGGCCCTTGGTGCTCATGCGCATGGGATGTGCTCCTTGTGAAGCGCAGTGGGCTGTCGTGAGCCCAGGACAGAGACGACACCAATCAATGTAGGGTTGGAATTGATTCGCGTAAATTCGATAATTGAAGAAAAATATTTCGTAAAAAACGCATCGTTCCACCGAACCTCCAGCCGGGTCTGCATGAACTTCAAGCACCTGCACTACTTCTGGGTCGCCGCCAAGGCCGGTGGCGTGGTGAAGGCCGGGGAGCAGTTGCACACCACGCCGCAAACCCTGTCGGCGCAGATCAAGCTGCTCGAAGACCGGCTCGGCCGGCGCCTGTTCCGCAAGAGCGGCCGACAGCTCGAGCTCACCGAGGACGGCCGCGTGGCGCTGCGCTACGCCGACGAGATCTTCGCGCTCGGCGGCGAGCTCGAGACGGCCCTGCGCGAAAAGCGCGGCACGCGCGAGCAGGTGCTGGAGCTGCGCGTCGGCCTGGAAGACGTGGTCGCCAAGTCGGTGGCCTACAAGCTGCTGGAGCCGGCGCTGGGCCTGGCCGAGCCGATCCGGCTGATCTGCACCGAAGGCGGCTTCAACGAGCTGATGGCCCAGCTGGCACTGCACCGCGTCGACCTCGTCATCGCCGACGAGCCGCTGACGCGCAAGCTCAGCGTCAAGGCCTTCAACCACAAGCTGGGCAGCTCGGCGGTGACCTTCTTCGCCGCCCCTGGGCTGGCGGCGCGGTTGCGCCAGCCCTTCCCGAAATGCCTGGACGGCGCCCCGATGCTGGTGCCGGCCGGCAGCTCGGCCGTGCGGCCGCAGTTCGACGCCTGGCTCGAGCGCGAGCGGCTGCACCCGCGCGTGGTGGGCGAGTTCAGCGACGGCGCGCTGATGAAGGCCTTTGGCCGCCAGGGCCGCGGCGTGTTTCTCTCGCCCAGCGTCGTCGAAGAGGAGACGGTGGCGCAGTACGGCGTGCAGGTCATCGGGCGCTGCGACGAGATCAGCGACGACTTCTATGCGATCACCGCCGAACGCCGCATCACGCACCCCGGGGTGGCCGCCATCACGCAGGCGGCGCGGGCCGAGCTGTTCAGCGGGGAGCGCGGCGGGGTGCCGACGGCCTGAGGCCGCCCGCGGCCGCCGTCACTCGGCCGCCGTCACTCGGCCGCCGTCACTCGGCCGCAGCCGCCTGCGCCAGCGCCGCACCCGCGCCCGTGAGCGCGGCCATGGTGTCGGTGATGAGATGCGTGGGGATGGCCTGCAGGTAGGGGCGGTATCGACCCTTGGCCTCGAAGCGCTCGCGGAACCGCGAGCTGAAGAAGCGCTCGCCCAGCCGAGGCACGATGCCGCCGCCCACATAAAGCCCGCCACGGGCGCCGACGGTGAGCGCGACGTTGCCGGCGAAGCCGCCGAGCAGCGCGCAGAACAGGTCGAGCGTACGGCCACACGGCGCGTCGCTGCCCGCGATGCCGCGCTCGACGATGTGCTCAGCGCTCAGGGTGTCCGCCACCCGCCCCTCGACCGCGGCGATCGCGCGGTGCAGCACCGGCAGGCCGATGCCCGACAGCAGCCGCTCGGCCGAGACATGCGCGAACTCGCGCCGCGCCGCCGCGAGCACGGCGCTCTCCAGGTCGTCGGCCGGCGCCAGCGTGGCATGCCCGCCTTCCCCCGGCACCGCCACCCACGCGCCCCGGTGCGGCAGCAGGGCCGCCACGCCCAGCCCCGTGCCGGGCCCGACCACCGCCAGCACGCCGCCGGGGGCCGGCCGTGGCGTGCAGCCCACCGGGCGCCGCTGCGACGGCTGCAGACTGGGCAGCGCCAGGGCCAGGGCCTCGAAGTCGTTGAGCACGTCCAGGCGTTCCAGCCCGAGGCCGACCCGCGCAGCGTGCCGCGAGAAGCTCCAGCCGCTGTTGGTGAGCGTGACGCGGTCGCCGGTCACCGGGGTGGCCACGGCCCAGGCGGCCGCGCGCGGCGCCTCGAAGCCGCTGCCGAGCCGCTCCCGCAGCTCGGCCAGGTAGGCCGAGGCCGCCTCGGTCGGCCCGGCGTGCGCCGCGCACGGCAAGCTGCGAACGTGCGTCACGCCGGTGTCCGGACGGGCCATCCAGCCGAAGCGCGCGTTCGTGCCGCCGATGTCGGCCACCAGCCAAGGCGCCGGCGGCGCCTGGGCGTGCCGGGGCGAACGCCCCGCGGCGGCATGGGGAACATTCATGGACGGCTTTACAACCCGGGCATGGGCCCGCAGACGGTAGCAAAACTACAACCACTGAACAAGCGGGCATGGCCTGATCGGGCGCGCTTGCTTCCTATTGACACAGACCGAATCGGGTTGACCCTGTAGTGAAGCTACAGCATTGGCACCCAGACTTCGGCCTGCCGTCACGCCCCCGACCCCAAACACAGTCCGGCCCGTCCGGTCCCGGGTGACCCCGCCGCATGACCGCCCCCTTCGACAGCCCGCGCCTGCTCGCCGACATCGGCGGCACCTACGCCCATTTCGCGCTCGAGCCGGCCGCCGGCCGCTTCGAGCAGACGGCCTCGCTGCTGTGCGCGGAGCACGCCGACTTCCACGCCGCCGTCAGCGCCTACCTGCAGGGCCTGCCGCCCGGGCTCGCCAAGCGCATCGAGCACGCCGCAATCGCCATCGCCAACCCGGTGCAAGGCGACGAGGTGCGGATGACCAACGCCCACTGGCCATTCTCCGTCGAGCCGATGCGCCAGCGCCTGGGCCTGCAGACGCTGGTGGTGGTGAACGACTTCACGGCGCTGGCGATGTCGCTGCCGCGCCTGGCGCCGCACCAGCGCCGCCAGGTGGGCGGCGGGCTGTCGCGTGAGCGCAGCGTGCTGGGTGTGCTCGGCGCCGGCACGGGCCTGGGCGTCAGCGGGCTGATCCCGGTCGCTGAGGGCTGGGTGGCGCTGGGAGCCGGGGGCGGCCACACCAGCTTCTCGCCCCGCGACGAGCGCGAGATCGCCATCTTGCGCTACGGTCTGGCGAAGTACTCGCACCTGTCGCACGAGCGGCTGCTGTCGGGGCCGGGGCTGGAGCTGATTCACCGCGCGCTGCGCACTCACGCCGGCCTGGCGCCGCAGCCGCTGGCCGCCCCCGAGATCGTGCGGCGCGCACTCGACGGCCAGGACGCCCTGTGCGCCGAGACGCTGGAGGCCTTCTGCGCCGTGCTGGGCAACGTGGCGGGCAACCTCGCCGTGACCCTGGGCGCACTGGGCGGCATCTACATTGGCGGCGGCATCGTGCCGCGGCTGGGCAGCTACTTCGACCGCAGCCCGTTCCGCGCCCGCTTCGAGGACAAGGGCCGCTTCTCCGACTACGTCAAGGACATCCCGACCTACGTGGTGACCGCCGAGCACGCCACCTTCGTCGGCGCTTCGGCGATCCTTGCGGCGCAGCTGCGCACCTTGCAGCCCGAGCACGGCTCGCCCGTGCTCGGGCAGATCAAGCGCGCCCGCGACAGCCTCTCGCCGGCCGAGCGGCGCGTGGCCGACCACGTGCTGGCGCACCCACGCGCCGCCCTGGGCAACCCGATTGCCGAGATCGCGCGCGCGGCGCAGGTCAGCCAGCCGACGGTGATCCGCTTTTGCCGCAGCCTGGGCTGCGAAGGCCTGTCGGACTTCAAGCTGCGGCTCGCCTCGGGCCTGAGCGCCACGGTACCGATCACGGACACGCAGGTCACCGGCGAAGACAGCATGCTCGAGCTCGGCGTCAAGGTGCTGGGCAACACCGCAAGCTCGATCCTGGCGCTGCGCGAGCAGCTCAACCGCGAGACCCTGGCCGCCGCCATCGAGCTGCTGGCCGGCGCGGCGCGCATCGAGTTCTTCGCGGTGGGGCACTACGGCGTGGTGGCGCACGACGCGCAGTTCAAGTTCCTGCGCTTCGGCGTGCCCTGCGGCAGCCACACCGACGTGCGCCTGCAGCCGCTGGCTGCGGGCGTGCTCAAGCCCGGCGACGTGGTGGTGGCGATCAGCCGCGGCGGCCGCATCGACGACCTGCTGGCAGTGGTCGACGCCGCTCACGAGCGCGGCGCCAAGGTGCTGGCCGTCACCGCCCGCCAGAGCCCGCTGGCGCGCAAGGCCGACGTGGCGCTGATCGTCGACCACGTGGAAGACGTGGCCACGCACGTGCCCATGGTCAGCCGCATCCTGCACCTGCTGGTGGTCGACATCCTGGCCGTGGGCGTGGCGATGCGCCTGGGCGGCGCTGCGGCGCTGCCGCAGGGCCCGGCCGCCGAGCGCAAAGAGGCCTGCGCGCCGGCCGGTGCACGCCCCGTGGCGCTGGGGGTGAGCACGGCGCAGCCCCTGGCGGGGCTCACGTCACACAGCCGCTGACCGGGCGCGCTTCAGCGGCGCTTCTACAATCCCAGCCTCGCTTCGAGGAGCGCTGCGACGGGCCCCGCGCCCGCCAGGCTCGAGGCGGCGGTTGCCCGTGCGGCCGCGGTTCAGCCAACGGCGCTCGATCTCCCCACCCGGAGTCGAGCCCCATGAACGCAAACGCCGCCCCCATCCTGCCGCAAGAGCCCCTTGCCCCACCGCCGATGCGCCTGTCGGGCCTGGAGCCGGTGGCCATCGGCGCCGGCTCGCTGTTCGTCAACATCGGCGAGCGCACCAACGTCACCGGCAGCCGCGTGTTCGCGAAGATGATCCTCGAGGGCCGCTACGAGGACGCGCTGGCCGTGGCGCGCCAGCAGGTGGAAAACGGTGCGCAGATCATCGACGTCAACATGGACGAGGCCATGCTCGACAGCGCCGCGGCCATGGAGCGCTTCCTCAAGCTGCTGGCCAGCGAGCCCGAGATCGCGCGCGTGCCCATCATGATCGACAGCTCCAAGTGGAGCGTCATCGAGACGGGCCTCAAGTGCATCCAGGGCAAGGGCATCGTCAACAGCATCTCACTCAAGGAAGGCGAGGCCGAGTTCAGGCGCCAGGCCACGCTGGTGCGGCGTTATGGCGCCGCCGCCGTGGTGATGGCCTTCGACGAGAAAGGCCAGGCCGACACCTACGCGCGCAAGACCGAGATCTGCGCGCGCGCCTACCGCATCCTGGTCGAGGCGGTCGGCTTCCCGCCCGAGGACATCATCTTCGATCCCAACATCTTCGCCATCGCCACCGGCATCGAGGAGCACGACAACTACGCGGTCGACTTCATCGAGGCCACGCGCTGGATCAAGCAGCACCTGCCGGGTGCGAAGGTCAGCGGTGGCGTCAGCAACGTGAGCTTCAGCTTCCGCGGCAACGACCCCGTGCGCGAGGCCATCCACACGGTCTTTCTGTACCACGCCATCCGCGCCGGGCTGGACATGGGCATCGTCAACGCCGGTATGGTGGGCGTCTACGACGATCTGGAGCCCGCGCTGCGCGAGCGCGTGGAAGACGTGGTGTTGAATCGGAAGCCGGCCTTGCAGGCCGGCGTGCCGCCGCAGACCGCGGGCGAGCGACTGGTCGAGATCGCCGAAAGCGCCAAGGGCGCCGCACGCGACGACAGCGCCAAGCTCGCATGGCGCGCGGGCACGGTGGAGCAGCGTCTGTCGCACGCGCTGGTGCACGGCATCACCGAGTTCATCATCACCGACACCGAGGAGGCCTGGCGCGCGGTGCAGGCCCGCGGCGGAAGGCCGCTGCACGTGATCGAAGGGCCGCTGATGGCCGGCATGAACGTGGTGGGCGATCTCTTCGGCGCCGGCAAGATGTTCCTGCCCCAGGTGGTGAAGAGCGCGCGCGTGATGAAGCAGGCGGTGGCCCATCTGCTGCCCGCCATCGAAGCCGAGAAGCTCGCGCTGGTGGCCGGTGGGGGTGACGTCAGGCCGAAGGGCAAGATCGTCATCGCCACCGTCAAGGGCGATGTGCACGACATCGGCAAGAACATCGTCACCGTCGTGCTCCAGTGCAACAACTTCGAGGTCGTCAACATGGGCGTCATGGTCCCGTGCCAGGACATCCTCGCCAAGGCCAAGGTCGAGGGCGCCGACCTCATCGGCCTGTCCGGCCTGATCACGCCCAGCCTCGAGGAGATGCAGCACGTCGCCGCCGAGATGCAGCGCGACGAGTACTTCCGGCTGAAGAAGATCCCGCTGCTGATCGGCGGCGCCACCACCAGCCGCGTGCACACGGCGGTGAAGATCGCGCCGCACTACGAGGGCCCGGTGGTCTACGTGCCGGATGCATCGCGCAGCGTGGGCGTGTGCAGCGAGCTGCTGAGTGACGAGCGCGCCGCGAAGTACATCGCCGAACTGCGTGCCGACTACGACAAGGTGCGCGAACTGCATGCCGGCCGCAAGCAGACGCCGCTGGTGACGCTGGCCGCCGCGCGCGCCAACAAGGCGCGCCTGGACTGGGCGGCCTACGCGCCGCCGAGGCCGCGCTTCACCGGCCGGCGCGTGCTGCGCAATGCCGATCTCGCCGAGATCGCCGCGTGCATCGACTGGGGCCCGTTTTTCCAGACCTGGGACCTCGCCGGCCGCTTCCCCGACATCCTGCGCGACGAGGTGGTGGGCCACGAGGCGCAGCGCGTGTTCTCCGACGGCAAACGCATGCTGCAGCGGCTGATCGAGGGCCGCTGGCTGCAGGCCCACGGCGTGGTGGCGCTGCTGCCGGCCGCGACGGTGGACGACGACGTCATCGAGGTCTACACCGACGAGTCGCGCACGCAGGTGGCCTTGCGCTGGCAGCCGCTGCGCATGCAGACCGAGCGGCCGGTGGTGGAGGGGGCGAACGGCCCCGAGAAGCGACCCAACCGCAGCCTGGCTGATTTCGTGGCACCCGCGGGCGGCCCGCCCGACTACATCGGCCTGTTCGCCGTGACGGCCGGCCTGGGCGTGGACAAGAAGGAAGCGCAGTTCCTGGCCGACCATGACGACTACAGCGCCATCATGCTCAAGGCCCTGGCTGATCGCCTGGCCGAGGCCTTTGCCGAGCGCTTGCATCAGCGCGTGCGCACGGAGTTCTGGGGCTACGCGCCCGACGAGTCGCTCGCGAACGAGCAGCTGATCGCCGAGGGCTACCGCGGCATCCGTCCCGCGCCGGGCTACCCGGCCTGCCCCGATCACCGCGTCAAGCGCGCGATGTTCGAGGTGCTGCAGGCGCACGAGGTCGGCATGGGCCTCACCGCGAGCCTGGCGATGACGCCAGCCGCCAGCGTCAGTGGCTTCTACCTGGCCCACCCCGAGGCGCGTTACTTCAACGTGGGCCGCATCGGCGCCGACCAGTTGGCCGACTACGCGGCGCGCGGCGCGCTGCCCGAGGCCGAGGCGCGGCGCGCGCTGGCACCGTTGCTAATTTGATACGCCCAGCGGCCGACGCCGGGAATATTCCTTCGATTTGGTAATATGATTAAATTCCTGGTGCTGGCAGCGCAACAAGTCTCTCAAGACTTTGCGGCGCGCTGCCGATATATGAAGCTCCGATAAAAGAAGTTGTCAGCGACGCGCGTACCACCAGGGCCGCGCAGCGCGGCCCGGGAGACCCCGATCGTGCGCTTTACCTTACTTGGCCTGCCTCGCAGGCACGTGTGGGCCTTGCTTGCCGCTTTGGCGGTCACCGCCTGTGGCGGTGGTGATTTGGGCAAACTGCACGGCAAACTGCACGGCCCGCTCAGTTACGTCGATGACAGTCCGCCGCCCCCTGCGGACGAGGCGGTCATCACGAGGGCCCAGGCGGCGCGCTTTCTCACCCAGGCCAGCATGGGCCCCACCGAGGCCGAGATCACGCGCGTGATGGA
>JAUMBF010000128.1:0-7904 GCA_032115875.1 Rubrivivax sp.
GCCTGACGGTAGACAACTTCAACTGGGCGGGCGCCACCGGCATCACCAACGTGCTCGGTACCGCGGTGATCACGGGCACCGGCGTTCCGACGATGCAGATCACGGATGCCACCACGGCGCAGGCGGCCCTCGCCGGTCTGGACACGGCGATCGACGCGGTGAACAGCGAGCGGGCCACCTTTGGCGCGATCCAGAACCGCTTCGAGAACATCGTGTCCAACCTGCGGGTGTCGGTGGAGAGCCAGAGCGCGGCGCGGGGCCGGATCATGGATGCCGACTACGCCAGCGAGACCGCCAACCTGTCGCGGGCCAGCATCCTTCAGCAGGCCGGCAACGCGATGGTGGCGCAAGCCAATCAGCTGCCGCAGCAGGTGCTGGCGCTGCTGCGCTGAGCCCCGGCCCGCGCTGCGCGCGCTGTCGCGAGAGCCCGCCACCTGGCGGGCTTTTTCGCGTCTGAACGACAACGAACTGGGCGCGAATGCGAGGGCTTTTCGAGCGAACCCGGGCCCCGGCGCGGCCTTAGTCTCTGCCACAGCGTTTCGGCACCGCGGCAGGACGAATCGCCCGTGAACCGACTGCCGCGCCACCAGGAGAGCCGCCGTGCCCCAGACGATCAACACCAACCTCGTGTCGCTCAACGCCCAGCGCAATCTGGCCACGAGCCAATCGCAACTGTCCACCTCCATGCAGCGCCTCAGTTCGGGTCTGCGCGTCAACAGCGCCAAGGACGACGCCGCCGGTCTGGCCATCGCCGAGCGCATGAACACCCAGATTCGCGGCATGAACGTGGCGATGCGCAACGCCAACGATGGCATCTCGATGGCGCAGGTGGGCGAAGGCGCATTGGGCAAGGTCAGCGATCTCTTCCAGCGCATGCGCGAGCTGGCGGTGCAGTCGGCCAACGGCACCAACGACGATGCCGACCGCGTGAGCCTGAACGAAGAGTTCGTGCAGCTGGCGCAGGAGGCCACCCGCACCCTCGGTGGCACGCAGTTCAACGGCCGCGCAATCCTGGCCTCGACCGGCACCAACACCTTCCAGATCGGCGCCAACAACGACAGCACGATCGACCGCCTGACGATGGACAACTTCAACTGGGCCGGTTCGACCAACATCACCAGCGTGCTCGGCACGGCCGTGATCACCGGCACCGCAGTGCCTACGCTGCAGATCAGCACCATCGCCAATGCGCAAGCCGTGATCGCGGCGATCGACGATGCCATCGACACCGTCAACAGCCAGCGGGCCGAGTACGGTGCCGTGCAGAACCGCTTCGAGAACGTGGTCGCCAACCTGATGGTGAGCGCCGAGAACCAAAGCGCTGCACGCAGCCGCATCATGGACGCCGACTACGCGGCCGAGACGGCCAACCTGTCGCGCGCGCAGATCCTGCAGCAGGCCGGCAACGCGATGGTGGCCCAGGCCAACCAGCTGCCGCAGCAGGTGCTCAGCCTGCTGCAGCGCTGAGCGGTGCCGACTCGAATCGTCACGCGGCGGCCTCAAGTGCCGTCCTGCGCCGGTCGATAAAAGGCTCTGAGAGGGGGCAAAGCCCGCCTGTCGGAGCCATTGGCGCTTCGACCGTCACCCCCCTCGAACCGGAGATCACCATGCCCGCGATCACCTCGTTGGGAATCGGCAGCGGAGTCGACATCAACACCATGGTCAACCAGCTGGTGGCCCTGGAGAGCCGACCGCTGGCACAGTTGCAGACCCAGGCCCGTTCACTGCAGACCCAAGTCTCCAGCTACGGCCAGCTCTCAAGCCTGTTCGGCAGCCTGCAAACGGCGGCCGGCAAGCTCACCGGCACGGCGCTGTGGAGCCAGTCCAAGGCCAGCAGCGCAGACGAATCGGTGGTCCAGGTCGTAGGCGGCAGCAGCGCCGCTGCGGGCAACTACGCCGTGAGTGTTGAAAAACTGGCGACCAACCAGACGGTGGCGGCCGCGGCGTCGTTGCCGACCTCGGGCGCGCTCGTCGGCAGTGGCACCCTGACGCTGGAGATCGGCCGCTGGCAACAGTCGCCGCTGAATTTCGTGCCTCGCGTCGGCCGTGATCCGGTGGAGATCGTCGTCGCCGCCAGCGACACACTGGCCACGCTGCGCGACAAGATCAACGCCGCCGGTGCCGGCGTCACCGCCAGCATCGTCACCGACACCAGCGGCGCACGGCTGTCGCTGCGCTCCAGCGAGAGCGGCGCTGACAACGGCTTTCGCCTGGCGGTGAACGACAGCGACGGCGGTGCCATCAACGACGGACAGGGGCTGTCGAGATTCGCCTTCGACCCCTTGGCTGGCAGCACCGGCATGCAGCAGCAGCAGGCCGCCGGCAACGCCCTGGCCACCGTCAACGGCATCGCGGTCGAGTCGGCGTCCAACGAACTGACCGGCGTGATCGATGGCCTGACGCTGCGGCTGCGCAAGCAAGACGCGGCCAGCAGCGTCACCGTCACCAGCGACCGCGAGGCCGTGAAGACCGCGATTCAGGACTTTGCCAGCGCGTACAACAACCTCGTCAAGGCCATCGCCGAGCAGACCCGGTACGACCCCGGCAGCAAGACCGGCGGGCCGCTGCAGGGGGACAGTGCGGCCACCGGGCTGCAGCGCCAGCTGCGCAGCCTGCTGGGCGCGGGCTCGGAGGCTTCGAGCACCTTCCGGCGTCTCTCCGACGTGGGCCTGGCGGTTCAGCGCGACGGCACGCTGTCGGTCGACGCCACCCGGCTCGACGGGGCGACAGCCCAGCTTACCGAGCTTCGCAAGGCCTTCTCCGCCAACGACGCCGACCCGCAGAAGGACGGCTTCGCCCGCCGCTACGCCGACTTGGCGCAGCAGGTGCTGGGCGTTGATGGCAGCCTGTCCACCCGCACCGAGGGGCTGCGCCTGCGCATCGCACGCAACGGCGAAGAGCAGGTCGCGCTGGAGGATCGCGTCGAGCGTTTCCGGGCGCGCCTGGTGGCGCAGTACACCGCAATGGACGGCAACCTCGCACGCCTGAACGCGCTGTCGGGTTACGTTACGCAGCAGTTGCTCTCATTGCAGGGCAACGGCTCCAACAAGCCCTGACAAAGCCCGCATTCAGAGGGCTCGTACCGGGTTGATGCAAGCTCAAGGGGCGCGTGCAGGAGGCCGATAAGAACAGCATCACGCTGAACTGCCTGCGCCCCCGATGTTCCACACTCCATTCGCTTCACGTCCGGCCACCAGCGTTCAGCCCGGCAGCCTGTACCGTCAGGTCGGCGCCGAGACCCGTGTGGCCAGTGCCACGCCGCACCAGCTCGTGGGGCTGCTGTTCGAGGCTTACATGGAGGCGCTCGCCCAGGCCCGCGGCGCCATGCGCCAGGGCCGGCGAGCGGAAAAGGGCGTCGCCCTGGGGCGGGCCGTGCGCATCCTCGAGGAGGGCCTGCGCGCCGGCCTGGACCTTCGCGGCGGCGGTCCGCTGGCCCGTGACCTCGACGAGCTCTACCACTACCTCACGCGCCGCCTGACGCTGGCCAACCTGCACGATGACGAGGCCGCGCTCGACGAGTGCCGCCGGCTGGTGCAGCCGCTGCAGGAAGCCTGGGTCGCCATCGGCCCTTCGGTCGACACGGCGCCCGCAGGTCGCTGAGGCGCGGACGCCCATGTCCCAGCATCCGACCACCACCCCCCGCCCCGGCAGCGCCATGGACCCCCAACTGCTGAGCTACTACGAAGCCATCGAGCGCGCCAGCGCAGACATGCTGTCCGCCGCGCGCGCCGGCCGCTGGGACGATGTCGTCAAGCTCGAGGGCGCTTGCGTGCTGCTGATCAGCCAGCTCAAGCACGCTGCGCAGGAGCCCGACGAGGCGGGCACCGGCGCGGCCGCGATGCCCGCTGCGCGGTCGCAGGCGAACGAGGCAGCCCGCCTCAAGTCACGCATCATGCAGCGCATCCTGGTCAACGACGCGGAGATCCGCCACCTGGCCGAGCCCTGGCTGCAAGACCTCGAGGACACGCTGGCGGGCAAGCGGCAGACGCTGCATTGACACGGCCGCACGCGTTGGACAGCGGTCATGTTCCAAGACAGCCACTCTGCAAGCCTCGACACCGAAGGCGGCCATGACCGCTGGGGCCCGTTCCGCGTCAGCCATCCCCTGGAGCGCCTGAGGCTGCTGCGCCTGCTGCGCGATGGCCAGCAGCCGCTGGTGCTGAGCGGGCCGGACGGCAGCTCGCTCACCGCAACGCTGTGGTCGGTGGACGATACGCGGCGACTGCTCACCTTCAGCGCCCAGGACAGGCTGCCCGCACTCGACCGCATTGTCGAGGCCGACGAAGGCGTGGCGGTAGCCTACATGGACAGCATCAAGCTCCAATGGGATCTCGGCGGCCTGTTGCTTGTGCACGGGTCACGGCAGGCGAGCCTGCAGTCGCAACTGCCGGGATCGATCTACCGCTTCCAGCGGCGTACCGCCTATCGTGTGTGCACAACGCACCGCCATGCACCCGTGGTGCGGCTGCGCCATCCGGGGATGCCCGAAATGGCGCTGACGCTGCGGGTGCTCGACCTGAGCCTGGGCGGCTGCGCACTGTGGTGTCCCGCCGACGTGCCGCGGCTGGAGCCCGGCACACGTCTGGGCGAAGTGACCGTCGAACTCGACGCCACCACACGTTTCACGTCCGCCGCGACGCTGGCCCACGTCAGCGGCCTGGGTCCGCACGACGGGGGCGTGCGCGTGGGCTGCGAGTGGAACAAGCTGTCGCCGCCCGACGAGCGCGCGCTGCAGCTCTGGATCGATGCAGCCCAGCGCCACCGCCGGCTGATGGCCCGAGAGTGACACGGTGTCCGCACGCGGCTTCACGCTCGTCGAGCTGCTGGTGGCGCTGGCCCTCGCCGCAGTGCTGCTGGCGCTGGGGCTGGGCGCGCCGCGCGATCACGACCTGCGCATCGGACGGCTGGATGCCGTCGAGGCCCTGGACCGCGTGCAGCAGACGCAGGAGCAGCACCGCAGCGCCCACGGCCTGTACACCAGCGACCTGAGTGCGCTGGCCGGAGCCGGCGCCACCAGCCCGCAGGGTCGCTACGCGATCAGGATCGAGCTCACGGGAGGCGAGACCTACCGCGCCACCGCGACGGCGCTGGGTGCGCAGGCGCGCGACGCCGCCTGCGCCACACTCACGCTCGAGGTGCGTCACGGCTTCGCGCAGGCCGGCCCCGAGGCCAGCTGCTGGCATCGCTGACGCCGCGCGCCATGCACCCCCATCGCCGCTGCCGCGGCCTGACCCTGATCGAGATCGTCGTCGTGCTGGCGGTGCTGGCGCTGCTGTCGGCGATTGCGCTGCCGGGGTTCGGCGCACGGCTGGAGCGGGAGCGGCTGCACGGTGCCGCCGAGGCGCTGGCGGCCGACGTCAACGAGGCCCGCTTCGAGGCCGTGCGCCAGGGTCGCCCGCTGCACGTCTTGGCCTTTCAGGGACCGGCATGGTGCTGGGCCGTGAGCACTGCACCGGATTGCCCTTGCGGCAGCGGCCAGGCCTGCCAGCTCCGCAGCGCCCGCGAGCATGATCACCCGGGCGTGACGCTGCGCTCCACCGGCCAGGTGGAACTGAGCGCCGACGGCCGCGCCACGATGCCGACCAAGGGCTTCGAGCTCGAGGCCCGACACGGCATGCGCCTTCGCGTGAGCGTGGGCACGATGGGCCGCGCCCACGTGTGCACGCTGCACAACGACGCCCCCATGGCAACCTGGCGTCACCCGCCCTGCGGCTGAGCCAGCCGCCCACCGAGCAGGCAGCAGACCGCGCTGGTGGACGACGGCTCAGCGTCTGTGAAGACACGAATCGCGCCCGCGCCGATGCATCTCTACACAGGCTCTCAGCCCGGTTCGCCGCCTTCCACTGCGTAGCCTTCGCCACGCCAGCGGAGCAAGCCACCGGCGAGGTTGGCCACGTCGGCCACACCGGCGCGTGCAAGCAGCAGCGCCGCTTGCGCCGAGCGTGTGCCCGATCGGCACACGGTCACCACCGGACGGCCCGGCGGCAGCGTGGCCACGGCCGCGCCCAGCGCTCCCAACGGCCGATGCAGCGCGAACGGCAGGCGGCCGAGTTCGCCGTCCCACTCCGCCGCCTCGCGCACGTCGAGCACGGTCACGGCGTGCAGCCGCTCCTCCAGCGCCGCGGGCTCGATCTCCCACAAGCCGGCGAAGGTCCAGACCAGCGGCGCCCAGCGCGGCTGCGGCGGCGGCAGCAAATCACCGCCAGCCGGCCGGCCGCAGCGCAAGTTGGCCGGCACGGCGCGGTCGATCTGCTTGGGGTGAGGCAGGCCGAGGTGGGCCATGGTGCCGACGAAGTCGCCCTCGTCGGGGCCCTGGCCGGCCGGGCCGCCGAAGCGCGGGTTCCAGCGGCGCTCCTCGGCCACGCTGCTGACGGTGCAGCCCTTGTAGTCGTGCGCCGGGTACAGCAGGCAGTCATCGGGCAGGCTCAGCAGTTGCTCGTGCACCGAGCGAAACAGACGCCGCGCGCTGCCCTGCTGGAAGTCGGTGCGGCCGCAGCCGCGGATCAGGAGCGCATCGCCCGTGAAGGCCATGCGCTGGTGATCGAGCACGAAGCTCAGGCAGCCATCGGTGTGTCCCGGCGTTGCACGGACCAGCAGGTTGTGGTGGCCGAAAGCCACACGGTCGCCGTGGGCCAGCGGCAGATCCACGCCCTCGGCGCCGGCCGCGCCGGCCAAGCCGATGCGGCTGCCGCAGCGCTGGCGGTGCAGCCAGGCAGCGGTGATGTGGTCGGCGTGGACATGGGTGTCCAGCGTGGCCACGAGCCGGAGGTCCAGCTCGCGCAGCAGCGCGGCGTCGCGCCGGGCCTGCTCGAACACCGGGTCGATCAGAACGGCCTCCCGCGTGGCCGGGCAGGCCAGCAGATAGGTGTAGGTGGACGAGATGGCGTCGGCCAACTGCCGGAAGATCAGTTCAGCGGCGGGCATCAAGGAGGTCCACGGCCAGCAGGCCGGCGAGCATGGCCAGCACGAAGATCCACACGCCTTCGAGCCCTGCGGCCAGCGCCACCACGGCCGGGCCCGGGCACAGGCCGGCCAGGCCCCAGCCGATGCCGAACAGCCCGCCACCCAGCAGCAATCGCCGGTCGATGCCGCGGGCAGCGGGCCACTGCAGCGGCTCGCCGGTGAGTGTGCGACGCTGCCGCCGGGCCCAGCCGAAGGGCACCAGGGCCACGGCGACGGCACCCCCCATCACGAGGGCCAGGCTCGGGTCCCAGGGGCCGGCCAGGTCGAGGAAGGCCAGCACCTTGGCCGGGTTGGTCATGCCGGCGGCCATCAAGCCGATGCCGAACACCAGGCCCGCCAGCAGCGGGGCCACGGCCTTGAGCGTGCGGTCCATGGCTCAGCCTCCCAGCACGTGACGCACCACGTAGACCGTGGCGAAGCCCGCGCCCATGAACACGAGCACGTTGACCAGCGAGCGCAGCGACAGCCGCGCCAGACCGCACACACCGTGACCGCTGGTGCAGCCGTTGGCCAGCCGCGTGCCCACGCCCACCAGCAGCCCTGCGGCCACGAGCACACCCGTGCCGGCCGAGAGCGCGGCCTCGGGCAGGGGCGCGAACAGCCGCCACGCCAGCGGCGCGGCCAGCAGCCCCACCAAGAACAGCAGCTGCGGCCGCTGCGGCGCCAGCGGCCGGCGCAGCGCCAGGGCCTGCAGCGGGCCGGCCAGGATGCCGGTGATGCCGGCCATGCGCCCGCTGAGCAGCAGATACAGCGCCGAGGCGGCGCCGATGAGCACGCCGCCGGCCAGGGCAGCGAACGGCGTGAAGGAAGGCCAGTCGGTGTTCATGCCGAGATCGTAGTACGCCGCACCAGCGCATGAAGCCGGCCCAGTGCCCGCCGGCCAAGCCACCCGCGCAAATCCGCCTGCGCCGGGCCGCAGCGGGGCGCCCCCGGAGGGGGCT
>JAUMBF010000129.1:0-23683 GCA_032115875.1 Rubrivivax sp.
GCTGCCGCGGGGCGCCGCCAGGATGCGCCCCGGCCAGCGGCCCACGGCCACCAGTGGCTGCGGGTCGGCGGCATGGCGCACGGCCACCAGGGTGCTGATGAAAAGCGCCCGCCGGGCTTCGGGCGCCGGGTGTGCGGCCAGCTCGCGCAGCAGTCGTTGGTTGTTGGCAGCGTCCTGCCGCGCCCGTGTGGCCTCCCGGTCGGGGAGCGGCTCGACGCAGCCGCCGTAGTGCGCAGAGATCACACCCGGCGCGCCGCCCAAGGCATCGACACACACGCCCGAGTCGTCAGCCAGCGCGGCGGCGCCACTGGCCGCCGCCGCATGGCGCGCCTTGGCCAGCGCGTTCTCGATGAAGGTGCCGTGGGGCTCGTCGGTCTCGGCAATGTCCAGGGCAGCCTGCGGCAGCAGTTCCAATGCCATACCGGCCAGCAGCGCCCGCAGCTCCGAGAGCTTCTTGGCGTTGTTGGAGGCCAGCACGAGCCGCATCACGGCAGCCCCTTCAGCCCAAGCCCAGCGCCCGCCGCTGCATCGCCACGAGTTCGCGGATGCCACGGTCGGCCAGCGCCAGCATCGCATCCATCTCCACGCGGCTGAAAGGTGCGCCCTCGGCCGTGCCCTGCACCTCGACAAACCCGCCGGCACCCGTCATCACGACATTCATGTCGGTGTCGCATGCCGCGTCTTCGACATACTCCAGGTCGAGCAACGGTGTGCCCTCGACGACACCCACCGACACCGCAGCGACCGCATCGCGCAGCGGGCTGACAGCGATCCGGCCTTGCCCCAGCAGCCAGCTGACGGCATCGTGCGCCGCCACCCAGGCCCCGGTGATGGCCGCGGTGCGGGTGCCGCCATCGGCCTGCAGCACATCGCAGTCGAGCGCGATCGTGCGCTCGCCCAGGGCCTTGAGGTCGACCACCGCGCGCAAGCTGCGGCCGATGAGGCGCTGGATCTCCTGCGTGCGCCCACTTTGCTTGCCCTTGGCGGCCTCGCGGTCGGAGCGCGTGTGGGTGGCGCGCGGCAGCATGCCGTACTCGGCCGTGACCCAGCCCTCGCCGCTGCCGCGCTTGTGCGGCGGCACCTTCTCCTCCACCGATGCGGTGCACAACACACGGGTGGCGCCGAAGCTGATGAGCACCGAGCCTTCGGCGTGGCGGGTGTAGCCGCGTTCGATGGAAACCGGGCGCAGGGCGTCGGCGGTGCGGTCGGCAGAACGGATGAAGGTCATGAACGGACGGGGCAGTGGAGCCGCAGATTGTGGTCCGTCTGAGAGCCTGTGAGGTTCACGGGCTCTGGCTGGATCCGCCTCTTGGCGCGGCTGAGGGGGAGCCGAGTGTTCGGCCGAAGGCCATCCGGCGGTCGTCAGCGCTTGCGCGCAGAAGACCGCTGGATGGCCTCGTTGATCTCGCGGATCGAGCGCTCGATCGCCTTGTCGTCGAGCTCGTCGCCGCCCACGCCGTCCAGGCTGGCCTGGATGGTGCTGGCGAAGACGTCATCCCCGAGCGAATCGGTGCTCACACCAGCGGCATCGACATCCTCGGCGGCTTCCCACTCCGCGGCAAGCACCGTGACGTTGTCGCTTCGCGCGCCGGCCAAGCGAAGCGCACGCTCTACCAGCTCGGGAACGGCGTCCGCGATGTTTCGCGTGGCCAGGATGTCGGTGATGACGGAATCGGGCACGCTGCCCCACAGGCCATCGGAGCAGAGCATGACCTTGTCGCCGGGGCGCACCTCCAGCGGCCCCCCGATGTCCACCACCGGACGGCCGGGGCTGCCCAGGCAGGTGAACAGCACGTTGCGATTCACCTTGTCAGCCAGCGGCACGACCTGCGCCATGGTCCGTTGGAGTTCGCTGTAGCTGTGGTCCCGCGTGCGCACCATCAACTTGTCGCCACGCAACACGTACAGGCGTGAATCGCCACAGTGTGCCCAGTACGCCGCGTTGTCCTGCAGCAGGCAGGTGACAACGGTGGTGCGCGGGGTGTCCATCAGCCCACGCTCGGTGGCGTAGTGCAGCAGCCGGTGATGGCCGGCGATGATGGCGTCGTGCAAGAAGCGCAGTGGCTCGGCCAGCCGGGGCTTGGCCTCGCGCTGGAAGTGGGCCGACAGTGTCTGCAAAGCCAGTTGCGCCGCCACCTCGCCCTCGGGGTGTCCGCCCATGCCGTCGGCCAGCGCAAACAGACCCGACTCCCGCGTGTAGCTGAAGCCCATGCGGTCTTCGTTCTTCTCACGGCCACCACGGCGGCTGAGCTGGTAGACGGAAAAGCGCATGCTCAGGTGCACTCCAGCAGGGCCACCCGGGGCGCACGCAGCGCCCTCGCGGAAGCGTGAAGCCCGTTGAGTTCCCGGCCTCTCACGGCTTGACGCCTGTCTTGATGGTTTCGAGCTGCAGCTTCAGCCTCTCCGAGAAGCTCAGCTTGGTGTACCGGCGCTCGGTCTCGCGCGCGAGTTCCTTCTGCAGCGCGAACACGCTCTGCGGGCGACTCAGCGGGTCCAGGCTCATGCACCACTCCGTGACCTCGATGAGGTTGTCAGAGTACACGTTGCGCAGCCGCGAGAGGCTCAGGGCCAGGCGGTCCTTCTCGATGCGTTGAGGCGCGTCGTTGGGGGGATAGCCCTGCATGCAGGCGTAGATGCAGGCACCGATGGCATAAATGTCCGTCCAGGGACCGAGAATGCCGTCGCGGCGGTACATCTCTGGTGCGGCGAAGCCCGGCGTGTACATCGGGCGGATGAAATTGCCCTCCTTGCTCAGCACCTCGCGCGCGGCGCCGAAGTCGAGCATCACCGCCCTGTTGTCGTTGGTGATGAAGACGTTGGCGGGCTTGATGTCCAGGTGGAGCATCTTGTGCTGGTGCACGATCCGCAGTCCGCGGAGGATCTCGTCAAACAGGCTGCGGATGGTGCTCTCGCGGAACACCTTGTCGTGCTTCAGGTCCCGCGCGGTGACGATGAAGTCCTGCAGCGTGTCGCCCTGCAGGTAGTTCATCACCATGTAGACGGTTTCGTTCTCGCGAAAGAAGTTCAGCACCGAGACCACGCTCTGGTGGCTGATCTGAGCGAGGCTGCGGCCTTCTTCGAAAAAGCTCTTCAGGCCCAGGCGGTACAGCGGCTGCTTGTCGGGCTTGACGCGCGGCGTCAGCTCGCCCGGCGAGCGCTCGGCCAGCGAGGCCGGGAGGTACTCCTTCACGGCGACGAAGTTGCGGTTCTCGTCCTCGGCCAGATAGACCAGCCCGAAACCGCCGGCTGCGATCTTCTTGACAACCGTGTAGCCGCCCACCACGGTGCCCGAAGGCAAAGGAGCAGGCTTGGGCTTGGACGACATAATCGCCAGGGTTGCTCTTGGGGATGGACAATTGCCGGTTTATAGCATGACGGGGTATTCGACTGCGGCCACCGGGCCCTCGTCACCGGAGGGTGCGGCGACCCCATCCGCGGGCGCCTCGGTGACGGTGGAGGCGCGCTCCGTCAACGGCCGCTTTCTGGACCTGTCGTTCCGCCTGCCCGACGAGCTCCGCGGCCTGGAGCCGGCGCTGCGCGACCAGCTGACCGCCGTGTTTCGACGCGGCAAGATCGAGCTGCGCATGAGCACCGCGCGCCAGGGCGACGGTGCGCTGCCGCAGCCCACGCCCGAGCAGCTCAACCGCCTGTCTCTACTGCAGGGCTCAGTCACCGGCTGGCTGCCACAGGCGCCGCCTCTGTCGGTGAACGAAATCCTGCAGTGGTGCCGCAGCGGCGCCGGCAACGAGCGGCTCGACGAGCCGGCGCTGCAGGCCGCTGCGCGCTGCATCGCGGGGCTGCGCGAGGCGCGCGCGCGCGAAGGCGCGCGTCTGGCCGGCGTGCTGCTGGAACGCGTGACGAGGCTGCGCGAACTGGCCGCGCAAGCCCAGCCTCTGCTGCCGCTGGTGGTGCAGCGACAGCAGGCGCGGTTCCTCGAACGCTGGAACGAGTCACTGGCCATGGTGCCCGGCGGGCAGTCTTTGCCAGCCGAGGCGCTGCATGAGCGCGCGATGGCGGAGGCCGTCGCTTTTGCCATCCGCATCGACGTGGCCGAGGAGCTGGCGCGTCTGGCCTCTCATCTCGATGAGATCGAACGCCTCCTGCGGGCCGGCGGCGAACTGGGCAAGCGGCTGGAGTTCCTGATCCAGGAGCTTCAGCGCGAGGCCAACACCTTTGGCAGCAAGAGCGCAGCCCTGGAACTCACCGCCCTCGCAGTCGAGATGAAGGTGGCGGTGGAGCAGATGCGGGAGCAGGTGCAGAACATCGAGTGAGGTTTGCGCGGGACGATCGCGACAGTCTCGTGGGCGTGCCGCAGGTTTCGTTCCGACGCCTTCTGGCCCGTGAACCGCTACATCAGCACGATGTCGTACTGCTCCGGATTCATCCCCGCCTCCGCACTCAGCGAGATCGGCTTGCCGATGAACTCGCTCAAGCCCGCCAGGTGCACGCTCTCTTCGTCGAGCAGCATCTCCACCACCGCCGCGCTGGCCACCACGCGGAACTCCTTCGGGTTGAACTGCCGCGCTTCGCGCAGGATCTCGCGCAGGATGTCGTAGCACACGCTGCGCGCCGTCTTCACCTGGCCACGGCCCTCACAGGTGGGGCAGGGTTCGCACAGCATGTGCGCCAGGCTCTCGCGCGTGCGCTTGCGCGTCATCTCCACCAGGCCCAGCTGCGTGAAGCCGCTCACCGTCGTGCGCGTGCGGTCGCGGCTGAGCTGCTTCTTCAGCTCGGCCAGCACGGCCTGCTGGTGGGCCTCGTTCGTCATGTCGATGAAGTCGGCGATGATGATGCCGCCCAGGTTGCGCAGCCGCAGCTGCCGCGCCATCGCGCCCGCCGCCTCGAGATTGGTCTTGAAGATCGTGTCTTCGAAGTTGCGTGCGCCTACGAAGCCGCCGGTGTTGACGTCGACGGTCGTCAGCGCCTCGGTCTGGTCGATGATCAGGTAGCCGCCGCTCTTGAGTTCCACGCGCCGTGCCAGCGCGCGCTGGATCTCCTCTTCGATACCGAAGAGGTCGAAGATCGGCCGTTCGCCGCGGTACAGCTCCAGCTTGCCCACTGAGCTGGGGGTGTACTCGGCACCGAAGCGCTGCAGCGCCTCAAACTGCATGCGGCTGTCGATGCGGATGCCGGCCGTGTGCTCGTTGGCCAGGTCGCGCAGCACGCGCTCGGGCAGGGTCAGGTCCTGGTGCAGCAGCGTGCCCGGCGGCTGGCGCAGGGCGCGTTCGCGCGTGGTGGCCCAGGTGCGGCGCAGGTAGCGGATGTCGTCGGCCAGTTCCTCGTCGGCCGCCTCCTCGGCGTTGGTGCGCAGGATGAAGCCGCCACCACCGTCGGCCGCCAGCGCCGCCACCCGGGCGCGCAGACTCTCCCGCAGCTCGGCGCTGCCGATCTTCTGGCTGATGCCGATGTGGTTGTCGTGCGGCAGGAACACCAGCATGCGCCCGGCAATGCTGACCTGCGTGGACAGGCGCGCGCCTTTGGTGCCGATGGCGTCCTTGACCACCTGCACGGTGAGCGTCTGCCCTTCGAAGACCTGACGCTCGATGGGCACAGGCGGTGTGTCGGTCTTGGGGCCCAGGTTCAGGTCGGCGACGTGCAGGAAGGCCGCGCGTTCCAGGCCGATGTCGATGAAGGCGCTCTGCATGCCGGGCAGTACGCGGACCACCTTGCCCAGGTAGACGTTGCCCACCAGGCCGCGCTCGAGCGCGCGCTCGACGTGCAGCTCCTGCACGGCGCCGTTTTCCACGACGGCCACGCGCGTCTCTTGCGGGGCCCAGTTGATCAGGATGTCCTGCACGTTCGTCACCTCGGTTCAGGCCGCACGCCGGCAGCGCGCAGCAGGGATGCCGTCTCGAACAAGGGCAGGCCCATGATGCCGCTGTGGCTGCCCGCGATGTGCGCCACATGCGCGGCAAAGCCGCCCTGGATGCCGTAGGCGCCAGCCTTTCCGAAAGGCTCGCCGCCAGCGACGTAGGCCCTGATGTCGGCCTCAGACAGGGGCGCCACGCGCACGTGCGACGTGCTCAGCGCCGCATGCGCTCGGCGGCCATCGTGCACGGCCACTGCCGTGAGCACGCGGTGCGAGCGACCGGCCAGCGCCTGCAGCATCCGGTGCGCCTCGGCAGCGTCGGCCGGTTTGCCCAGGATGCGCCGGCCCAGGGCCACGGTGGTGTCGGCGCACAGCACGGGTGCGGCCGGCAGGCCGCGGCGGCGCAGTCGCTCGCGTGCGGCGCCGAGCTTGGCGCGCGTCACGCGCTGCACGTAATCGGCCGGGCTCTCGCCGGCACGGGTGGCTTCCAGGGCCTCGGCGTCTTCGTGGTCATCAGGCAGCAACGGCTCGAAACGCACGCCGATCTGTGCCAGCAGCTGATGGCGGCGCGGGCTCTGAGAGGCCAGGTAGACAAATGGATGCGGCAGCGAGGGCGGCATGCGCGGGGCCTCTATTCGCGGTGGTACGGGTGGCCTTCGAGCAGGCTGTGCGCGCGGTACAGCGCCTCGGCCAGCAGCACGCGCACGAGGGCGTGCGGCAGTGTCAGGTCGCTCAGGCGCAGCGTCTCGTCGGCGCTGTGCTTGAGGGTGTCGTCCAGGCCGTCAGGGCCACCGATCAGCAGCGCAGCATCGCGCCCGTCGTCGCGCCAAGCTTGCAGCCGATCGGCCAGCTGCCGCGTGGTGACACGGGTGCCGTGTTCGTCGAACACCACGCGGCGCGGCCGACGCTCCTTGGCCAGTGCGACCTCGAAACGCTGGGCTTCGGCGGCCATGCACTGAGCAGCGGTCTTGCCGGCGCTGCGGGGCTCGGCCTTGAGCTCGCGCAGTTCCAGCCGCATGTCGGGTGCAAAGCGCTTGGCGAAGTCAGCCCAGGCCGCATCGGCCCAGGCCGGCTGACGCTGGCCCACGGCCAACACCAGCAGCTTCATGCCGGGCGAGGGGGCTTCTTGGCGGGGGCCTTGCGCGCCGGGGCGGCCTTCTTCGCGGGGGCGGCGGCTCTCCGCGCGGGCGCCGCCTTCTTGGCCGGGGCGGGCTTGCTCGCGGGGGCCGCCTTCCTGGCCGGCGTGGCCTTCTTTGCGGGCGTCGCCTTGCGCGCGGGAGCGGACTTGCCCGCAGTCTTTCCAGCCGGTGCAGCCCTGGCCGGCACAGCCACCTTCGCGGCCGTCTTGCGCGGGGTCGCCATGGGCAGCGGCCACCCGTCATGCTCATCGGGCTCGCTGGCCTTGGGCAGGCCCTTGGGCGCTTCGGCCGCCTTCAGCCGCACCGGCTTGCCACCCCAGATCTCCTCGAGGTGGTAGTACTCGCGCACCGCCGGCTGCATGATGTGCGCCACGGCGGCGCCGCAGTCGACGATGATCCACTCGCCGTTGTCCTCGCCCTCGGTGGACAGCACCTGCATGCCGCGGCTCTTGACGGCATCGCGCACACTGGCGGCCAGGGCCTTGGTCTGGCGGTTGCTGGTGCCGCTGGCCACGATGACCCGCTCGAACATCGAACTCAGATGCTCGGTGTTGAACACGGCGATGTTCTGGGCCTTGACGTCTTCCAGGCCATCGACGATGGCGCGCTGCAGCTTGCGGATGTCCAGGTTCAGCTCCTTGGGTCGCTTTCCTCGCCCCTGTACAGGCGGTGCCGGGCAATATAGCGCGCCACCTCGGGCGGCACCATCGGCGCGAGGTCGGCCCCGGCGCGGGCTGCATCGCGGATCTGCGTGCTGCTGATGTCGAGCATCGGCAGCGGCACCATGCGGTGCGGGTGGGCCTGCACCTCGGGGTGCGGGGCACGCACGGGGCCCGGGCGGTTGGCCACGGCCAGCTCCACCCGCGCCAGCAGCTCGCGCCAGTGCGCCCAGGTGTGCAGGTTGGCGTATTGGTCCTGCCCGATCAGCAGCACCCAGGCATGGCCGGGATCGGCTGCCTGGAGCGCGCGCACGGTGTCGAGCGTGTAGCTCGGGCCCTCGCGGTCGACCTCGGTGCGGTCGAGCACGAAACGCGGCTCGTGCGCGATGGCCGCCTGCACCATGGCCACGCGGTGGGGGGCAGGCGTCACGGCGCGGCCATCGCGCTTCTGCCAGGGCTGGCCCGCGGGCACCCAGCGCACGCTGTCCAGCGCCAGCGCGGCCAGCGCCGATTCGGCCAGGGCGACGTGCGCGCGGTGCACCGGGTCGAAGGTACCGCCCAGCAGCCCGATGCGGCTCACGCCGTCCCCTTGGAGGTTCTCAAGCCGCCAGCCAGTCGCGCGGCGGCAGGAAGTCGGTGTAGAGCCGGGCCTCGGGCGTGCCGGGCTCGGGCTTCCAGTCGTAGCGCCACTTCACGATGGGCGGCATGCTCATCAGGATGCTCTCGGCGCGGCCGTCGCCGTGCAGGCCGAAGTGCGTGCCGCGGTCCCAGACGAGGTTGAACTCGACGTAGCGCCCGCGACGGTAGGCCTGGAAGTCGCGCTCGCGTTCGCCATAGGCCATGCCGCGGCGGCGCTGCACGATGGGTCGGTAGGCCGGGATGAAGGCATCGCCCACCGCGCGCATCAGCGCGAAGCCGCGCTCGAAGCCGCCATCGTTGTAGTCGTCGAAGAAGATGCCGCCGATGCCGCGTGCCTCGGCCCGGTGCTTGAGGAAGAAGTATTCGTCGCACCAGGGCTTGAAGCGCCCGTACAGGTCGGCGCCGTGCGGCGCCAGCGCCTCGGCGCAGGCGCGGTGGAAGTGCACGGCGTCTTCGGCAAACGGGTAGTAGGGCGTGAGGTCCATGCCGCCGCCGAACCACTGCACAGGCTCGCCGGCTTCCGGGAACGCCGCCAGCATGCGCACGTTCATGTGCACCGTGGGCACGTAGGGGTTGCGCGGGTGCATCACCAGGCTCACGCCCAGGGCCTCGAAGCGCGCGCCAGCCAGCTCGGGCCGGTGCTGCGTGGCGCTGGGCGGCAGTCTCGCGCCCTGGACGTGGCTGAAGTTGCAGCCGCCGCGCTCCAGCACGCCGCCCTCCTCGACCAGCTGACTCAGGCCATCGCCCTCAAGCTTGCCGCCGGCCGGGCGGGTCCAGCCGTCGCGGCGGAAGGGCGTGCCATCTTCTTCTTCGAAAGCGGCCACGATGCGGCCCTGCAGGCCCAGCAGGTACTCGCGCACGGCGACGGTCGGGTCTTGGCTCATCGGCTCACTTCTCCAGCAGCCGCACCGGCGCGGCCTTGTGATGCTTGCAGCCGCGCGTGCCCTCACACACAGCGGCGATGGCGGCCAGGTCGGCCTGCGGATCGCCGCTCAGGCGCCAGGCGTGTTCGAGCCGCACCTCGCGGCGGCCGAAGTCCAGCAGCGCCAGGGCCACCGGCACGTCGGCCTGCAGCGCGATGCGGTAGAAGCCGCTGCGCCAGCCCTCCGTGAGGGTCCGCGTGCCCTCGGGCGACAGGCCCATCCACAGGAATCGGTCCTCGGCCTTTGCGCCCTGCAGCTCGGCCACCATCAGCCCCACCATGCCCTGCGGCCCGCGGTCGCGTGCCACGGGGCGCGCACCCAGCAGGCGGATCCAGGCGCCGAACAGCGGCCAGCGGAACAGGCTTTCCTTGGCCCACCAGGTGAGCGGCAGGCCCACCGCCACGCGGGCCAGCATCGCCACCGGGAAGTCCCAGGTCGAGGTATGCGGCCAGGCGATCATCACGCCCTGCCGGGCCGGCATGCCCGGGCACATCACGCGCCAGCCGAACAAGCGCAGCACTGCGCGCGCCCAGGCGCCGCCGCGCAGCGGCACTGCCATGGGCAGCGGCTGCGGGGCAAGGCGCTGCGGAGCGTTCAAGGGCTCGGTCACCCGGGGGCGCTCAGTGCTTGAAGGCACGGTGGCCGATGTCGTTGCGCCAGTGCGCGCCGGCCAGCTGCACCTGGCGCACCGCAGCCAGCGCCTGCTGCTGCGCCAGGCGCACGCTGTCGCCCAGCGCGGTGACGCACAGCACGCGGCCGCCGCTGCTCTTGAGCACGCTGCCCTCCAGCACCGTGCCGGCGTGGAACACCTGCAGTTCCGGCGTGGCGGCCGGCAGCGCCGTGAGGGCATCACCTTTGCGCGGGCTGGCCGGGTAGCCGTGCGCAGCCACCACCACGCCAAGCGCGACGCGGCGGTCCCACTGGAGATCGACACTCGCCAACTGGCCCTCGGTGGCTGCCATCAACAGCTCGAACAGGTCGCTCTTCAGGCGCATGAGGATGACCTCGGCCTCGGGGTCGCCCAGCCGCGCATTGAACTCCACGGTGCGCGGCCGGCCCTGGGCGTCGATCATCAGCCCGACATACAGGAAGCCGCTGAACGGGTGACCATCACGCGCCATGCCGGCGATGGCGGGCTGCACGATCTCGCGCATGACACGCGCGTGCACATCGGGCGTCACCACCGGAGCCGGCGAGTAGGCACCCATGCCGCCGGTGTTGGGACCGGTGTCGCCCTCGCCCACGCGCTTGTGGTCCTGGCTGGTGGCCAGCGGGAGCACATCCTTGCCGTCGGAGACGACGATGAAGCTTGCCTCCTCGCCGGCCATGAACTCCTCGACGACGACGCGCCCGCCCACGGTGGCAAGCATGTGGTCGATGGCGGCATGGGCCTCGTCTTCCGTCATGGCCACCACCACGCCCTTGCCCGCGGCCAGGCCGTCGGCCTTGATGACGATGGGCGCGCCGTGCCGGGCCACGTGCGCGTGCGCCGCGGCAGCGTCGGTGAAGGCGGCATACAGCGCGGTCGGGATGCCGTGACGCTGCATGAAATCCTTGGCGAAGCTCTTGGAGCTCTCCAGCTGCGCCGCCGCCTGTGTGGGGCCGAAGATGCGCAGCCCGCGGGCGCGGAAGGCGTCCACCACACCGGCGGCCAGCGGCGCCTCGGGGCCCACGACGGTGAGCGCCACCTTCTCGGCGGCGGCAAAGTCGGCCAGCGCGGTGATGTCGTCCACGCCGTTGAAGGGCACATTCTTCAGTGCCGGGTCGGCCGCGGTGCCGCCGTTGCCGGGGGCCAGGAAAACGGTCTGCACGCGGGCCGACTGCGCCAGCTTCCAGGCCAGCGCATGCTCGCGGCCGCCGCCGCCGATGACGAGGACCTTCATGTCTCGTTCAGTGCGGCGTTGTGGAAGACATCCTGCACGTCGTCGAGGTCCTCGATCACGTCGAGCAGCTTCTGCATGCGCGCGGCGTCGTCGCCCGTGAGCTCGATGCTGTTCTCGGCGCGCATCGTGACCTCGGCGATCTCGGGCTTGAAGCCCTTGGCCTCGAGCGCGGCCTTCACGGCCTCGAAGGCCGGCGGCGGGCACAGCACCTCGATGGCGCCGTCGTCGTCGGTGATGACGTCGTCGGCGCCAGCCTCCAGCGCCGTCTCCATCACCTCGTCTTCGCTGGTGCCGGGCGCGAACACGAACTGCCCGCAGTGCCTGAACTGGAAGGAAACGCTGCCCTCGGTGCCCAGGTTGCCGCCGTACTTGCTGAAGGCATGCCGCACCTCGGCCACCGTGCGCACGCGGTTGTCCGTCATGCAGTCCACGATGAGGGCCGCGCCGCCGATGCCGTAGCCTTCGTAGCGGATCTCCTCGTAGTGGGCGCCTTCGAGGTTGCCGGTGGCCTTGTCGATGTTGCGCTTGACGGTGTCGACCGGCAGGTTCACGGCCTTGGCCTTGTCGATGGCCAGCCGCAGGCGCGGGTTGGCCGCCGGATCGCCGCCGCCCAGACGGGCCGCGACCATGATCTCGCGGATCACGCGCGTCCAGGCCTTGCCGCGCTTCTCGTCCTGGCGGCCCTTGCGGTGCTGGATGTTGGCCCACTTGGAATGACCGGCCATGGGAGCTGCTTCTGTTCGTCGGGTGTCGGGAGGCCGATTTTACGGGGGCGGCCCCAGTGACTTTGGCGTTACGCTGGCGCCTGCCCGGCCGCTGCGATGCCGGCGCGGAGAACGCATGGACCTCGACACCTGGCTCGACGACGCCTGGAACCGCCACGCCGACGCGCCGGCCGCCGTGATGGCCGCGCTGGCCAGCACCGGGGCCGGGCTCGCGCGCGACGACGACGGCATTGGTCGCCTGTTGCAGCTGGCACATCACCTGGCGGGCGCGCACCTGGTCGAGCCGGCTGAGCGGGCCGCCGGCCGGGCGCTGCTGGCCGCGCTGACGGCCCTGCCCGCCGCCGGGGCCGCGGCGCGGGCCAGCGCCGCCCAATACGACCGCGCGCTGGCCCTCACTGGGGGTGAGGCCAGCGCCACCGCCGGCCTGGCCGCGCCCGAGGCCGTGCGGGTGATGGCGCTGGCCGCTGCCAACCTGGCCGAGCGCGAACCCAAGCGCGCCGGCTCGCTGCTCGGGCAGGCCGTCGCCGCCGCCGAGGCCGCGGCGCTGCCCGACGCCGACCCCGCCGTGCGCGCGCTGGCCATGGCCGGCAACAACATCGCTGCCGCGCTCGATGAGCGGCCCGCTCTGGACGACGCGATGCGCGGCCTGATGCTGCAGGCCGCGCAGGTCGGCCTGGCCTGCTGGCGCCGCGCCGGCACCTGGCTGCACGAGGAGCGCGCCCATTACCGACTGGCGCGCTCGCACCGCAAGGCTGGCGACCCGGCCCGGGCGCGCCAGCACGCGCAGGCCTGCCTGGCTCTGGTGGCGGCCAACGGCGACGAGCCCCTGGAGCGCTTCTTCGGCGAGGAGGCCCTGGGCCAGGCCGAGGCGGCGGCTGGCGACGCCGCCGCCCACGGCCGCGCGCTCGCGGCAGCGCGCGCCACCTTCGCGCGGCTGAGCCCCGACGACCAGTCGTGGTGTCGCGCCAGCCTGGACGGGCTGGCGGCCGCCCTGGCCTAGACTGCCCGCCGTCGCGCGGCATCGGCGCCGCGCAGGAGTGCCGCGATGCCCGATCCCATCTTGCTGGCCCGCCACGGCGAGGTCGAGTGCCACCTGCTGCCGGCGCTGGCCAACCGCCACGGCCTCATCACCGGGGCCACGGGAACGGGCAAGACCATCACGCTGCAGACGCTGGCCGAGAGCTTCAGCCGCATCGGCGTGCCGGTGTTCATGGCCGACGTGAAGGGCGACCTCACCGGCATCAGCCAGCGCGGCGCGCTGCCGCCCAAGGTGAAAGCCATCCTGGCCGAGCGCGGCCTGCCCGAGCCCGAGCCCTTCGCCTGCCCCGTCACGCTGTGGGACGTGTTCGGCGAACAGGGCCACCCGGTGCGCGCCACCCTCTCCGACATGGGCCCGCTGCTGCTGGCGCGCATGCTGGCGCTGAACGAGACGCAGGCCGGCGTGCTGAGCCTGGTCTTCAAGGTCGCCGATGACGCCGGCATGGCGCTGCTGGACATGAAGGACCTGCGCGCCATGCTCCAGCACGTGGGCGACAACGCGAAGCAGTACACCACCGAGTACGGCAACATCAGCGCCGCCAGCGTGGGCGCCATCCAGCGCGGGCTGCTGCAGATCGAGGAACAGGGCGGCGACAGGTTTTTCGGCGAGCCCATGCTCGACATCGCCGACTTCATGCAGACATCTGCGGGCCACGGCGTCATCAACGTGCTCGCCGCGGACAAGCTGATGAACGCGCCGCGGCTGTACGCCACGTTCCTGCTGTGGATGCTCAGCGAGCTGTTCGAGACGCTGCCGGAAGTGGGCGATCCCGACAAGCCCAAGCTGGTGTTCTTCTTCGACGAGGCTCACCTGCTGTTCAAGGACGCGCCGGCAGCGCTGGTGGAGCGCATCGAGCTCGTGGTGCGGCTGGTGCGCAGCAAGGGCGTGGGCGTGTACTTCGTGACGCAGAACCCGCTGGACGTGCCCGACACGGTCCTGGGGCAACTGGGCAACCGCGTGCAGCACGCGCTGCGCGCCTTCACGCCGCGCGACCAGAAGGCCGTGAAGGCCGCGGGCGAGACGATGCGCGCCAACCCCAAGATCGCCGACATGGGCACGGCCATCCAGGAGCTGGCCGTGGGCGAGGCGCTGGTGAGCCTGCTCGATGCCAAGGGCCGCCCCGGCGTCACCGAGCGCGTGTACGTGCTGCCGCCGGGCAGCCAGATCGGGCCCATCACGCCGGCACAGCGCCAGGCGCTGATCGGCGGCAGCCTGGTGGCTGGCGTCTACGAGAAGGCGGTGGACCGCGAGTCGGCCTACGAGATGCTGCGCGGTCGTGCCGAGGCAGGGGCGGCCTCGGCGGCGGGCAGCGCCGCACCGGAGCGAGGCTCCGCCGCTGGATTGGGCGGCGATGGCGGGATGGCCGGCATCGTCAAGGACATGATGCTCGGCAGCACCGGGGCGCGGGGTGGCCGCCGCCCAGGGCTGGTGGAGGCGGCCGCGTCGTCGGCGGTGCGCAGCATCGGCTCGGCCGTGGGGCGCGAGCTCATCCGCGGCGTGCTCGGCTCGCTGCTGGGCGGCAGCCGGCGGCGCTGAGGCGGCACTTCGCGACCGGTGCTGCCGGGCCGTCGCGGCAGGCCGCTCGGCGGCGGCGGCGCGGCCGACAATCCCGGGCATGAGCCCGCTGCCCGACACCGCTCTGGCCCTTTGGCGCCTGCGCTGGCGCCAGCGTCTGCCGACGACGCTGCTGCTGGCAGTGGGGGTGTGCGCCGCGATCACGCTGGTGCTGTCGGTGGTTGGCGGGGGCTGGTGGGGCCGGAAGCTGCTCTACAGTGTGTGCATCGCCGGCTGCTGCATCACCATCAACGATGTCGGGGCGGCCTTGCACGCCGCGCTGCACGACCGGCTGCGCACCTGGCGAAGGCTGCCGCCGTCGTCTGCCGCCTGGCGCAGTGGCTGGGCCGGCGTCTGGCCCGCCACCGTGGCGTGCGTGCTGCTCGGGCCGCCTTTGGGGCAGGCGCTGGCCGACGCGATCACCGGCTTCGAGTCGGCGCCGCTGTTCGAGCTGGGCAGCCGCAACACGCAGGTCACGCTGCTGATCAGCCTGCTGGCCACCTTGGTGTTCGTGGGCGTCATCAGCAGCCGCGAGCGCCTGGCCCACACCCGCGCCCAGGCCGAGGCCGCCGAGCGCGCTGCCGCGGAGAGCCAGCTCAAGCTGCTGCAAAGCCAGCTCGAGCCGCACATGCTGTTCAACACGCTGGCCAACCTTCGCGTGCTGATCGGGCTCGACCCAGCGGCGGCGCAGCAGATGCTCGACCGGCTGATCGCGTTCCTGCGCGCCACGCTGGAGGCCTCGCGCGTGCCGGAGTACCCGCTGGCCCGCGAGTTCGAGCGCGTGGCGGACTACCTGGCGCTGATGGCCATCCGCATGGGCCCGAGGCTGCAGGTGCAGCTCGACCTGCCGCCGGAGCTGGCCGCGCAGCCGGTGCCGCCGCTGCTGCTGCAGCCGCTGGTGGAGAACGCCATCCGCCACGGCCTGGAGCCTCACGTGGCCGGCGGCCGCCTCGTCGTCACGGCCCGCGCCGACGCCGGCACGCTGGTACTCGCCGTGCACGACACCGGCATCGGCCTGGCCGCCGCGGCAGCGCAAGACACGGCCGGTACGCGCTTCGGCCTGGGCCAGGTGCGCGAGCGGCTGGCCACGCTGCACGGCCCGCGCGCGAGCCTGAGCATCGTGCCGGCGCCCGACGGTGACGGCACGGTGGCCACCGTGCGGCTGCCGCTTGGGGCCCCCACCTCCTGACCGCACCATGCCCCACACCGCCCTGATCGCCGAAGACGAACCGTTGCTGGCCGCCCACCTGCGCCAGGAGTTGCAGCGCCTGTGGCCGGCGCTCGACGTGGTGGCCACCGTGGGCGACGGCCTGCTGGCGGTGTCGCAGACGCTGGCGCGGCGGCCCACGCTGGCCTTCTTGGACATCCGCATGCCTGGCTGCACCGGCCTCGAAGCCGCCGCAGCCCTGGCCGAAGACTGGCCCGCGGCCGACACGCCGTTCCCGCTGATCGTCTTCGTCACCGCCCACACCGACCACGCGCTCGCCGCCTTCGAAGCGCAGGCGGTGGACTATCTCGTCAAGCCGCTGGACGCGGCGCGTCTGGCCGCCTGCGTGCAGCGCCTGCAGGCCCGGCTGGCCGAGCGCGAGGCCGCCGCCCCGGCGCCGGCACCGACCGCCGCGCTCGACGGCGCCGTGGCGCAGCTGCGCGCGCTGCTCGTCGGCACCGTGCCTTCAGGCCCGGCCGTGCCGCAGCTGGAGGTCATCCAGGCCCAGGTGGGCAGCGTGGTGCACTTCGTGCCGGTCGACGAGGTCGTCTACTTCGAGGCCGCCGACAAGTACGTGCGCGTGGTGACCGCCGCACGCGATCACCTGATCCGCCTGTCGCTGCGCGAGCTGCTGCCGCAGCTCGACCCGGCGCGCTTCTGGCAGGTGCACCGCGGCACCGTGGTGCAGGCGCGCTGCATCGTGCAGGCGCGGCGCGAGGAGTCGGGCAAGGTCACGCTCATGCTGCGCGGCCGGCCCGAGACCGTGACGGCCAGCCGGCTGTACGCGCACCTGTTCAAGGGCCAGTAGCGCCGCTTCGCGACGCCGGGCCGCACGCCGTCGCGCGCGGCTCGTGCCCGGCGCGGCCGCCCTCCACCATGGCGGCCATTCCCGCACCGGAGCCCGCCATGCGCACCTTCGCCGAACTCGCCGCCACGCAGCCCGTGGTCTTCGTGCACGTGGTGTCGATGATCGGCGCCACCGCCCTGGGCGCCTGGCTGATGCTGGGGCGCAAGGGCCGCACCGCTCACCGGGTGGGCGGGTGGGTCTGGGTGGCTCTCATGGCCACGGCGGCGATCACGAGTCTCTTCATGCGATCGAGCTTTCCCAACTTGGGCGGCTTCGGGCCCATCCATCTGCTGACCCTGCTGGTGATGGTGATGCTGCCGCTGGGCGTGTTCATGGCGCGCTCGCACCGCGTGGAGGTGCACCGCCGGGTGATGAAGCGGCTGTACCTGAGCGCCTGCCTCGTGGCCGGGGCCTTCACGCTGCTGCCGGGGCGCATGCTCGGGCAGATGCTCTGAAGGGGCGGGACTGGGGGCTTGGGACGGCGGATCGACAGAGTCGCTGCGCCGGGGCGGTCCCTAGAATCCGCCGACCATGTCCGCCTCTCCTCCCAAGGCGTCAAACGCCCCCGCCGCACCGGCCGCCAACTTCCTGCGCGGCATCATCGAACGCGATCTCGCCGCCGGCACGCTGCAGGGCCGCAGCTGGGGCGGCAGCCCGGGCGACGCGGCGCACCACGCGGCCGGCGGGCCCGACCCCGCGAAGATCCGCACCCGCTTCCCGCCCGAGCCCAACGGCTACCTGCACGTGGGCCATGCCAAGAGCATCTGCCTGAACTTCGGGCTGGCGCGCGACTTCGGCGGCGTCTGCCACCTGCGCTACGACGACACCAACCCCGAGAAGGAGGAGCAGGAGTACGTCGACGCCATCGCCGAGGCCGTGCGCTGGCTGGGCTTCGACTGGAACGTCGGTGGCACCCCGCACCTGTACTACGCCAGCGACTACTTCGACTTCATGTACCGCGCCGCCGAGGCGCTGGTGCAGGACGGTCTGGCCTACGTCGACGAGCAGAGCGCCGAGCAGATGCGCGCCAGCCGCGGCGACTTCACGCGCCCGGGCACCGACAGCCCGTTCCGCGCGCGCGCGCCGGCCGAGAACCTGGCCCGCCTGCGCGAGATGCGGAACGGCCTGCACGCCGACGGCAGCATGGTGCTGCGGGCGAAGATCGACATGGCGTCGCCGAACATCAACCTGCGCGACCCCACGCTCTACCGCATCAAGCGCGCCACGCACCACAACACGGGCGACCGCTGGTGCCTCTACCCCATGTACACCTACGCGCACCCGATCGAGGACGCGCTGGAAGGCATCACCCACAGCATCTGCACGCTGGAGTTCGAGGACCAGCGCCCCTTCTACGACTGGCTGCTCGAGCACCTGGCGCGTCTGGGCCTGCTGGCGCACCCGCTGCCGAAGCAGTACGAGTTCGGTCGCCTGAACCTGAGCTACGTCGTCACCAGCAAGCGCAAGCTGCGCGCGCTGGTGGAAGAAGGCACCGTCGAGGGCTGGGACGACCCGCGCATGCCCACCGTCTTCGGCCTGCGGCGGCGCGGCTACACACCGGCGGCCATCCGCGCCATGGCCGACGGCACCGGCGCGAGCAAGACCAACATCTGGCTCGACTTCTCAGTGCTCGAGCAGTGCCTGCGCAATGATCTCGAAGGCCAGGCGCCGCGCGCCATGGCCGTGCTCGACCCGGTGCCGCTGGTGCTGGAAAACTGGGCAGAACTCTACGGCAGCGACGGCCACGTAGAGCCCTGCTCCGCCCCGGCGCACCCGCAGCGGCCGGAACTCGGGACGCGCCGTTTCGGCCTCTCGCACACCGTGTGGATCGAGCGCGACGACTTCGCCGAGGTGCCGCCCAAGGGCTTCTTCCGCCTGTTCCCCGGCAACCGGGTGCGGCTGAAGTACGGCCTGGTGGTGGAGTGCACCGGCTGCGACAAGGACGCCGCGGGCGCCGTCACTGCCGTGCGCGCGCGCGCAGTGCCCGACACCCGCAGCGGCACGCCCGGAGCGGATGCCATCAAGGTCAAGGGCACCATCACCTGGGTCGCCCAGGCCGACGCCGTGGCCGCGCCGGTGGTGCTGTACGACCGCCTCTTCACCGCGCCGCAGCCCGACGCCGACGGGCGCGACTTCCGCGAGGTCGTCAACCCGAAGAGCAAGGTCGTCGTGCAGGCCTGGCTCGAGCCCTCGCTGGCGGCGGTGGCGCCGGAGAGCCGCTTCCAGTTCGAACGCCACGGCTACTTCGTCGCCGACCGCGAGGCGCACCGCGCCGGGGCGCCGCTGTTCAACCGCATCACGACGCTGAAGGACGGCTGGGCGCCGCCGGGGTAAAGATCGGCAAAGGGTTTGCCAGGCCAGCCGCGGTTTTGGCACGATGCGACCTGGCGACAACGAACACAAGGAAGCCCTATGTCCCGCCCCACCACGCGTTTGTCTGCCCTTGCGGGTGCCGCGCTGCTTGCCGCAGCGATCGGGACGCCGCTCGGGGCCCACGCCGCCGGCCAGGTGCAGGTGAAGTGGATCGAGCCGGAGAAGTTCGCCGATGCCGGCCGCGGCGGCGTCGAGCGCGAGCGCACGCTGCAGACGCTGTCCGAGCACTTGCAGGCGCTGGGCAAGCAGCTGAGCGACGGGCAGACGCTGGACATCGAGGTCACCGACGTCGAGCTGGCCGGCGAGCTGGAGCCCTTCAGTCGCCTTCACCACGACGTGCGCGTCCTGCGGGGCCGGGCCGACTGGCCCCGAATCAGCCTGCGCTACACGCTCAGCCAGGGCAATCGCACGCTGGCGCGCGGGGAGGCCGACCTGAGCGATCCGAACTACCTGTACCGCTCGCCGCGCCTGGGCCAGGGCCATGCACTGGCCTACGAAAAGCGGCTGCTCGACGACTGGGTGGCGTCGCTGGCGGGTTCAGCCGGCCCTGGCGCCAAGCCCCGCTGATTGCACTCTCGGGGCGGGCTGCTAATCTTGGGGGCCGATTTTCCGATCCGCAACCCTCATGCATCCGTTGCCTGACCCCTCATCCGCCAGCCCGGGCCTGCGCGGCCGGCTGACTGCCGCTGCACTGGCCATGCTGACCGCATCGGCGCAGGCGCAGACGCCGGCCCTGCCGATGGCGCCCGTCGGCAAGCCTGTGCTGCATCCTGCGCTGCAGGCTGCCGCTGCCGAGCCCGGGGCGGTGGTCACGGCCAGTGGCCTGGTGCTGCGCACGCTCGAGGCCGGCCAGGGCGCCGCACCCAGGGCCACTGACATGGTGCGGGTGCACTACCGCGGCAGCTTCCCCGACGGTCGCGAGTTCGACAGCTCGTACGCGCGCAACCAGCCGGCGAGCTTTGCGCTCAACCGGGTCATCCCTTGCTGGACCGAGGGGCTGCAGCTGATGAAGGTCGGGGGCAGTGCGCGACTGACCTGCCCGGCCGACATCGCCTACGGCGAGCGCGGCGCCGGCAACGGCCTCATTCCGCCGGGCGCGGTGCTGGTGTTCGAGGTCCGGCTGCTGGGCGTGACGCCCGCGCCGTGACGCCAGCGGGCGGCCCCGCTGCGGGACGCCGGCCACGGAGCCCAGGGCGCTCGGCAGCGGCGCCACGAGCACCGCCGCGAAAACCCCGATGGCCAGCGCCGCCGCCACCTGACGTGCTTCGTCGCCGACACCTCGGACAGCGCGGCGATGTCGTCGAGCAGCGCGAGCAGACTGGAGGCCATGCCGTGGAGTGTGTCCTCAGGGGGACGGGTGTGGACGTCAACGCTCAAGCCTGGCGCACGCGGGCCGATAGACCGGGGAAGTCGAACGCCGGCGCCGCACGCACCCATGCCCAAGACACCCACGACCCCGCTACCACCCGCCGCCGCGCCGACCAACCGGGCGCCGGGCGCCTCGGATCCTTCGGCCCTGGCGCAGCGCATCGGCAATGAGCTCGACCGGGCCCGCCGCAGCGGACCGCTGGCCCAGATTGCCATCCCGCCCTCCCCGGAGCAGCTCGCGCGGCTGCGCGAGGCCCTGGCCGTCCGCCATCCCGACCTGACGCAGCTGTCCCGCATCGCGGGCAGCGACGCCGCGATGGCCGCCACCCTGCTGCGCAACGCCAACACCGCGCGCTACCGCGCCGCCGACGCGGTGCCGGTGCAGACCGTCGGCCAGGCCCTCAACCGCATCGGCCTGCGCGAGGCCGCGGTCATCCTGACCGAGGTGCTGCTGCGTCAGGCGATCCCTGTGCGTCACCCGCTGCTGCAGCGCTTTTGGCAGCAAGCCTCGCTGCGGGCCGCCGCGATGGGCTTCATCGCCCGCCAGCTGCCGGGCACGACACCGGAACTGGCCCAGCTCTTCGGGCTCTTCTGCCACGTCGGCGTGCCGGTGCTGCTGCAGCGCATGCCCGGTTACAGCGGCACGCTGGCTGAGGCCGCGGCGCGCAAGGACCGCAGCCTGATCGCCACCGAAAACGCCAACCACAGGACCGACCACGCGGTGGTGGGCGCTCTGGTGGCGCGGGCCTGGCAGGTGGCGCCGCCGGTGATGGTGGCCATCCGCCTGCACCACGAGCTCGACCAGGCCCGTGGTGCAGCCGACGCCGATCCTGAGGCGCTGACGCTGACGGCCATGGGGGTCCTGGCCGAACGCGCCACGCGCGAGCGCGAGGGTCTGCCGCCCGACCGCGAGACCGAGCAACAGCTCGATGCGGCGCTGCGCTGGCTGGGCGTCGATGCCGAGGAGCTGACCGACTGGCACGAAGCCCTGCAGACCGAGTTCGACGACGCCGCGGCCCGCTGACGCCGCGCTCGGTGGCGCAAGGCGCCGGGCAGACTGCGGAAGAATCGGCGCTCACGATGACGACCGTCGAAGCGCCCCTCGAAGATCCGGCCGTGCTGCGCAGGCTGTTCCTGCTCGACCCCGGACTCGTCTTCCTGAACCATGGCTCGTTCGGCGCCTGTCCGCGGCCGGTGCTCGAGGCCTGCCAGGAATGGCAGCGGGAGCTCGAGCGCAACCCGGTGGCCTTCCTGGGGCGGCGTTCGGGGGCGTTGCTGCGCGCGGCGCGCGAGCGGCTGGCGGGCTTTGTCGGTGCCGCCGCCGACGACCTGGTGTTCGTGCCCAACGCCACCACCGGGGTCCATATCGTCGCACGCTCGCTGCGGCTGGAACCCGGCGACGAGATCCTCACCACCGACCAGGAGTACGGCGCCTGCGACGCCACCTGGCGCGCCGTGTGCCGGCGCAGCGGCGCGGTGCTGCGGCGCGTCGTGGTGCCGCTGCCTTTCGAGCCGCAGACTTTCGTTCCGCGGCTCATGGCCGCCATCACGGCACGCACGCGGCTGATCTTCACGAGCCACGTCGTCTCGACCACCGCGCTGGTGTTCCCGGTGGCCGAGCTGTGCGCGCAGGCGCGAGCGGCCGGCGTGCCCACGCTGATCGACGGCGCGCACGCACCAGCCCTGCTGGACCTCGACCTCGGCGCCATCGGCGCCGACCACTACACAGGCAACTGCCACAAGTGGCTGTGCGCGCCCAAGGGCTCGGCCTTCCTGCACGTGCGGCGCGAGCACCAGGCGGCGTTGGACGGGGGCGTCGTCAGCTGGGGCTGGCTCGCCGACGAGCTGGCCGAGGGCGGCGGCGCTGGCCATACCGGCTTCGACGCCTACGTGGGCAGCACGCCGCTGGAGCGGCGGCTGCAGTGGCAGGGCACGCGCGACATCGCGGCCTTCCTGAGCGTGCCTGCCGCGATCGACTTTCTCGCCGCGCACGACTGGCTGCGCCATCGCGAGCGCTGTCGCATGCGGGCGCGGGCACTGTTGCGCGAGGTGCTGACGCGCAATGAGTGTTCGCCGATCGGCCCCGAGGCGGCCTGGACGCAGATGGTGCCCATCCCCGTGCGGGCGCCCGACGCCGAGGGGCTGCGGCGCTGGTTGAGCGAGTCACGCGGCATCGAGGTGCCGGTGACGCAGCACGCGGGCCAGACCTTCGTGCGCGCGTCGGTGCAGGCCTACACCACCGAGGCCGAGCTCGGGGCGCTGGTGTCGGCGCTGGCCGAGGCCGGCGTGTAACCCTGGCGCCGCCTTCGCGGGGCCTGGCGCCGGGTGGCAGGGCGGCCAGGCGGAGGCGCGATGGCCGCGTTCAGCGCGGGCGTGTCCGCCGCGGCCGCGGCGGGCCACCCGTCTCGCGCGGCGGCAAGCCGGTGTGCTGCGTCAGCAGGCGGCCCTGGGTGACGGGCGAGGTGCGCTGGCCGGCCGCCGTGCTGTTCTTGCGCCGGGCGCTGGTGTAGCCGGCCTCGCCGCCGGGCTGGAAACTCGGGATCAGGTGGTGCTTGCCGTTGCCGATGAGGTCGGCCCGGCCCAGGGCCTTGAGCGCCTCGCGCAGGAGCGGCCAGTTGGCCGGGTCGTGCCAGCGCAGGAACGCCTTGTGCAGGCGGCGACGCTTCTCGCCACGCACGATGTCCACGCGTTCGGCCCGCCGCCCGGGGCCGTCGAGCTGGCGGCTGATGCCCTTCAGCGGGTTGAGGTTCGTGTGGTACATCGCCGTGGCCGTGGCCATCGGGCTGGGGTAGAAGGTCTGCACCTGGTCGGCCTTGAAGCCGTTGCGCTTGAGCCAGAGCGCCAGGTTCATCATGTCCTCGTCGCTGGTACCCGGGTGCGCGGCGATGAAGTACGGGATCAGGTACTGCTTCTTGCCCGCCGCGGCGCTGGCCTCGTCGAACAGCTTCTTGAAGCGGTCGTAGGTGCCGATGCCGGGCTTCATCATCTTCGACAGCGGCCCGCCCTCGGTGTGCTCGGGCGCGATCTTGAGGTAGCCGCCCACGTGGTGCGTGACCAGCTCCTTCACGTACTCGGGGCTCTGCACCGCCAGGTCGTAGCGCAGGCCGCTGCCGATCAGGATCTTCTTGATGCCCTTCAACTGCCGCGCCCGCCGGTACAGCCTGATCAGCGGCCCGTGGTCGGTGTTCAGGTTGGGGCAGATGCCGGGGTAGACGCAGCTGGGCTTGCGGCAGGCGGCCTCGATCTCGGGGCTCTTGCAGCCGATGCGCCACATGTTGGCCGTGGGGCCGCCCAGGTCGGACACGACGCCGGTGAAGCCCTCGACCTTGTCGCGGATGGCCTCGATCTCGCGCACGATCGAGTCCTCGCTGCGGCTCTGGATGATGCGGCCCTCGTGCTCGGTGATCGAGCAGAAGGTGCAGCCGCCGAAGCAGCCGCGCATGATGTTCACGCTGAAGCGGATCATCTCCCAGGCCGGGATCTTGGTCGGCCCGTCGTGGCCGCCGTCGGCGTCGGCA
>JAUMBF010000130.1:0-28713 GCA_032115875.1 Rubrivivax sp.
GCGCCGCTTGGTTCACGCCAGGGCCTGGTAGCTCAGTTGGTAGAGCAGCGGATTGAAAATCCGCGTGTCGGTGGTTCGATTCCGCCCCAGGCCACCACTCCATTTCTGCGGGTTTGCGAGGAAGTGGTAGGAGTAGGTAGGGGACCAGTTCGAGCGTTGCTCCTGCCTACCCAGTCCGATACGGCGAACCGCATGGCCCGGCAGATCGAAGAATCAAGGAGTTGCGCGTGCGCCACCCGACGCCAGCCGTCCAAGGCGCTCCGATTCGGCACGTGCTTCGGCCAGCAAATGGCTCCAGTCCGACGGCGGGCGGCCGCTGTCGAGCATCCGGCGGAACACGCGGTAGGCGTCATCGGCGCCCTCGTAGGCCCGCTTCGTGTCCTCGTCGTTGACCCAGGCGAACACGATCACCTTGGCTTGCGCGTGGAACCGGAAGAACAGCCGGTACTGCTGGAAGAACTTGGCCCGGAACCAGTGCTTATGCTCGTCGCCGAGCGTGTTGCCCTGGCGGTACTCCGGCCGGGCGGGGTCCTGCGGAATCACCTCGAACGCCAGCTTGGCGATGGCAGCCAGGCGCTTGGCGGCGTTCTTCTTGACGTAGCCGGCTGGGTCCTTGCGCTTGAGCGCCTCGACCTGCGCGGTCAGGGAGTCGAGTTGATCTAGGAAGATCGGGTGGGCGAAGAGGGTCCAGCCGTTGACGACCAGCGGCTTGCCGCCGCTCATTCATCTTCCGCCGACAGCGGCGCGTCCAGATCGACCTCGACACCGCCGACCAGCGCCTGGATGCGCTGAGCCAGACCGGCATCCACAGCCTGGAGCCGCTCAGGGTGCTCCGCCAAGTCGCGGGCCAGGAAGCCGAGAAACGGCGCCAGTGCAGGATCGCCGTTCTCGCCGGCGGCCGCGCGCGTGAGCACGACCTCGCCGTCTGGACGGATCGTGTAGTTGATCTTGTCGCGCTTGCCCAGGCGCAGGGCCCGGCGCACCGTCTCGGGCACCGTGGTCTGGAAGCGGTCGGTCAGCGTCGATTCGACTTGCATGGTGGTGGGCATGGCACTTCTCCGGCGAGGATGCTGCGCGCAGAGAATAATGCATCTGCATTGCCATGTCAATGCAGATGCATTGTCTATCGGAGATCAGGCCGGCAACGAGGCCAGAGCCTGCTGCAATGACCGTTACTGGCCTGCTGGGCCGGCTTTCGCGTCGATGCCCTGGTCTTTGGCATCGCCGAGGGAGTCCCGCGTCTGCTTGTGGCTGAAGATGTACAGGGGCAACCCAGTCACGTGCGCGATCTCTCGCGGGTCCATCAGATTCGAGCCGTTCGGGCGGACGACGTCGCCGGCGCTCTCCCAGGTCGAGGCCCGCAGGGCTTGAGACTCGAAGTCGAGGGCCTCGTCCATCGGGTAGACGACGCGCTTGGACATCTCCATGAACCGGAGGCCCCGGCCTTCGCTACGCCAACGCTGGAGCGTCTTCGGGCTGAGGTTCCACCGTTCGGCCAGCTCGACTTCGTTGATCATCATCTTCTGCATGGGTGACTCCTTGCGTGGTTGAGGGCAGCGCATTCAGGCGTATGCCCTGCCACCAAGCCAAGTCCTCACCAGTGCGCCCACGCCCTATATCGCCGGCAGCCCGAAGGGCCTCTGGCCGCCAGGGGCGCGATGCGGGTGGATGCGGGTAGTCGCCTCGACGCCGCTGAAGCCCGCGAAGTAGGCAGCTTCACCGCGCATCTCCGAACCTGGGGGTAGTGCAGTTCCCATCGTGTTAGCCTTGCACCACCACCCATCGGATGCTGCCGCACGCCGAGCAGCGCCGCCCGGCCGCGAAGCCGGCCCTTCACCCGACGCCGCGTTCACTGATGCACCTCGACTCCGAGGAACGATTCCCGCCAGGCGAGGCACCGACGGCCCGCGCGGTCGACGGCAGCGCCGCCACGCCGATCCACCCGGCCCTGCTGTTCGCCCCTCGCACCGATGCCGTGCCGGTGGTCGTGAAGAAGCGGCGGCTCCTGCAGGCGCCGGACGGGACCGTGCCGCTGCGCGACACGCCAGCCGACGACGCCGAACGCCGCCCGCGCGTGTTCATGCTGGCCAAGGACCCTGCTGCATCCTCGGCCGACGCAGGTGCCGGCCACCCGGCACCCGGGAACGCCGAGGCGGCACCGAGCCCCTCCCGCCGCCGTCGCCGACCGGCGCTGCACCAGCCTTCGGCCGTGGTGTTCATCGACCCGCCCGCGACGCCTGCAGCCGCCGCGCCGGCCAAGCCCGGCGCTCCCGGCCTGCCCGACTTGCCGGCCGTGGACGAGTACCGCGCCCTGCAGGCGTCGCTGCAAGGGCTGCGTGCGCTCGTCGACGACGCCCGGCGGGCGCATGGCTTTGCGATCAGCCCCGGCCGGCGGCGGGCGGGCTGAGCGGCTGAGCGGCTGAGCGGCTGAGCGGCTGAGCGGCTGAGCGGCTGAGCGGCTGAGCGGCTGAGCGGCTGAGCGCGCGGCCTGCAGCGGCCGCGTGGCCGGCGGGCGACGCGCAGGTTTGTCTACGTGCACCACGCCTGAGGGCACGGCCAGCGCGCCGTTGTGCGCGATTACGCCGCCAGAGGCCCTGCGATCGCGTCGATGCGCGCCATCACCTCGGGCGTCATCCGGTCCAGCAGCGCCAGCGCGCCCAGGTTCTGCCGCAACTGATCCAGCTTCGACGCACCGGTGATCACGGTGGAGACTTGCGGGTTCTTCGCCACCCAGGCCAGCGCCAGCTGCGCCAGCGTGCCGCCCAGCTCGGCCGCGAGGGGCTGCAGCTGCGCCACGGCGGCGTTCTTGGCCGCGTTCGTCAGGCCATCGCGCAGGAAGGCCATGTTCTCCATCGCACCGCGGCTGCCCTCGGGGATGCCAGTGGCGTACTTGCCGGTGAGCAGCCCGCTGGCCAGCGGGCTCCAGGTCGTCAGGCCCAGGCCGACGTCGGCGTACAGGCGCGCGTACTCCTGCTCCACGCGCTTGCGGTGGAACAGGTGGTATTGCGGCTGCTCCATCAGCGGCTTGTGCAGGTGATGGCGCTCGGCGATTTCCCAGGCGGCGCGGATGTCGGCGGCCGGCCACTCGCTGGTGCCCCAGTACAGCGCCTTGCCCTGCGTGATGAGGTCGCTCATGGCCCACACGGTTTCCTCGATCGGCGTGTGCGGGTCGGGGCGGTGGCAGTAGATCAGGTCGATGTGATCCAGCTGCATGCGCCGGAGGCTGCCGTCCAGCGCCTGCATCAGGTACTTGCGGTTGAGGGTGTCCTTGCGGTTGACGGCCTCGCCCTGGCGGTCCAGGCCCCAGAAGAACTTGGTGCTGACGACGTAGTTCAGGCGCGGCCAGGCCAGCTTCTTCAGCGCCTCGCCCATGATGGTCTCGCTCTGGCCGGCGGCATAGACCTCGGCGTTGTCGAAGAAGTTGATGCCGGCGTCGAACGCGGCGGCCATCAGCTCGACGGCCTGCCCGGTGTCGACCTGGTTGTGGTACGTGACCCAGGAGCCCAGCGAGAAGGTGCTGACACGGAGGCCACTGCGGCCGAGGCGGCGGTATTGCATGGTGTTTGGTTGCCGAGAGTGCGTGGGTAGGGCCGCGAGCGTAGCCGGTTCCGGGGCGCCGAGCAGCGCAGAGGAGTCGGCCCGCAGAGCCGACGAGCGCCGGTCGCGGCGGCGACAGCCGCCACGCTTGCGCTCATCAAGAATGCGCGCCATGGGCATGCTGCATCTCGTGCGCCACGGTCAGGCGCGTTTCGCCAGCGACGACTACGACCGCCTGAGCGAGCTCGGCCATCGCCAGTGCCAGGCGCTGGGCCGCTGGTACGCCGCGCGCGGCCAGCGCTTCGGCGTGGTGATCACGGGCACGCTCACGCGGCATCGGCAGTCGCTGTCCGCACTGGCCGAGGGCTTCGGCGCGCTGCCGACCGCCACCGAGTTCTCGGCGCTGAACGAGTACGACAGCGAGGCGATGCTGCGCGCCGCGCTGGCCGAGCCCGCGCTGGCGCCGCGCGAGCCACTGCCGGCGCCCACCACGCCCGAGGGCTACCGCGCGCACTTCCGGCTGCTGCGCCAGGCCCTGGGCGCCTGGACGGCCGGCACGCTGGCCGTGCCCGGCATGCCGCCGCACGCCGAGTGGCGCGCCGGCATCGCCGCCGTGCTCGACCACGTGCGCATGCAGGCCGAGGGCGACGTGCTGCTGGTGAGCTCCGGCGGCCCCATCGCCACCGCCGCCGCGCACGTGGTGGGCGCACCCGGCGACGCCTGGGTGGAGCTGAACCTGCGGCTGCGCAACAGCGCCGTCACCGAGTTCGCCATCACCCCGAAGCGGCCGGTGCTGCACAGCTTCAACACGCTGCCGCACTTGCAGGCGCCCGAGCACGCCGATTGGGTGACCTACGCCTGACGCCGCTGCTGCTGGCGCAGGGCCGGCTCGGATAATGGGCCGATGAACCCGCTGCAGATCGCTGTCGTGGGCGCCGGCCCGGTGGGCCTGGCGCTGGCGCTGCTGGCCGGGCGGCGACTGCCGCAGGCGCGCATCGCCCTCTTCGACGCGCGGCCCCTGGGCCGCGACGGGGCGGCCGACCCGCGCACGCTGGCGCTGTCGCTGGGCAGCGTGCAGTTGCTCCAGCGGCTCGGCGCCTGGCAGCCCGAGGCGGCAGCGCCCATCCTTTGCGTGCACGTGTCGCAGGCGCCGGCCGGCATCACGCTGGGTGGGCTGCTGGGCCGCGAGGCGGCAGCCGTCACGCTCGACGCCGCCGAGTTGGGTGTGCCACAGCTCGGCGCCGTGCTGACCTACGGCGCGCTGCGGGCGCCGCTGCAGGCCGCCTGGCTGGCCGCTGCGGCGGCCGAGCCGCAGCGCCTGGCCACCCGCTTCGGCACGCCGGTGGCGGCGCTCAAGCCGCTGGCTGAGGGCGTGGAGGTCGACGCCGACATCGCCGAACGCTTCGACCTGGCCGTGGTGGCCGAAGGCGGCGTGTTCGCCGAGCAGGCTCGCAAGGCCCTCGTGGCCGACTACGGCCAGACCGCCTGGGTGGGCACGGCCACGCTGGCGCGGCCGGCCGAGGGCCGGGCCTTCGAGCGCTTCACGCCTGACGGTCCGCTGGCGCTGCTGCCCCTGCCGCCCCTGGCCGACGGCGCGCCGCGCGCGGCGCTGGTGTGGTGCGTGCCGACGGCCAGCGACCCGGTGGCGCCGCTGTCCGAGGCACAGCGCCTGGCGCTGCTGCAAAGCCGCCTGCCGGCCGAAGCGGGTGCCGTGCTGGCGCTGTCACCGCTGAAGAGTTTTGCGCTGGGCCTCAATGCCGAACGCTCGCTGGTGCAGGCCCGCACCGTGCGCATCGGCAACGCGGCGCAGACGCTGCATCCGGTGGCCGGTCAGGGGCTGAACCTCGGGCTGCGCGACGCCTACGCACTGGTGGACGCTGTCGCCGACGCGGCGCAGCGCGGCCACGGGCTCGATGCCGCCCTGGCCCGCGCCGCCTGGGCCCGCGCGCCCGACCGCTGGAGCCTGATCGCCGCCACCGACTTCCTCGCGCGCAGCTTCAGCTGGCAAGTGCCCGGCGCGGCGGCGCTGCGCGGCCTCGGTCTGGCGGCGCTGCAGGCCCTGCCGCCGGCCAAGGCAGCGCTGGCGCAACAGATGATGTTCGGCTGGCGCTGAAGCGGCGCTCAGAGCCGGCGGTGGCGCAGCGCCGGCAGCTGCGTGCGCACGGCGTTCAGCCGCTGCAGCTCGATCTCGGCGCTGACGAAGCCCTCGCCCTCGGGCAGCTGGTCCAGGATCTCGCCCCAGGGCCCCACGACCATGCTGTGGCCCCAGGTGCGGCGCCCGTTGGCGTGGGTGCCGCCCTGGGCCGCGGCCAGCACGTAGCACTGGTTCTCGATGGCGCGCGCGCGCAGCAGCAGCTCCCAGTGCGCCTCGCCCGTGGTGTGGGTGAAGGCGGCCGGCACGCACAGCAGGTCGCAGGGCGGCTGCATCAGCGCGCGGTAGAACTCCGGGAAGCGCAGGTCGTAGCACACCGACAGGCCGACGCGCAGCCTTCGACCATCCGGCAGCGGCCCGGCCTGCACCGCCACGGGCTCGCGGCCGGCCTCCAGCACGCGCCCTTCGTCGTAGCTCTCGCGGCCGTTGTCGAAAGCGAACAGGTGCACCTTGTCGTAGTGCCCGGCCTCGCAGCCATCGGGCCCGTAGACGATGCTGCGGTTGAGCACGCGGTCCTCGGCGGCGCCGCGCACCGGCAGCGTGCCGGCGACGAGCCAAAGGCCAAGTTCGGCGGCCAGCGCGGCCAGGAAGTCCTGCATCGGGCCGCGCCCGGCGCCTTCTGCGAGCGCCAACTTATCGCTGTCGCGGTGGCCGATCAGGCAGAAGTACTCCGGCAGCAGCACCAGGCCCGCGCCGGCTGCCGCGGCCTGGCGCACCAGGCGCTCGGCGGCGGCGCGGTTGGCCGGCCACTCGGGGGTGGATACCATCTGCACGGCAGCGACTCTCATGTCTCCATCGTAGACGGCCCAGTCACAGATCCCCCGGGGCGGAGTGGGCGATGGCATTGCGACTAGTCTCGCGTGTCTCTTCGATGCGACGCACAGACGCCGCGGCAGGCACCGGGCCGTTGTGCACAGGCCTGCGAACAACGCCGCCCGGCCCGATCAGGACGAGGGAAGTACCGCGATGTTGTCCAGCCCCCCGGCGCTGCAGGCACTGGCCGCGCACAGCCGCTACGTGCAGCGCGTCCGCCGCCGTTACGCGGCCGAGCTGCCCTGGCTGCCGGTCGGCGGCGCGCCCGACGCCACGGCCATCGCGGCGCTGGTGCAGCGGCTGCGCGATGCCGGGCGCGACCTCCCCGCCGCGCTGCGCGTGGCGCGCCAGCTGGTGATGGAGCGCCTGGCGGTGCTCGACATCGAACAGGCCGCGCCGCTGGACACCGTCACCGGCTGCATGACCGAGCTCGCCGAGGCCACGCTCGAGATCGCACTGGCTGCCGCGCGTGCCGAGGCCGACGCCCGCCACGGCCCCGCACTCGGCCCCGACGGCCGGCCGGTGGAGCTGTGGATCGTGGGCATGGGCAAGCTTGGCGCGCGCGAGCTCAACGTGTCCTCCGACATCGACCTCGTCTACGTCTACGAGGACGACGGCCACACCCCCGGCGACGCCGACGGCCGGCGCGCGGTGAGCTTCCACGAGTACTTTGCCTTTGTGGCCAAGCGCCTTTTTGCGCTGATCGGCGACACCACCGACGACGGCTTCGTCTTCCGCGTCGACCTGGCGCTGCGCCCCAATGGCCTGAGCGGCCCGCCCGTGGTGAGCCTGGCGATGCTGGAGGAGTACTTCCAGGTGCAGGGCCGCGAGTGGGAGCGCTTTGCGTGGCTGAAGAGCCGCGTGGTGGCACCACGCGCGGCCGTCAGCAGCGGGCGGGCCAAGGCGCTGCGCAGCCTGGTCACGCCCTTCGTCTACCGCCGCTACCTGGACTACGGCGTGTTCGAGGGTTTGCGCCAGCTGCACCAGAAGATCCGCGATGAGGCGCACCGCCGAGCCGCCGGCCGGCCCGAGCGGGCCAACGACGTCAAGCTCTCCCGCGGCGGCATCCGCGAGATCGAGTTCATCGTGCAGCTGATGCTCGTGGTGCGCGGCGGCCAGTTCCCCGAGCTGCGCACGCGCAGCACGCTGCGCGGCCTGCTGCGCCTGGCCGAGCGCGGCCTGATGCCGGCCGACACGGCCGAGCGGCTGGCCGCGGGCTATTCCTTCCTGCGTCGCGTGGAGCACCGCATCCAGTTCCTCGACGACCAGCAGACCCACCTGCTGCCGGTGAACGACGAGGACCTCGGCTGGATCGCCGAGAGCCTGCGCGCCGGCTGCACCGCCGCGGCGGCGGCGCTGGCCCATCCTCTGGCGGATCGGCCCTGCTGCGCGCTGCTCGACCACCTGGGCAGCGTGCGCGAGTTCGTCGCCGCCGAGTTCGACACCCTGCTGCGGCCCGGCGCGGACGGTGCCACAGCCGACGGCGGCCCCGCGCGCGGCGGCTGCCGCAGCTGCGGCACCAGCCCGCTGCCGGTGGACAGCGACAAACTGCTCGAGCGTCTGCCGGCCGGGCTGGGCGCGCGTCTGCGCAGCTGGTGCGCCACCCCGCGCGTGCAGCAGCTGCGTGAGGACAGCCGCCTGCGCCTGGGCCGGCTGATGCAGCGCGCCGGCCAGGCCGTGGCCGAAGACCGCTGCAGCGAAGCCGCGGCGCTGCGCTTCGTCGACTGGGTCGAGCCGCTGTTGCGACGCGAGAGCTACCTGGCCCTGCTGGCCGAGCGGCCCGAGGTGCAGCTGCGCCTGCTGCGCCTGCTGGGCCTGGCGCGCTGGCCGATGCAGTACCTCATGCGCCACCCGGGCGTCATCGACGAGCTGGCCGATCCGCGGCTGGCGCACCAGCGTTTCGACGCCGCCGCCTTCCGCACCGAGCTCGCCGCGCGCCGCGCCGCCTGGCAGCGCAGCGGCGAGGACGACGAGGAGAAGCTGCTCGACACGCTGCGCCACGCCCACCATGCCGAGGTTTTCCGCACGCTGGTGCGCGATGTCGAAGGCGAGCTCACCGTCGAGCAGGTGGCCGACGACTTGAGCGCCCTGGCCGACGCCGTGCTCGAGCAGGCGCTGCGCTGGAGCTGGCAGCTGCTCAAGACTCGCCATCGCGCCGAGCCCGGGATCGCCGTCATCGCCTACGGCAAGCTCGGCGGCAAGGAGCTCGGCTACGGCAGCGATGTCGACGTGGTGTTCCTCTACGACGACGGCGAGGTCGATGAAGCCACGGCACAGCGCGCGCAAGAGGTCTACGGCGCCTACGTGCGCAAGCTGATCACGTGGCTGACGCTGCGCACCGGGGCGGGTGAGCTGTTCGACATCGACACGGCGCTGCGGCCCAACGGCAACTCGGGGCTGCTCGTCACCAGCCTGGCGGCCTTCGAGCGCTACCAGTCCGGCCGTGGCAGCAACACCGCCTGGACCTGGGAGCACCAGGCGCTCACGCGCGCCCGCTTCTGCGCCGGCAACCCCGCGGTGGCGGCGCGCTTCGAGGCCGCGCGCCGCGCCGTGCTGACGGCCCCGCGCGACCTGCCCTCGCTCAAGGCCGAGGTGCTGGCGATGCGCGGGAAGATGCGCGCGGCGCGCCCGGTGCGCGAAGGGCTCTTCGACGTGAAGCACAGCGCAGGCGGGATGGTCGACGTCGAGTTCGCGGTGCAGACGCTGGTGCTGGCCCACGGCGGCACGCACGCGGCGCTGCTCGACAACGCCGGCAATATCGCACTGCTGCATCGCGCCGAGGCCGCGGGCCTGCTGCCCGGCGGCGTGGGTCGCGCCGCGGCCGACGCCTACCGCGAGCTGCGCCGCGCGCAGCACCGCGCGCGACTCGACGAGCGGGCGACGCAGTTCGAGGGCGAGGCCGCCGCCGCGCTGGCCCCGCAGGCCGAGGCTGTGCGGGCGCTGTGGAAGGCGGTGTTTGGCTGAACCCACCGCGGCGCGCGTCCGGCCCGACACCCGGGCCTGGGTCGTGGCCGGCGCCGTGCTGGCCACGGGCTCGCTGCTGGCCTGGGCGCTGCCGGCGGCCAGGCTGGACTGGCAGCCCGAACTCGCGTTCACCGAGCCCTGGCGGGCCCTCACCGCGGCCTTCGTGCACTGGAGCGAAGGCCACCTGCTCGCCAACCTGGGCGCCGCCGCGCTGGTGACGGCCTTCGGCTGGGCGGCCGTGCTGCCCCGCGCGGCGGCCTGGGCCTGGCTGGCGGCATGGCCGCTCACGCACCTGGGGCTGCTGCTGCGGCCCGAGCTGGCGCACTATGGGGGCTTGTCGGGCGTGCTGCACGCCGGCATGGCCGTGGCCACTCTGTGGCTCGTGGCCCGCGCACGCGGCGTGCGCCGCGGCGTGGGCGCGGCCATGCTCCTGGGCCTCGTCATCAAGCTGCTGAGCGAAAGGCCCTGGGCCGGCGTGCTGCAGCAGGCCAGCGGCTGGGACATTGCGCTGGCGCCGGTGGGCCACGCCACGGGCGCGGTCGCCGGCTTCGTCTGCGCCGCCGCGGCGCTGGCCTGGCAGCAGAATCGCGGCCGATGAGCGCACCCCGCAAAGCCACGCTGGACGCCGTCGCCCTGGTCACGCTGGTGGTCTGCTGCGCCACCTGGGGCCTGAGCCAGGTGGCCGCGAAGGTCTCGCTGGCCGAGGTGCCGCCGCTGCTGCAAAGCGGAGTGCGCTCGCTGGGCGCGGCGCTGCTGCTGCTGGCCTGGGCCCGCTGGCGCGGCCTGGCGGTCTTCGCGCGCGACGGCACCGGGCTGCCGGGCCTGGCGGCCGGCGTGCTGTTCGCGCTGGAGTTCGCCTGCCTGTTCATCGGGCTGCAGTACACGAGCGCCTCGCGCATGGCGGTCTTCCTCTACCTGGCGCCCTTTGTGGTGGCACTGGGCATGCCGCTGATTTCGCGCCAGGAGCGGCTGGCACCGGCGCAGTGGGCCGGGCTCGTGGTGGCCTTCGGCGGCGTGGTCTGGGCCTTTGCCGAGGGCTTTGTCTCACCGGCCGTCGGGCCGCAGCAGTGGATCGGCGACCTGCTCGGCATCGCCGCCGCCGTGCTCTGGGGCGCCACCACGCTGGTGCTGCGTGCCACCCGGCTGTCGACCGCGCTGCCCGAGAAGACGCTGCTGTACCAGCTGGTGCTGTCGGGCGTGTCGCTGACCGCCGCGTCCTTGGCCACGGGCGAACCCTGGCCCGGCCGGCTGAGCGCCACGGTCGCCTGGGCGATGGTGTTCCAGGTGGTCGTCGTCACCTTTGCCAGCTACCTGGCCTGGTTCTGGCTGGTGCGCCATTACGTGGCCACCAAAGTGTCGGCGTTCACGCTGCTCACGCCCGTGTTCGGGCTGCTGGCCGGCGTCGGGCTGCTGGGCGAGCCGCTGACGCTGCGCCTGGCCGTGGCGCTGGTGGCGGTGTGCGCCGGCATCTGGCTCGTCAACCGCGCGACAGCCCCGGCACCGCGCGCTGCATGAAGTGGTGCCAACGCGCTCCCGGGACGAGGACGGCAGGTGCGGGTGCGCAAGCAACCCGAGCGCAATCTGGCGGCGCTCAAGCGCCTGGGGCGCTTTGCGCCCTACGCCGCCGCGCGTTCCGCCTGACCGCCCCGCTGGGGGCTCAAGGTGCCCGGCGAAGCCGGCTCGCCTGAAGGCTCAGGCGGCCGATGGCGCCGCAGAAGCGCGAGCCGCCAGCTGTGCGGCCATCTCTTTGCGGAAGCGGTTGAGTTCCTGCACGCTGGCAAAGCTGCGCTCCATCAGCAGACCCATGTTGTGCAGGATGCGCTCGACGACCTTGTTCTCCCACACGGCATCGAACTGGATCTGCCGGTCCAGCCACTGCTCGAGCCAGGCCGGGTCGGGCAGGCGGCTTTGCACGGTGTCGCGCGGAAACAGGCTGACGTTGACGTGCAGGTTGGTCGGGTGCAGCGCCTGGGCCGTGCGGCGCGCGCTGGCCATCAGCACGCCGACCTTGGCGAAGGCCGCGCGAGCCTCGTCACCGAAGCGAACAAGCGCGCGCTTCATGTAGCGCAGATAGGCGCCGCCATGACGCGCCTCGTCGCGCGCCAGCGTCTCGTAGATGGCCTTGATCACCGGCTCGGTGTGCCACTCGGCGGCGCGACGGTACCAATGGTTGAGGCGAATCTCCCCGCAAAAGTGCAGCATCAGCGTCTCCAGCGCCGGGGCGGGATCGAACTCGAAGCGCACCGCGTGCAGCTCCTGCTCCGTCGGCACAAGATCGGGTCGGAAGCGGCGCAGGTACTCCATCAGCACCAGCGAGTGCTTCTGCTCCTCGAAGAACCACACGCTCATGAACGCCGAGAAGTCGCTGTCGTCGCGGTTGTCGCGCAGGAACATCTCGGTGGCCGGCAGCGCCGCCCACTCGGTGATCGCGTTCATCTTGATGGTCTGCGCCTGCTCTTCGCTCAGACGGCCGGGATCGAATCGGTCCCAGGGGATGTCGGACTCCATGTTCCAGCGCACGGCTTCGAGCTGCTTGAAGAGTTCGGGGTAGAGCATGGGCGAACGCGCTGGCGCGCCATCGTGACGGAGGTGGGTCATTCTAGGGATGGGATCCGCGTCAAGGCTTCGGCAACCGTCCGATGGCACTGTCCGCACGCGGGCGTTCAGGCGCGCTCCCCCGCTCGCCGCAGCGCCGACGACACATCGACCAGCGACGAAAACGGCTCCACCCCGGCCACCGGCCGCCGGTGCAGCACCGGGGCACCGCCGCCGGCCCACAGCCGCACGCCGGGTGCAAGCTTGCCGCGCAGCTCGGCCAGGCCATCGACAATCTGGTTCGGGTTCATGCAGCCGGTGAAGCTGAGCGCGACGATGTCGCTGCGCAGCGCGCTGGCGGCCAGCACAATGTCCCACAACGGCGTCTGCGTGCCCAGGCTGACGCAGCGGCAGCCCTCCAGCGCCAGCACGGCCTCGGCCATCAACAGGCCCAGGCCGTGCGGCTCGCCAGGAAAGGTGGTCAGCAACACCCGCAGCGGCGCGGCGCTGGCGGGCTCGGGCACGCTGGCGATGGCGGTGCGCAGCACCACCTGCACGGCCTCGGTGTAGAGGTGCTCCTCGAAGACCTCGAGATGGCCGCGGAGCCAGGCGTCACCCACGGCGGCATTGAGCGGCCCCACGACCTCGTTGACGAAGCGCGCCACGCCCACCCGCGACAGCAGCCGCGACAACTGGCTGCGCAGGCGCGGCACGTCGTGGCTGCGGATCAGCGCCAGGTGCTCGCGCAGGTCGTCGGCACCCAGGGCCAGCTCCGACGCCCGAACCGGCTGGTCCACCGTCTGCTCGCTGATCACCTGCAGCTGTTCCAGCGGCTGCGTGACGACGCGTCCCGGCCGGTGTCCGGCGTCGAGCAGCCGCTTGATGATGCGAAGCCTTTCGACGTCAGCCAGGGTATAGGCGCGCTCGCCCAACGCATCGCGACCGGGGTTCGGGAAGCCGTAGCGGCGCTCCCACACCCGCAGCGTGTCCTTGCTCAGGCCGGTGTCGCGCTCGACGGCAGCGATCGACAAGGTGACGGCCGCCTGGCGGGCGCGATCGTTCAAGGCGTCCCCCAACAGACGCAAGGCCTGCGGCGCAGGGGGGCAGCGCCACGCTCGCGTCCTGGACAAACGGCCCACGACGGGCCTGATCTTGGCGATAAAACGAAGGACGACACGCTTTGAACAAGACAAATGTCCGAAAACCTGGATCGTGCCACAGTTGGGCCCTGGGCTTTCCAAGGGTTTACACAGCGGCCCGAATGAGGTTGAATACCGTTTAGTCATGGAACGACTGTATGGTTCATGGCTTGTCGCAGTCCCGCTTGCCCCTCGCAGCAGCCCCCGCGCGAAAGCCCCCATGACCACAACGCCCCGCTCCTGTTCACGCCATCACCTGCATCGCCCGTGCCGCCGGGTCTCGACGCTGGCAGAACTTTTTGACGTGTGGCGTGCGCGGGCGGTGGAACTTCCCCGTCGATTGGCCCTCTCAGGCAGCACCCCGGTGCCTGGGCGGTGCCGGGCGGTTCAGGTTTTCCTGTCGTGCGGACGGCCGGCCGAGCCGGCTGCAATCCCCGGGCGGTTCTCCTCCTCCCTCCCTCCCTCGTTCGCCCAGGGGCGCCGCACGACAGCTTTCTCTCGCCGGGCCGGCGGAGGCCTCGCATGAGGCGCGTCGCCGTCGTCGGCTCCGGCATCGCCGGTCTCGGGGTGGCCTACACGCTGGCGCGCGACGCTGGGTATCCCACGCAGGTCACCCTGTTCGAGGCCGGCCCTCACTTCGGCGGGCATGCCAACACGGTCGACGTCACGCTCGGTGGCATCACGCACGGTGTGGATACCGGCTTCCTGGTGTTCAACGAGCGCACCTACCCGAACCTGATTCGGCTGTTCGCCGAGCTCGGCGTCGAGACGGCGCGCTCGGACATGTCGTTCTCGGTGCAGGCGCGCCAGGACGGCCTGGAATGGAGCGGCAGCGACCTCGGCACCGTGTTTGCGCAGAAGCGCAACCTGTTGCGTCCTCGTTTCCTGGCCATGCTGGCCGACCTGCTGCGCTTCAACAAGCTCAGCACCGACATCGCCCGGCGCGAAGCCGAAGCCGAGCTGCAGGAGCCGATCGGTGACTTCCTCGACCGCCACCGCTTCGGCAGCGCCTTCCGCGAGTGGTACTTCCTGCCGATGATCGGCTGCATCTGGAGTTGCCCGACCGACCAGATGCTGCGCTTCCCCATCGGCACGATGATCCGGTTCTGCCACAACCACGGCCTCATCCAGGTGAGCCGGCGGCCACAGTGGCACACGGTGACCGGCGGCTCGCGGAACTACGTGCGGCGCATGCTGGGCGCGATCGCCGACGCGCGGCTGAACACCCCCGTGCGGCAGGTGCGGCGACTGCCCCCGGCCAGCGGTGCCGCTGGCGTGATGGTGGCCACCGACCAGGGCAGCGAACGCTTCGACGAGGTCGTGATGGCCTGCCACGCCGACCAGTCGCTGGCGCTGCTGGCTGATGCCACGGCCGACGAGCAGCGCGTGCTGGGCGCCATCCGCTACCACCCCAACCGCGCGGTGTTGCACACCGACATCTCGGTGCTGCCGCAGCGCCGCCGCGCCTGGGCAGCCTGGAACTACGCACGCGCCGCCGATGCCGGCCGCGAGCAGGCCGCCGTGTGCCTGCACTACCTGATCAACCGGCTGCAACCGCTGCCCTGGCAGCAACCGGTGATCGTGTCCCTGAACCCCGACCCGGCCCGCGAGCCCGACGCGAGCCAGGTGCTGCGCGAGTTCGCCTACGCGCACCCGGTGTTCGACCGGGCCGCAGTGGCAGCCCAGCGCGAGTTGCCCGGCATCCAGGGCCGATCGCACCTGTGGTACTGCGGCGCCTGGGTGCGCTACGGCTTCCACGAAGACGGCCTGATGTCGGCGCTGGCGGTGGTCGACGGGCTGCGCGCGCGCTGGCGCGCGGCCGGCGGGAAGGCCGCCGCATGAGCGACACGGCAGGCCCCAGCCCGACGACGGCCGTGCCGATGCTCGGCCGCGGTGTCGTGCTGCACCGGAGGCTGCGGCCGCGCGACAACGCGTTCCGCTACGGCACCTGCTTCCTGATGCTGCCGCTGCACGCGATGGCGGCCGACGGCGTGCCGGGCCTGCCGCGCAACCGCTTCGGCTGGCTGTCGTTCCACGACGCCGACCACGGCGACGGCCGCGCCGACGCGCGCGCCTGGCTCACCGAACTGCTGGCCGGCGAGGGCGTGCACGACGCCGACGGCGAGATCTGGCTGCACACCTACCCGCGCGTGCTCGGCTACGTGTTCAAGCCGGTGAGCTTCTGGCACTGCCACCGCGCCGACGGCTCGCTGGCGGCCGTGGTGGCCGAGGTCAACAACACTTTTGGCGAACGCCACTGCTACCTGCTCACCGGGCCCGAGCTGGCCTGGGGGCGCGAGCTCACGGCGAAGAAGGTGTTTCACGTCTCGCCGTTTTGCAGCGTCCAGGGCCGCTACCGCTTCCGCTTCATGCGCACCGCCACCCGCGTGGTGGCGCGCGTCGACCACGACGACGATGCCGGTGCGCTGCTGCAGACCAGCGTCTCCGGCACGCTCGAACCCATCACGCCCGCGGCCACGCGGCGCGCCTTCTGGGGCCAGCCGCTGATGACGCTCGGCGTCATCGCCCGCATCCACTGGCAGGCGCTGCGGCTGTTCGCCAAGCGCGTGCCCTTCTTCAGCAAGCCCAGCCCGCCCGAGCGCTTCGTCACGCGCTAGGGTTGCGTTCTTCTCCGGATCGTCGACGCCATGACCTTGTCCACCACCTCCACCGCCAGCCGCCTGGAACTGCCCGCCACGGCCCCCGCCGCGGCGCGTGCCGTGCTGCGCCTGCTGCAGGGCCTGCAGCACGGCACCCTGGACCTGCAGTTCCCCGACGGCAGCCAGGCCCGCTTCGGCCACGGCGCCGAACCTCGCGCGGCGATGCGCCTGGTGGACTGGCAGGTCTGCAGCGCCGCACTGAAGAGTGGCGACATCGGCTTTGCCGAGAGCTGGATCGCCGGCCATTGGAGCAGCCCCGACCTGGTGGCGCTGCTCAAGCTGTTCATCGCCAACCGCGACGCCGTCGAGCAGGTGATCTACGGCACCTGGTGGGGTTCGCTGGCGTACCGACTCAAGCACCTGCTGAACCGGAACTCCCGCAAGGGCAGCCGCAAGAACATCCACGCGCACTACGACATCGGCAACCCGTTCTACCGTCTGTGGCTGGACGAGACGATGAACTACTCGAGTGCGCTGTTCGACGGCGACATGGCGCAGCCGCTGCCGAAGGCGCAACGGGCCAAGGTGCGGCGCGCGCTGGACGAGTGCGGCCTGCAGCCGGGCCAGCGGCTGCTGGAGATCGGCTGCGGCTGGGGCGCCCTGGCCGAGATGGCGGCGGCGGACTTCGGCGCCCGCGTGACGGGCCTGACGCTGTCGACCGAGCAGCTCGACTACGCCCGGCAGCGCCTGGCCAGGGCCGGGGCCGCCGCGCAGGCCGACCTGCGGCTGCAGGACTACCGCGACATCCGCGACGAGCCCTTCGACGCCATCTGCTCGATCGAGATGTTCGAGGCCGTGGGCCGTGAGTACTGGGAGAGCTACTTCGCGACGCTGCGCCGCCAGCTCAAGGCCGGCGGCCGCGCGTGCATCCAGAGCATCACCATCCGCGACGAGCTCTTCGAGCGCTACGTCAAGAGCACCGACTTCATCCAGCAGTACATCTTCCCGGGCGGGCTGCTGCCCAGCCGCAGCGCGTTCAAGGCGCAGGCCGAAAAGGCCGGGCTCGTGGTGATCAACGAGCGCTGCTTCGGCACCGACTACGCCGAGACGCTGCGCCGCTGGCGCGTGGACTTCCTGGCCCAGGACGGCCCGCTGCGCCAGCTGGGCTTCGACACGCGGTTCATGCGCATCTGGGAGTTCTACCTGGCCTATTGCGAGGCGGCGTTTGCCACCGGCAACACCGACGTCGTGCAGTTCACGCTGGTCAATCCGGCACTCGAGGGCTGACGATGCTGCGCCGCCACTGCCTCGTCGCCCTGGCCGCCGCCGCTGCGGGGGCGCCACACGCCTGGGCCCAGGTCGCGGCCGTGCCGCCCGAGGTGGCCACCGCCTTGCCGGGCGCCACGCTGCAGGGCAGCGGACGCCTGCGCTTCCTGGGTCTGGCGATCTACGACGCCCGGCTGTGGCGAGGCGCCGCGCCGCTGAGCGCCGACTGGACGGCCGCGCCACTGGCCTTGGAGCTGATCTACCTGCGCAAGCTGGTGGGCCGCCAGATCGCCGAGCGCTCCCTCAAGGAGATGCGCCGCCAGCGCGACCTGAGCGACGAGGAGGCGGCGCGCTGGCTGGCCGCCATGGTGCAGATCTTCCCCGACGTGAAGGAAGGCGATCGCATCACCGGCTTCCTGCTGCCCGGGGTGGGTGCGCGATTTGCCGTCAACGGCGCCGCCACAGGCGCGGTGCGCGAGCCTGAATTCGCGCGGCTGTTCTTCGGCATCTGGCTGTCCGAGCAGAGCTCCGAGTCGACGCTGCGCCGCGGCCTGCTGGGCCTGGCATGACCGCGCCCGCCTGGCGCGGCGGCTGGGCCCAGGGGCTGAGCTATGGCGGCCTGGGCCTGCCGCTGGCCTTCGTGGCGCTGCCGCTGTATGTGGTGCTGCCCAACCACTACGCCACGGCGTTCGGCATTCCGCTGGCCACGCTGGGTGCGCTGCTGCTGGCGGCGCGCCTGGTCGATGCCATTGCCGACCCCGTGATCGGGCGCCTGGCCGACGGCTGGTTCACCCGGCCGGCGGCGGTGGTGATGGCGGTCGCCGCGGCCGCTGCGCTGGTGCTGGCGCTCGGCTTCCGGGGCCTCTTTTTCCCGCTCGTGGACGGCACGACGGCGCTGCTCGTGTGGTGCGCGCTGCTGCTGTGCGTCACCTACCTCAGCTACAGCGTGCTGGCCGTGGTGCACCAGGCCTGGGGCGCGCGGCTGGGCGGCGACGAAGGCCAGCGCGCGCGCATCGTGTCCTGGCGCGAGGGCCTGGCGCTGGTGGGCGTGCTGGTGGCCAGTGTGCTGCCCTCGGTGGCCGGGCTGGGCGCCACGACGGTGGTGTTCGCGCTGCTGCTCGCCCTGGGCGTGGCGCTGCTGGCGCGTGCGCCGCAGCCGGCGCTGGGGCAGGTGCCGGCCGCGCCGCCCAGCCTGGCCGCGCCGCTGCGCGTCGGCGCGTTCCGCCGCCTGCTGATGGTCTACCTCGTCAACGGCGTGGCCAGCGCGATCCCGGCGACGCTGGTGCTGTTCTTCATCAGCGACCGATTGCAGGCCAAGGCCCTGGAGCCGCTGTTCCTGGCCAGCTACTTCGCCGCCGGCGCCCTGAGCATGCCGCTGTGGGTGCGCCTGGTGGGCCGGATCGGGCTGGCGCGCGCCTGGCTCGGCGGCATGGTGCTGGCCATCGTGGCTTTCGTCTGGGCGGCGCTGCTGGGCGAGGGCGACGTGCTGGCCTACACCCTGGTGTGCATCGCCAGCGGCGTGGCCCTGGGCGCCGACCTGACGCTGCCCGGCGCCCTGCTGGCCGGCGTGGTGCAGCGCGCCGGCCACGGCGAGCGCCTGGAGGGCGCCTACTTCGGCTGGTGGAACTTCTGCACCAAGCTCAACCTGGCGCTGGCAGCCGGTGTCTCGCTGCCGCTGCTGCAGGCCTTCGGCTACGAACCCGGCAGCCGCAGCGCCGAAGCGCTACAGGCGCTCACCCTGGCCTATTGCCTGCTGCCCTGCGTGCTGAAGCTGGCCGCCACCACGCTGCTCTGGACCCTGTGGATCCGCAAGGAGGAACCGCGATGAACACCCGAATCCCCAACCCGCTGCGCCGAGGCGCACTGGCCGCCTTGCTGGCCAGCACGGCGCTGGCGCTGGGCTGCGCCAGCCCGGCGCCGGCCGACTACGCCGCCGAGAAGCCCGTGCTCGACCTGAAGACCTACTTCAACGGCGAGCTCGTCGCGCACGGCATCTTCACCGACCGCAGCGGCAAGGTCGCGCGCCGCTTCATCGTGCAGATGACGGGCACCTGGAACGGCAACCAGGGCGTGCTCGACGAGCGCTTCACCTACAGCGACGGCAAGACCGAACGCCGCGTCTGGCGGCTCACCGACCTCGGCAACGGCCGCTGGGAAGGCCGCGCCGACGACGTCGTGGGCGTGGCCACCGGCGTGTCTTCGGGCAACGCGCTGAACTGGCGCTACACGCTGGCCCTGCCGGTGGACGACAAGGTCTACGAGGTGCAGTTCGACGATTGGATGTACCTGATGGACGACAAGGTGATGCTGAACAAGGCCGAGATGAGCAAGTTCGGCATCCGGCTCGGTGAAGTGACGCTGTCGTTCACCAAGAAGTAGCCCATGCCCTTGAACCCCCGCATCGACACCTGGACCGGCCGCGTGGTCTGGATGGTGGGCGCGTCCACCGGCATCGGCCGTGCCACCGCGGCGCGCCTGCATGCGGCCGGCGCGCGTGTGATCGTCTCGGCGCGCAAGAAGGACGCCCTCGACCGCTTCGTCGCCGAACACCCCGGCGCCGAGGCCCTGGCGCTGGACGCCACGGACGAGGCCGCGATGCGCGACGCGGTGGCGCAGATCGTGGCCCGCCACGGCCGCGTCGACCTGGCCTGCTACTGCGCCGGCATGTACACGCCGATGCGCGCGCAAGCCTTCGACCTGGCCAGCGCCAAGGCCCACATGGCCGTCAACTACATCGGCGCACTGGTGATGCTGGACGTGCTGCTGCCGCAGCTGCTGCGACAGGCCCGGGCGGCCACGGACGCGGCCGGCGGCAAGGGTGCTGGCGCGGCTGGTGGGCACATCAGTCTCGTCAGCAGCGTGGCGGGATTCCGCGGCCTGCCCAAGTCACTGGCCTACGGTCCGACGAAGGCGGCGCTGATCAACCTGGCCGAGACCCTGTACCTGGACCTTGCGCCCGAAGGCCTGGGCATCTCGGTCATCAACCCCGGCTTCGTCGAGACGCCGCTGACGGCGGGCAACGACTTCCGCATGCCGGCGCTCATCACGCCCGAAGCGGCGGCCGAGGCCATCGTGCACGGCTGGGCGGCGGGGGCGTTCGAGATCCACTTCCCGAAGCGCTTCACGCTGTTCCTCAAGGGCCTGCGCCACCTGGGCTACGGTGCCTACTTTGCCGCCGTGCGGCGCTCCACCGGCCTGTAAGGCCGCCGTCCGATGCCCGCGCCTGCCGACCTCGAGCCCTTCGTGGCGTTCTTCGAACAGCTCAAGCGCGAGGACCTGCCGCAACTCGCCCGCTTCTACGCCGACGACATCCGCTTCAAGGACCCCTTCAACGAGGTCGTCGGCGTGGAGGCCGTGGCCGGCATCTTCCGCCACATGTTCGACTCGCTCGACGATCCACGCTTCATCGTGCGCGACGTCGTCGTGCAGGGTGAGCAGGCCTTCCTGGCCTGGGACTTCGTGTTCCGCATGCGGCGCTTCAACCGCAGCGAACAGCGCATCCGTGGCGGCTCGCACCTGCGCTTCGGCGTCGACGGCCGCATCACCGAGCACCGCGACTACTGGGACGCCGCCGAGGAGCTCTACGAGAAGCTGCCGGTGCTGGGCGGGCTGATGCGCTGGCTCAGGCGCAGGGCTGCTTCCTGAGACATGGCCGTGCGGGCCCGGCGACCGCCGCCGCTCACCTGTCGCGCTGCCCCTCGGTGAGCGTGTGGGTCTGGAACTGGCCCGACTTGTCGACGAAGTAGGTCTCGATGAACTTCGCTTTGCCGCCACTGGCCGCCAGCTTGACGGGAGCCGGGTAGGGGCTGGCCTTGCGGATCAGGGCCAGGATCCACGGGCTGACTTCGTCGGCCGCCGGCCGGCGTATGACCCCCACGTCGAGCACGTTGCCCTGCGCGTCGATCTCGATCTCCACCATCATCACGCCATACAGCAGCGGTGGGAGCTTGCCGCGGTACACGCGCATGGGAAAGCAGCTGTAGAGGTGGCGCGAGGCGTCGATGCGGAACTCCCGCTCAACCTCCTGTTGCGAGGGTTGCGGCTGCTTGCAGGTGGGTGCCGGCACCATGCTGAACTGGGCCCGGGCCTCAGGCGCCAGCAGCAGCGCGGCGGTGGCCATCGCGGCCAGGGCCAGAGCGTGCCAGGCGCGGCGCGGCGACGTCTTCATGGGGGCGGGTGCTCGGTGACGCATCGGAACTCCCTGTCGATCACTGGGTTATACCGCCGTCCGCGCTGTCAGCGCAGCCAACCCTTGCGCCGGAAGTAAATGATGGGAGCGGCCACCGACAGCGCCATCAGCCCCAGCACGAACGGGTAGCCCCAGGGCCAGTGCAGCTCGGGCATGTGCGCGAAGTTCATGCCATAGACGCTGGCGATGAGCGTCGGCGGCAGCAGCGCCACGCTGGCCACCGAGAAGATCTTGATGATCTTGTTCTGGTTGATGTTGATGAAGCCCACGGTCGCGTCGAGCAGGAAGTTGATCTTGTCGAACAGGAACGCGGTGTGGCTGTCGAGGCTGTCGATGTCGCGCAGGATCTGGCGCGCCTCCTCGAACTGCTCGGCACCCAGCATGCGGCTGCGCATCATGAAGCTGAGCGCGCGCCGGGTGTCCATCACGTTGCGGCGGATGCGGCCGTTGAGGTCTTCCTCGCGGGCGATGGCGGCCAGCGCCTCGGCGGCGGCGCGGTCGTCGACGTCCTGGCGCAGCACGCGCGCGCTGACACGCTCGAGGTTGTCGTAGATGCCTTCGAGCGCGTCGGCCGAGTACTCGGCGTCGGCGTCGTAGAGCTTGAGCAGCACGTCCTTGGCGTCTTCGATCAGCGCCGGGATGCGGCGCGCGCGCAGCCGCAGCAGCCGGAACACCGGCAGGTCCTCGGCGTGGATCGAGAACAGCACGCCCTGGTGCAGGATGAAGGCCACCCGCACATTGCGCGCCGGGCCCTCGTCGTTGTCGATGAGGAAATCGGAGCGGATGTGCAGCTCGCCGTTGTCCTCTTCGTAGAAGCGGGCCGACTCCTCGAGGTCATCGTCGACGGCGTCCTTGGGAATGCTCAGGCCGAAGCGCTCCTCCACCCAGCGCGTCTCCTCCCCGCTGGGGGCCTCCAGGTCCACCCACACCGGGCGGGCGCGGGCCAGCGCCTCGGTGCTGTCGATCTCTTCCTGGAAGAGCCGACCGTGGGTGAGCGAGAAGACGTTGAGCATGGGCGGCGGGATCATAGGCCCGAGCCGCGCTGTCGGGCTCAGAGCCTGTGAAGCTTCACAGGCTCTGAGCCGGGTCGAGCGCCACGGCCCGGCCCGGCGCCGGCCGTGATGTCGAAGCGGAACAGGCGGCACTCGATGGCGCCGTTGAACAGCGGCACGCGGCGCGACTCCTTCATGCGCAGCAGGCCGGGCAGCTTCATGTCCGGGCTCAGCAGCCAGGCCTGCCAGCCCGGGTAGTGGCGCTTCCAGTGCGTCGCCAGGCCGCCGAAGAACTCGGCCGAGCTGCCGCCGCCCTCGAAACCCTCGCGTGTGACCACCGGGCCCGTGCCGACGCCGGAGCCCTTGGGCGCGATGCGCTCGCCGTACGGCGGGTTCATCAGGATCGTGCCCTGCGGCGACGGTGGCGGGCGCTGCTGCGCATCCGCCGTCTTGAACTCGATGGCGCCGGCCACCCCGGCGCGCTCGGCGTTGCGGGTGGCGAAGTCGGTCATGCGAAAGCTCACGTCCCCGGCAAAGACCGCCACCGCCGGTGCGTGCACCCGTGCGCGGGCCTGCTGCTGCATCGCCGCCCAGGCCGCGCGCAGGGGCGCCGCCGCAAACGGCCGCTGGCGCTCAAAGGCAAAGCGGCGCTGGCCGCCCGGCGCAATGCCGCAGGCCAGCTGCGCCGCCTCGATGGCGATGGTGCCGGCGCCGCAGCAGGGGTCGAGCAGGGGCCCGTCGGCGGCGCGGCCCTGCCAGCCGATGGCGGCAAGCATCGCCGCGGCCAGCGTCTCCTTCAGGGGCGCCTCGCCGGTGGCCTCGCGCCAGCCCCGCTTGAACAGCGGCTCGCCCGAGGTGTCGGCGTACAGCATCGCATGGTCGGGGCCCACGAACAGGGCCACCGGCAGGTCGGGCCGGTGGGTGTCGACGCTGGGGCGCGCGCCGTGGCGCTCGCGCAGGGCGTCGCAGATGGCGTCCTTGATGCGCAGCGCGGCGAAGTTCAGGCTCTTCAGCGGGCTCTTCATGGCCTGCACGTCGACACGCAGCGTGTGCTCGGGCGTGAGCCAGCGCTCCCAGTCGACGCGCCGCGCCAGCGCGTACAGGTCGTGCTCGTCGCGGTAGGGGCCGTCGGCCAACGGCAGCAGCACGCGCGTGGCCAGGCGGCTTTCGAGGTTGAGGCGCATCGCCGCGGACTCGTCGCTTTCGCCCGATGAGGGCGCATCGACCCACACGCCGCCGCGCGCGGCCTCGCAACGGCCGCCGGTGATGCGCGCGGCCTCGTCGGCCAGCAGGCGCTCGACACCGCCGGCACAGGGCAGGAACAGCATCGCTCAGGCCTGCTTGCGCAGCCCCGCGGGCGCGATCTTCAGCGCCTCGCGGTACTTGGCCACGGTGCGCCGCGCCACCTGGATGCCCTGCTCCTCGAGCAGGGCGCTCAGCTGGTTGTCCGACAGCGGCTTGCCGGCGTCCTCGGCGCTGACGAACTGCCTGATCAGCGCCCGCACGGCGGTGCTGCTGGCGTTGCCGCCAGCGTCGGTGGACAGGCTGGAGCCGAAGAAGTGCTTCAGCTCGAAGGTGCCCTGGGGCGTGTTCATGTACTTGGCCGTCGTCACGCGCGAGATGGTGCTCTCGTGCAGGCCCAGCTCGTCGGCGATCTCGCGCAGCACCAGCGGCTTCATGGCAATGGGGCCGTGCTGCATGAAGCCCTTCTGCCGCTCGACGATGGCCTTGCTGACGCGCAAGATGGTGTCGAAACGCTGCTGGATGTTCTTGATGAACCAGCGCGCCTCCTGCAGTCTGGACGACAGCCCCGGATTGGCATGGCCGCCACGCAGGCCCTTGGCGGCCTGGGCATACAGGTCGTTGATGCGCAACCTGGGCATGACGTCGGAATTGAGCGTCACGGCCAGGCCGCGGCCGGTCTTGCGCACGATCACATCGGGCACGATCACGTTGGCCTCAGCGGGGGTGAACGGCCGGCCGGGCTTGGGCTCGCAGCGGCGGATCAGCTCGTGGGCCTGGCGCACGGTGGCCTCGTGGCTGCCGGTGAGCGCGGCCAGCCGCCGGTAGTCGCGCCGCGCCAGCGGCTCGAGATACTGCTCGGCGATACGCAGCGCCACCTGGCGCGCCGCGCCGTGCGGCAGGGCCTTGAGCTGCAGCTTCAGGCACTCCGGCAGCGAGCGCGCGCCGACGCCGGGCGGGTCCAGGCTCTGCAGCATGCACAGGCCCACGCGCAGCCGGTCGGCCAGCTGCTCTCGTGCCTCGGTGTCGTCCAGGCCCAGCATCTCGGCCAGGCGCTCGGCCACTTCCTCCAGCGGGTCGGCCAGATAGCCGTCGGCGTCAAGCGACTCGATGAGCACCTCCACCGCGGCCAGGTCCTCCGGCTGAAGACGCAGGCCCACGAGCTGGGCGCGCAGGTGGTCCTGCAGGCTGCCGGCGGCGGCGCGCCGGTCGTGGGCCTCGCCGTCGTCGTCGCCCTCGCCCGCGGCGGCGCTGCCCGAGGGGATCTCGCGGATGCCGTCGAAGTCATCGCCCTCGGTGCCGTTCTCCCAGTCGTCACGCAGCGGCGTGCCGAACTCGTCGGCACCGAGCTCAGGCGCGCCCTCGGCCGGCTCGGCGTCGGCTTCGGCCGGACGGTCGGTGCTCAGCCGCTCCGGCGGCGTCTCGTAGGGCGTGGCGGGCGTGTCCTCCTCGAGCTCGAGGAAGGGGTTCTGGTCGAGCAACTGCCCGACCTCCTGCTGCAGCTCCAGCGTCGACAGCTGCAGCAGCCGGATGGACTGCTGCAGCTGCGGCGTCAGTGCCAGGTGCTGCGACAGCCGCAGCTGAAGCGTCGGCTTCACGAGCGGCTCCTGGCCGAGCCCACGCGCGCACCCGGCGCTGCCGGGCGGCATCGAGAGCCACCCCGGGGGGTGGCGAAGGCGCGCAGCGACAAGCCTCCGGGCCCCATCTCACATCTTGAAGTGTTCGCCGAGGTAGACCTTGCGCACCTCGCTGTGGGCAACGATCTCGTCGGGCGTGCCCTCGGCCAGCACGCGGCCCTCGCTGATGATGTAGGCGCGGTCGCAGATGCCCAGCGTCTCGCGCACGTTGTGGTCGGTGATCAGCACGCCGATGCCACGCGATCGCAGGAAGCCGATGATCCGCTGGATCTCCATCACCGCGATCGGGTCGACGCCCGCGAACGGCTCGTCGAGCAGGATGAAGCGCGGCGTGGTGGCCAGCGCGCGCGCGATCTCCACGCGCCGCCGCTCGCCGCCCGACAGAGCCGGCGCGGGCGAGTCGTGCAGCTTCTCGATCGACAGCTCGTGCAGCAGTTCCGCCAGCCGCCGCTCGATCACCGCCTCGGCCAGCGGCCGGCCGTCGGGGCCGAGCTGCAGCTCCAGCACCGCCCGTATGTTCTCCGCCACCGTCAGCTTGCGGAAGATGCTGGCCTCCTGCGGCAGGTACGACAGCCCCAGGCGCGAGCGGCGGTGGATCGGCAGGTTCTGCACCTCGGCGCCGTCGATGCGGATGACGCCGTCGTCGGCCCGCACCAGGCCCACCACCATGTAGAAGGTGGTGGTCTTGCCGGCGCCGTTGGGCCCGAGCAGGCCCACCACCTCGCCGGCCGACACGGCCAGGTGCACGTCCTTCACCACCACACGCGGCCCGTAGCTCTTGCGCAGGCGCTCGGCCTGCAGCCGGCTGGTCGCGGCCTCGGGCACGGGCACGGGCACGGTCGGGGCGGTGGCCTGGCTCACCGCGGCGCGGCGGCAGGCCGCTCTCCGATCTGGCGGCTGGGCTGCAGCGGCGGCACCGGCACGGCCGGGGCCGAGGCCGGCGATTCGGCGCGCGGGCTCAGCACGGCACGCACGCGGCCGCCAGGGTTGGTGGCGGTCGCGGCGCCGCCCTCGACCCTGAAGACCTCGGCCGTGTTGTCCCAGAGGATGCGCTCGCCGGTGATCTCGTCGGCCACCGTGCCACCGCGCAAGCGCCGCACGGCGCCGTTGCCCAGCAGGCGCAGGGTGTCGGTGCGGCCGTCGAATTCGATCCGGTCGGCCGTGCCCTCGACCGTCTCGTCGACGCCGTCGCGCTTCTGGCGCCAGCTCGCCGGCCGGCCGGCGCTGCCCACGGCGCTGGCGGCGCGGAAACCGTCGGGCAGCGTGCGCAGTTCCACCCGCTCGGCGCGCAGCACCATGCTGCCCTGCGAGACGACGACGTTGCCGGTGTAGACCAGCACCTGACGCTGCAGGTCGAGGACACCGTCCTCCGCCACGACCACCATCGGCTGCTTGCGGTCGGCGCGCTCGGCCCAGGCCGCCCCGGCCGCGAGCAGCACGACGGCGAGCAGGAACGCGACAGACGGTTGGGCGGGCGACATCATTGCGGCATGAAACTTGCATTCAGTATAGCTACAAGCCGCCCCTGCAAGGCCCGACGGCAGCGTGGCGTGCTGCCGCAGTCGCGGCCCGTCAGGCCCTCTGCCGCGCCAGCTGGATCAGGAAGTCGGTCACTTGCAGCGCCCGCTCGTGGTTGCCTGCCAACGAGGCCGCAGTGTAGAAGCGGCCCTGCACGCCGACCGCGGGCACGCCGTCGATCTTGTAGGCATCCGTCAACTGCTTGGCACGCGTGGCCTTGGTGTTGACGCTGAAGCCCTTCATGGCCTGCACCAGCCGGGCGCCGTCGACGCCGTTGTCCTTGGCGAACTTGGCGACGTCGCCTTCGCTGTTGAGCCGCTGGCCCTGCTGGTGGATGGCGTTGAAGACCTTGCGGTGCATCGCGGGCAGCACCCCGGTCTCTTCCATCGCGTAGAACAGCCGGGCGTGAAACTGATGCGGCGCCATGAAGCCCACCGGGACCTGCCGGAAAGCCACATCGGGGGGCAGCCGCTTGACCCAGGCCTCCAGGGCGGGCTCGAAGGCATGGCAATGGGGGCAGCCGTACCAGAAGAACTCCACCACCTCCACGGCCTTGCCGGCCGGCAGATTCACGGGCGCGGGGGAGCCGAGCCGGACGTAGTGCGTGCCTTCTCGGGGCAAGCCCTGCGCCCGTGCCGCCCCGTGCCAGGTCAGGCCCAGGCCGGCGCTGACGGCCGCGATGCGCTTGGAAAAGTCACGCCGTTGCATGGAAGGAGCCCTTTCGTCGCAATGCTGTTTCGGGAGGATGGCGGCAGCGGCAATGGAGTGCCGCAGGGGCCGGCTGGTTCCGCGCGTGAAGCGGCGTGTTCGTGAAGGGGTTCAGGGCTTTTCGACGCGCACGATCTGCGCCTCGATGCCGGCGTCGACCAGCTTTTGCTGTTCGGCGTCGGCCTCGGCGCGCGTACCGAAGGGCCCGATGCGCACGCGCCAGACCGTGCGGCCGGCCTGTTCGCGCTCGCTGATGCGGGCCGTCCAGCCACCCAGTCCGAGGCGGGCCTTCTGCTGTTCGGCCTCCTCGGCCCGCGCGTAGGCACCGGCCTGCACGAAGAACACGAACGGCTCCACCGCCGCCGCGGTGGCCGAGGCTGGCGACAGCGCCGGCTTGGGCAGCGCGGCAGGGCTCTGCCCGGCCAGGATGGCCGCCGGGTCGCGCCCCGGCGGCACGGGCACGGCCGGCGCTGCACCGACCGCAGCAGCCGCTGCGGCCGGCACCGAGGAGGCCGGCCGTGCGGCAATGGCCGCGCTGGCAGCCCGCTGTACCGCCGCGCCGCCGAGCGCGGCGTTGGGGTCCCAGCCACGGTTGCGTGCCGCCTCGGCCTTGTCCTGCTCGGCCGTTCGCTGCGGCACCTTGTCGATGAAGGGCATCGGTGCCTTGGTGATGTACAGCGCCACGGCCAGCGCCAGCACCAGGCCGATCAGCAGCCCGACCACCAGGCCCCATGTGAAGCCGCCCTTCTGGTTCATGCCAGGGCTCCCTGGGGGGCCTGCTCGCGGTGCATGGCCTTGGGCGCGGACACGCCCAGCACCGCCAGGGCGTTCTTCAGCACCTGCGCGGTGGCTGCCAGCAGGGCCATGCGCGCGCGCGCCAGCGGCGCGTCGTCGACGAGGAAGCGCTCGGCGGCGTAGTAGGCATGGAACGCGGCGGCGAGGTCGCGCAGGTAGAAGGCCACGTCGTGGGGGGCGAACTCCTCCGCCGCGCGCGACAGCATCGCCGGGTATTCGGCCAGCTTCAGCATCAGCACGGCCTCGGTGGCGGCCGTCAGCAGCGACAGGTCGGCCGCGGCAAATTCGCGCCCGAGGGTCTGGCCATCGGTGGCCGCGATGCCGCGCCCGGCGGCGTACTGCGCCAGCACCGAGCAGATGCGGGCGTGTGCGTACTGCACGTAGAAGACCGGGTTCTCGTCGTTGGCCTTGAGGGCCAGATCGATATCGAACACGAACTCGGTGTCGGACTTGCGGCTGATGAGGAAGAAACGGACCGCGTCCCGGCTGGTCCAGTCGATCAGGTCGCGCAGCGTCACGTAGCTGCCGGCGCGCTTGGAGATCTTCACCTCCTGGCCGCCGCGCATCACGGTGATCATCTTGTAGAGCACGTAGTCGGGGTAACCGGCGGGGATGCCCGCACCCGC
>JAUMBF010000131.1:0-9389 GCA_032115875.1 Rubrivivax sp.
TGGCGGTCGAACACCAGCGCCGCGTTCGTCTCGGCGAAGTGGTAGTGCGAGCCCACCTGGATGGGCCGGTCGCCGCTGTTGGCCACGACGACCGTGGTCACCGGGCGGCCCGGGTTGAGCGCGTGTTCACCGACATCGTCGACCAGCAGTTCTCCGGGGATCATGGCGACCTCACTTGCGGCGGGTCCACCACCACGCACAGGCCGCCACGGCCACCGCGAGCACCAGGCCCAGCACGTCGGTGGCGTGCCAGTGGCTGGCACCGGGCAGGCCGTGGCCTTCGTGGGACTGGGCCCAGGTGGCGGTGAATGCGGCGCTGGCCGCGAGCAGCTTGTTCATGGTCTTGTTGCTCCAGTGGACGGCACGGCGCCGGTGGCGTGCCGTCGTCAGGCGATCGGTTGATGCACGGTCACCAACTTGGTGCCGTCTGGGAAGGTGGCCTCGACCTGGATCTCGCTCACGATCTCGGGCACGCCGTCCATCACGTCCGCGCGGCCGAGCACCGTCTTGCCCTCGCTCATGAGCTGCGCCACCGTCTTGCCATCGCGTGCGCCCTCCACAATGGCCGCGCTGATGAGCGCGACGGCCTCGGGCACGTTGAGCTTCAGGCCGCGGGCCTTGCGGCGCTCGGCCAGCAGCGCAGCGGTGAAGAGCAGCAGCTTATCCTTCTCTCGGGGCGTCAGGTCCATGCGATGGGCGTCAGCAAGCTTGGTGCCCGCATGCTAGCTGCATGACCTGGGCTCGGCCAGCGGCATGCCGCCACGCAGCTCGTCCCGCTGGGCTTGCGCGAGACGGCCGCGGCCTTGACGCCCGCTTCTTGCAGCTGGCGCACTCCGCTGATGTGATGGCGAGGCAGCGGATGTGGAGGCGGGCGCCGGCCTCGTCGTCGTCCGGTGGCTCGCCCAACCAGCGCATAGAGGCGGCCCGGAAGCCGCCTTCCTGCAACGACGGGCCGCGCCCGCGCTCAGAACTGGTAGCGCAGCGTCACCTGCAGCTGCCACTGGCTCTCCAGACGGTCCTGCTTGGTGGTGAAGTCCTCGACCGTGGCCTGGGTGTTGTAGATGTAGCGCCCGTCGGCCGTCAGGCCTGCGAAGTTGACGAAGCTGCGCGCGTTGCCGCCCCGGTTGAGGCCGCCACCCAGGTTGCCGCCGTTGAACGTGATCTCGTCGATGCGGCCCCAGCGGCTGTTGAGCATGTTGCCGAAGTTCAAGATGTCGAAGGTGATGCTGCCCTTGTGCTTGTTCCAAAGACCGGGCACCTCCTGGCTGAGGCGCAGGTCCCAGTTGTTCACCCAGGGCGAGGCGTCGCTGGTGCGCGCGATCACGCCGCCGCGCGCAGCGCTCAGTGCCGGCCAGGCGTTGACCACGTCCCAGAACCGCGCCTCGTTGGCGGCACGGTCAGCGGCGGTGGCGCCGAAGAACTCCACCTCGCCGGAGGCAGGGCCGCGCGGGATGTACATCAGGTCGTTGCCTGCGATGCCGTCGCCGTTGAGGTCATTTCGGATGGTCCAGCTGTAAGGCTTGCCGCGCTTGCCTTCGTACACCAGGCCCACGGTCGTGCGGTAGCTGCCCACGAAGGCCTTCTGGAAGGTGAAGTTCGCGCCGATCCGGTCGCGCACCTCGTAGGGCGAGCGAGCCGCCACGTTCTCGTTGGGGTCGAAGACCGCGCGGCCGTTCCAGTTGGAGATCGCGGTCGACGAGGTCAGCGGGCTCACTTCGGTGGCATCGATGCGCGTGTAGTTGACGCCCCAACGGAATGCCGGCGTGACGTTGCCCGACAGACTCAGCGTGATCGCATCACTCTTGCCCTTGGTCGTCTCCTCGGCGATCAGCACGTCGGTGAACAGGCTGTTCGCACCGGCGCGGGTGCGCCCGCCGCAGCCGGACACGAGCGCGTCGCTGCCGTTCCAGCAAGATGCGCCTTGGGCGGCGGCGTTGTAGTACATCGGTCGGCCGTCGGTCGTGGCCGTCAGCATCGCAGCGCCCAGATTGAGATGGCGGTAGTTGATGGCACTGTTGACCTTGGTGTGCACCCAGTCGATGCCGGCCGTCATGCCACCCCAGGGCAGCTCGGCATCGAGTCCCAGGTTGAGCTTCCACACCGAGGGCTGGCGCAAGGACGGCGACACCAGATCGACCGCAGCCGCCGGGATGCTGCCGGTGATGCCGGGCTGGCTGTTGACGTTGGGCGTGAAGACGACGCTGGGCGGACAGGCCGTGCCGCCGCTGTTGTTGCAGTTGAGGGACACGTTCTGCACACCCGTATTCTGGAACGGGTTGGTCAGCCACACATTGGCGGAAGAACCTTCAAACAGGCCCGCGCCGCCCCGCGCCTGCATGCGCAGACCATCCTTGGGTGTCAGGTTGAGGTTGAAGCCGACCCGCGGTTGGACGAGTTGCTTGCCGTCGAGAGTCGTCGTGTTGTCAAGGCCGAAGGCTGCGGCGAAGGTGTCATTGCGCAGCGGCTTGTCACCGACGTTAGCCTGGTCGAGCCGTACACCGAACATCAGGTTCAGGCGCGAGTTGACGCGCCAGGAGTCTTGCAGGAACAGGCCCAGGTTGCCCAGGGTCCAGTTCGCGGCACCGTCGGCCAGCGTACGGCCCGCCAACGGAAAACGCAGCGTGTAGCTGCTGGGTACGCCCGCGGCGAACAGGGCGATGGGATCGGTGCCGCGGAACTCGTAGACACCCTTGCTGTTGTTGACGAAGGCGTTGAAGATTTCGTTGTGCTGCACATCGGCGCCAAACTTGATTTCGTGATCGCCGAGGTTCCACGTCGTGCCGAAGTAGGCGTCCAGGGTGTCCGTGCGCAGTTCGTTGAAGTGGCGGAACTGCTCGGTGCCGAACAGCAGCGTGCGGGTGGTGCCCGTGGTTCCTGGCGGCGGCGGCCCGGTGAACACCAGGCCGACCTGGGGCAGGTTGGAGCGCGTGATCGGAGTGCTGTCGTAGCTGCGCTGCGACACCTTCAACTCGGTGCTCAGTGTCGGGGCCCAGTCGGCCAGCCACTGGGCCACCAGCGACTCGTTGGTTTTGACCTGGTCGTACCAATAGCTGTTGAGCGACAGCACGGTGGCTGCATTGCTCGGGAAGATCGGGTTGGTCTCCTCGGTCTTCGTGTAGCGCATGCTGGCGCGGTGGCTCTCCGAGATGTTCCAGTCGAGCTTCAGCACGGTGTCGGTGACCGCCAGTTCGGTGGTGGCCGGCACGTCGAAGCTGCCTGCGTCGAACCCGTAGACGGTGCGGGCCGTGTTCTGCGCCGCCGCGATCTGCTCAGGCGTGATGCCGACATTCGTCAGGCTGCTGCCCACCGGACCGAACGACGGCGCGTTGCGGACAGGTTTGCTCTTGAGCTCTTCGTAGCCCGCGAAGAAGAACAGCTTGTCCGTGATGATCGGGCCCCCGATCGTGAAGCCGACCGTGGTGTCCTTGAACGACGTCGGCGGGGTGATCACGCCCGTGGTTCTGTTGACCCGACCACCGGCCATCGAGGCGTCGCGGAAGACGTAATACACGCTGCCCGACAGCTCGTTGGTGCCGCTCTTCGTGACCGCGTTGATGTTCGCGCCGGTGTATCCCTTCTGGGTGACGTCGAAGTTCGAGATGTTCACCTGCACCGCCTGAATCGCGTCGATCGAGATGGGCTGCTTGATCATCGGCAGGTTGTTCGACTCCAGACCAAAGGTGTCGCTGATGCTGACGCCGTCGACGGTGATGCTGTTGAAGCGGCTGTTCTGCCCCAAGGCCGAGATCTCGCCACGCTCCTTGTCGGTCTGGCTGATGCGCGGGTCGATGCGGGCCAGGTCTTGAAGGCTGCGCTGGATGGACGGCAGTGCACTGACCTCCCGGCTGCCAAGCGCCGTCGCCGCGCCCATGTTGTGGGCGTTGAAGCGCTCGCTGCCGGCGCGACCCGTCACGGTGATCATCTGCGTGGCCGCCCCCACCCGGCCGTCCAGCATCAGCGTCTCGGCCAGTGCCAGGTTCACGTCGCTGCGGCGGTCGACTTCGATGCCGCGCTGGAAGACGATGGTGTACGGCCCGCCGGCGCGCAGGCCGCGCGCCGCGTAGCGGCCCTCGGCATCGGAGGTGGCGGTGACGGTGGTGCCCGAGGGCTGGTGGGTGATGGTCACCGTGGCGCCGGCCACCGGGCGGCCGTCGCCGCCGACCACGCGGCCGCTCACGGCGGAGGTGGTGTTCTGGGCCAGTGCGGGCAGCGCCGTGGCAGCAGTCACCACGGCCACGGCCACGGCAGCGGCAGCGGCCACGGCGGTGCGGGGGAACAGGAGCCAGTCGTCTCGGTTCATGGGAAGAGTCCTCGGGGCGTTGTGGGTGTCAGACGGCGCTCGGGCGCTGCAACCATCGGGTTTCCGGTAGTGTGCAGCCGCAAAGGCGCCGGGCTGTTGCGAGGCGGCCTCAACGCCCGCCGCGATTGCCCGGCTCGACGCTCGTGGCCCGGAGTGCTGCGGCGCACTTCGGGCGCCAAGAACGTATGCCGCAAGCTTGACGCCGCCCTGTGCCGCTGGCGTGACAATGCGGCCCATCGCCGGGGATGCGTCGCCTTGGCGCCACAGGTCACCCGTCGATGAGCCCAGTCGCCACTGCCGCCCCGCTGCCGATCACGCTGCGTCGGGCCACGCCCGCCGATGCCGGCGCCCTGGCGCGGCAGATGGCGGACGACGCGGTCTTTGCCAACCTGATGCAGCTGCCCTGGCCCACCGAGGCGCTGTGGCGCCAGCGCCTGGAGAAGATGGCGGCCACCGGCGAGTCCGCCGAGCTGCTGCTTCTGGCCGAGCGCGACGGCGTGCTCCTCGGCAGCCTCGGGCTGCACCCCGTGGAGCGGGTGCGGCGCCGCCATGTCGCCATGCTGGGCATCAGCGTCGGCGCGGCGCACCAGGGCGGCGGTGTGGGCAGCGCGCTGATGCAGGCCGCCTGTGACTATGCCGACCGCTGGGCGCAGCTGCTGCGCCTGGAACTCACCGTGTTCGTCGACAACGCCCGCGCCATTGCGCTGTACCGCCGCTTCGGCTTCCGGGAAGAGGGCCGCCATCGCGCCTACGCGCTGCGCGACGGGGCCTACGCCGACGTGCTGTCGATGGCCCGCCTGCATCCTCATCCCCCCGTGGCCCTCGGGCTGCCCGCCGGAGAACCCGAATGACGACCCAGGCTCCTGACGAAGCCGCAGCGCTGGAGGCCTTGGCCGAGCGGCTGCAGGGCTTCGGCTCCAGCGTGCAGGCCGAGTGGCTCGACGGCGCCCTCGCGGCCATGGCCGCCAGCCCCTACCAGCTGCCCGTGGAGAACTGGCTGGCGCCCTTGCTCGGCGAGGAATTCGGGCGCGCGTACGCCGACCCGGCCGACGTCGCCACCGCGAACCAGGCCGTGGGCACCCGCCTGGCCGCGCTGCGGCGCATGCTCGATCCCGACGCGCTGCTGGACGATCCCGACCGCCTGCGCCTGGCGCCGCTGCTCTACGAGTGGGTGGAAGGGCAAACCCTCCCGGAGGAGATCGCGCGTCTGCCCCAGGCGCAGGCCATGCTGCAAGGCGGCGCGCTGTGGGCCGAGGGCTTCCTCGCGGTCGTGGCGCTGCTTTCCGACGTTTGGGTCGAACCCGAGGACGCCGACTCGCGCGAGGTGCTCGCCGAATTGCTGGACGACATCGAGGCACTGATCGAACCCACGCCCGACGACGCCCCGGTGCCGCCGGCCCAGGGCGACGATCCGCCGCCCACGCCGCGCGAGGCGGCCATCGACCGCGCGCTCTTCGCGGCGCAGGATCTGCGGCTGTTCTGGCTCGAGCACGCGCCGATGCCGGCCACGCGCCGGGTCGACAAGCAACCCGGCCGCAACGATCCCTGCCCCTGCGGCAGCGGCAAGAAGTTCAAGAAGTGCCACGGCGCCGTGGTCTAGAGTCGCGCGTCATGTCGAAAGAGTCCGAAACCAGGACCGCCACCACCGGCGGCGAGCTCGCCGGCCGCCGCCTCGTGCTGGGCCTGTCCGGCGGCGTCGCCTGCTACAAGGCCGCCGAGCTGGCGCGCGAGCTGCAGCGCGAAGGCGCCACCGTGCAGGTGGTGATGACGGAGGCCGCGACGCAGTTCATCACGCCGGTGACGATGCAGTCGCTCACCGGGCGGCCGGTCGTCACTTCGCAGTGGGACCTGCGCGCGGCGAACGCCATGCCGCACATCAACCTCACGCGCCAGGCCGATGCCGTGCTGGTGGCGCCGGCCAGCGCCGACTTCATCGCCCAGCTGGCGCAGGGCCGGGCCGGCGAGATCCTCTCGCTGCTGTGCCTGGCGCGCCCGCGCGATCGCTGCCCGCTGCTGCTGGCGCCGGCCATGAACCGCGAGATGTGGTCGCACCCGGCCACGCAGCGCAACCTGGCCCTGGTGCAGGCCGACGGTGCCGCGGTGCTGGGCCCGGCCGCGGGTGACCAGGCCTGCGGCGAGACCGGCGACGGCCGCATGCTCGAGGCGCCGGAGCTGCGCGACGGGCTCATCGCCTTCTTCCAACCCAAGGTGCTGACCGGCCGGCGCGTGCTGGTGACGGCCGGGCCGACCTTCGAGCCCATCGACCCCGTGCGCGGCATCACCAACCGCAGCAGCGGCAAGATGGGATTCGCCATCGCGCGCGCGGCGGCCGAGGCCGGGGCGGCGGTCACGCTGGTGGCCGGCCCGGTGGCGCTGCCCACGCCGCGCGGCGTGGCGCGCATCGATGTCGGCAGCGCCCGCGAGATGCTCGAGGCCGTGCTGGCGGTGGCACCAGGGCAGGACTTGTTCGTGGCCACCGCCGCGGTGGCCGACTGGCGGCCCGCCGACCCGGCCGCGCACAAGATCAAGAAGGACGGCAGCGGCGCCGTGCCGGCGCTGGCCTTCGTCGAAAACCCCGACATCCTGGCCACGGTGGCGCGGCTGCCCGCCGCGGAGCGCCCCTGGTGCGTGGGCTTCGCCGCCGAGAGCGAGGAGGTGGAGCGCCACGCGCGCGCCAAGCTGGTGAAGAAGGGGGTGCCGCTGGTGGTGGGCAACCTCGGGCCGGCCACCTTTGGCCGCGACGACAACGCGCTGCTGCTGGTGGAAGCTGAGCGCACGACCGAGCTGGCACGCGCTGGCAAGCTGGCGCTGGCGCGGCAGCTGGTGGCTGCCATCGCCACGCGGCTGCCGCCGCCCCGCACGCCATGACCACGATCGACCTGCGCATCCTCGACCCGCGCATCGAGGCCAGCCTGCCGGCCTACGCCACGCCCGGCAGCGCCGGCCTGGACCTGCGCGCCTGTCTGGACGCGCCGCTGGTGCTGCAGCCGGGCCAGGTCGAACTCGTGCCCACGGGGCTGGCGGTGCACATCGGCGACCCTGGCCTGGCCGCGCTGCTGCTGCCGCGCTCGGGCCTGGGCCACAAGCAGGGCCTGGTGCTGGGCAATCTGGTGGGACTGATCGACAGCGACTACCAGGGTCCGCTGATGGTGAGCGCCTGGAACCGCGGCTCGGCGCCGGTGACGATCAACCCGCTGGACCGCATCGCGCAGCTGGTGATCGTGCCCGTGGTGCAGGCGCACTTCCGCGTCGTCGAGCAGTTCGGCACCAGCGAGCGCGGCACCGGTGGCTTCGGGTCCACCGGGCGCGCCTGAGACGCTCGGACGCGTCCAAGGGCCGGATCCAGGGTCAGTGCACCGGGTGGTCGGTGGGACGGCCGTCGAGCACCGAGACGAAGCCGCCGCCCACGCTGCGCGCCTCGATCTCCTCGTCGCGCGCCTCGCGCACGGCGCGCACCTGCACCTGCAGCCGCAGCGCCATGCCAGCCAGCGGATGGTTGCCGTCCAGCACGACGTGGGACGGATAGACCTCGGTGACGACGTAGACGGCATCGGCGGGCATGCCGGCGGTCACGGCGCCGGCCGGCAAGCCCTCGAAGGCCATCCCGGGCTCGAGCTGCTCGGGAAACAGGCTGCGCGCCTCGAAGCACACGAGCGCGGGGTCGTACTCGCCGAAGGCGTGCTCGGGCTCGAGGTGAAGGTGCAGCTCGGCGCCCTCGGCGTGGCCGGCCAGGGCCTCCTCGACCTTGGCCAGGAGGTCGTCGCCGCCGTAGAAGAACTCCACCGGCTGGGCCAGGGCATCGATCGGGTTGTTCTGCGCGTCGGCCAGCTGCCAGGTCAGGCTCACGACGCAGGGGCTCGTGATGTTCATCCGGGCATGATGGCACAGCGCCGCGTCGCACCCCCGCACAATGGGGCTGATGAGACCCGCGACACCGACCCTGGCCTTGCCGTCCGGCGCGGCGGCGCTGACCCAGCCGCTGGCGCTGCTGGGCGGCCTGAGCCCCGCGCGCTTCATGCGCCAACACTGGCAGAAGAAGCCGTTGCTGGTGCGCCAGGCCTGGCCCGGGGTGCGGGCGCCGCTGTCGCGCCCGGCCCTGTTTGCGCTGGCGGGGCAGGAGGGCACGGAGTCGCGCCTGGTCGAGCGCCGCGGCGCCGGCACCGCAGCGGCCGACTGGCGCGTGCGCCACGGGCCCTTCGCGCGGCGCGCGCTGCCGCCAGCGTCGCGGCCGGGCTGGACGCTGCTGGTGCAGGGTCTGGATCTGCACGTGCCGGCCGCGCGCCAGCTGCTCGACGCCTTCCGTTTCGTGCCCGACGCCCGGCTCGACGACCTGATGGTGTCCTGGGCCAGCGACGGCGGCGGCGTCGGCCCGCACCTGGACGCCTATGACGTGTTCCTGCTGCAGGTGCAGGGCCGCCGCCGCTGGCGCATCGGCGCACCGCGTCCGGGGCAGGACACCGGCTTCGTGCCCGATGCGCCCCTGAAGCTGCTGCGCCACTTCGAGCCCGAGCAGGCATGGGTGCTGGAGCCCGGCGACCTGCTCTACCTCCCGCCGGGCTGGGGCCATGACGGCGAGGCCGTGGGCGGCGACTGCATGACCTGCTCGGTGGGCTTCCGCGCGCCTTCGATGGGCGAACTGGCGGCCGAGCTGATCGGGCGGCTGGCCGACGAGGTGGCCGAGGCGCTGGCCGAGGAACGCAGCGCCCGCGCCGCGCCCGGCGGCCGGCGCTACCGCGATCCGCGCCAACCCCCCACCGCCACGCCGGCCGCCCTGCCCGGGGCGCTGGCCGACTTCGCACGCCAGGCGGTGCAGCGCGCGCTCGACGACGACCCACGCTGGCTGGCCCGGGCGCTGGGCGAGTCACTCAGCGATCCCAAGCCCGGGGTGTGGTTCGAGGCCGGCGGCGTGGCAAACGCCGCAGGTGCCGTCGTGCTCGACCGCCGCACGCGCATGCTGTACGACGCTGATCACGTCTTCATCAACGGCCAGGCCTACGAGGCCGCCGGCCGCGATGCGCAGCTGATGCGGCGGCTGGCCGACGGCCGGCGGCTGGAGGCCGCGGAGCGCCGCCGCCTCGGCGCGGGCGCG
>JAUMBF010000132.1:0-1678 GCA_032115875.1 Rubrivivax sp.
CCCGAGGCCAGCACGTTGCGCTGGAAGACCTCGGCATAACCGCCGAGTGACGCAACCCCCTCCTGGATGCGCGCGCCGCCGCTGTCGTTGAGGCCGATCACCGGCGCGCCCACCTTCATGGCCTGGTCCATGACCTTGCAGATCTTCTCGGCGTGGGCCTCGCTGAGCGCGCCACCGAAGACCGTGAAGTCCTGGCTGAACACGAAGACCAGGCGGCCGTTGATCATGCCGTAGCCGGTGACGACGCCGTCGCCGGGCACCTTCTGATCCTGCATGCCGAAGTCGGTGCAGCGGTGCTCGACGAACATGTCCCACTCCTCGAAGCTGCCCTCGTCGAGCAGCAGCTCCAGGCGCTCGCGTGCGGTGAGCTTGCCCTTGGCGTGCTGGGCCGCGATGCGCTTGTCGCCACCGCCCAGGCGCGCGGCGGCGCGCATCTGCTCGAGCCTTTCGTTGATGTCGTGCATGGTGCTCGTCCTTGCTGTCGGTGCGTCGTGTCGTGTCGTCAGGTGAAGAGGTCCAGCAGCCGCCGCGCGGCCACCGAGGCGGCCAGCCGGCCGGCCTTCACGTCGTCGGCGGTGGCGGCCAGCGCGGCGGCCACGGCCGGGTGGGCGCGGAAGCGCTGGCGCAGCCCGGCCTCGATGCGCTCCCACATCCAGGCCTCGTTCTGGCGCGTGCGGCGCTCGTCCAGGCGGCCGGCGCTGCGCTGGCGCTCGGCGAAGCGTTGCACGGCGGCCCAGAAGGTGTCGATGCCGGCGGCCTTCAGCGCGCTGAGCTGCAGCACCTCGGTGCCGGCGTGGGCGTGGGGACCGAGGTAACGCAGCGCACTGGTGATCTGCGCCCGGGCCCGCGTGGCCGCGGCCTCGTCGAGATCGGCCTTGTTGATGACCACCAGGTCGGCCAGCTCCATCACGCCCTTCTTGATGGCCTGCAGGTCGTCGCCCGCGTTGGGCAGCTGCAGCAGCACGAAACAGTCGGTCATGCCGGCCACGGCGGTCTCGCTCTGGCCCACGCCCACGGTCTCGACGATCACCACGTCGAAGCCCGCGGCCTCGCAGGCGAGCATCGCCTCGCGCGTCTTCTCGGCCACGCCGCCGAGCGTGCCGCTGCTGGGGCTGGGGCGGATGAAGGCCCGCTCGTGCACCGAGAGCTGCTCCATGCGCGTCTTGTCGCCGAGGATGCTGCCGCCGCCGAGGCTGCTGCTCGGGTCCACGGCCAGCACGGCCACGCGGTGGCCCTGGTTCACGAGGAACAGGCCCAGCGCCTCGATGAAGGTGCTCTTGCCCACGCCCGGCACGCCACTGAGGCCGATGCGCAGGCTGCGGCCGGTGTGCGGCAGCAGCGCGGCGAGCAGCGCGTCGGCCTCGGCGCGGTGCGCGGGCAGCGTGCTTTCCAGCAGCGTGATGGCCTTGGCCAGCGCCCGGCGCTGGGCGGGGCCGCTGCCGTGCAGCAGCGTCTCGGCCCACGGCACGGACGCCGGCGTGGCGCTCACGGGCGGGCGGCTCCCGGGGCCACCGTGGTGCGCGGGTCGTCGGTGGGCTCGAAGCGGCTGTGCCCGGGCCGGCCACTGCGCCAGTCCTGCGGCGGCTCGGCCGTGGCCCAGTACTCCTCGATGCCGGCCACGCGGCCGTGCTCGACGCGGGCGATGGATGTGCAGAAGAACACGCCGTGTGGCGGGTGG
>JAUMBF010000133.1:0-23653 GCA_032115875.1 Rubrivivax sp.
TTCCGCGAGGTGCCGCACCCCATCTTCCCGGGTACGCGCGCGGCCAACAAGCTCGTCATCAAGCTGCAGCCCGAAGACGGCCTGGAGCTGCACCTGCTGGCGGCCAAGGGCGGCGGCGGCGAGGAGCGGCTCTACCCGGTGAGCCTGGACCTGGACTTCGACAAAGCCTTCGCCAGCGAGCGCGTCGGCGGCTACGAGCGGCTGCTCATGGACGCCATCGCCGGCCGTCTGAACCTGTTCGTGCGCAGCGACGAGCAGGAGCAGGCCTGGCGCTGGGTCGAGCCGGTGCTGCAAGCGTGGGCGGGCGACACGCCGGGCCCGCGCCCGTACGCCGCCGGCAGCTGGGGCCCTGCGGCCGCCAGCGCGCTGGTGGCCCGCGACGGCAGCGCCTGGGCCGAGGAACAGTGAGCGCTTGAGAGACCATGCTCGAACGCATCCGCGCCTCCATCCCTGCGCTGCCACCGGCCGAGCAGCGCGTGGCCAAGCTGCTGCTGGCCGACCCGCGCAGCTTCGCGACGCTGCCCGTGGCCGAGCTCGCCGAGCGCGCCCACGTCAGCAAGCCCACGGTGGTGCGCTTCTGCCGCAGCGTGGGCTATGACGGGCTGGCCGACTTCAAGCTCAAGCTGGCCGGCAGCGTCAACGAGGGCGTGCCTTTCGTGCACCGTGCGGTCGATGACGACGACAAGGCTGGCGACATCGTCGTCAAGGTGGTCGACAACGCCGTGGCGGCGCTGCTGCGCTACCGCAACGCGGCCGCGCACCAGAGCGTGGAGCGCGCCATCGCCGCGCTGGCCGACGCCGGCCGCCGCAGCGCCGAGGGTGCGCGCATCGAGTTCTACGGCGTCGGCAACTCCGGCATCGTGGCGCAGGACGCGCAGCACAAGTTCTTCCGCCTCGGCGTCAACGCCCACGCGGTGAGCGACAGCCACGTCCAGGTGATGAGCGCGACCATGCTCAAGCCCGGCGACGTGGCGGTGGTGATCAGCAACTCCGGCCGCAGCAAGGACCTGATCGACGTTGCCGACATCGCCCGCCGCCGTGGCGCCATGGTCATCACGATCACGGCCAGCGGCTCGCCGATGGCGCTGGACAGCCGGGTGGCCGGTGCCAGCGGCATCCTGCTTGCCGCCGACCACCCCGAGGACGCCGACCGCTACAGCCCGATGGTGTCGCGGCTGCTGCACCTGATGATCGTCGACATCCTCACCACCGGCGTGGCGCTGCGCCTGGGCTCGGCCCAGCTGCGGCCGGCGCTGCAGGCCATCAAGAAGAACCTGCGCGAGCGGCGCTACGTGGGCACGCCGGCCGCAGCGACCTACGGCGAAGAAGGCGACGACGCCGGAGCCAGCGCCAGGAGGCCGTCGACGCCATAGAGGCGCGCCAGGTCCGTCAGCTTGGCCGGTGCGCCGCGCACCTCGAAGCCGCGCCCGGCAGCCTCGGCCTGGCGGCGGGCCTCGAGCAGCAGTGCGATGGTGGCGCTGTCCGAGTCCGTCATGGCCGAGGCGTCCACGTGCAGCACGCCGCTGCCGGCGCGCACCTGCGACGGCAGCTGTGCCGCCAACTCGGCGGCCTCGTCGATGGTGACGCGGGCGGGCAGCTTCAGCGCGCTGTGGGCCATGGCATCAGCTCTTGCCGCCCTTGTTGCGCTCGGCCAGTGCCGCGATCAGGCCGTCGATGCCGCCCTTGCTGAGCTCCTGCGCGAACTGCGTGCGGTAGTTCTGCACCAGCCAAAGGCCGGCGACGTTGACGTCGATGATCTTCCAGACCTCGGCGCCCGCGGCGCCCCGGCGGTCGAGGCGGTAGTCGAGCTTGATCGGCTCGCCCTTGCCACGCACCTCGGACTGAACGATCACCTGCGTGCTGCCCTGCACCGGCTGCGTGCGCGTGATCTGCACGGTCTGGTCCTTGAGTTCGGCCAGCGCGCCCGCGTAGACCCGGATCAGCAGCTGCTTGAACTCGGCCTGCAGGCGGCTGCGCTGCTCGGGCGAGGCGCCGCGCCACTGCACGCCCACGGCCGAGCGCGTGACGACCTCGAAGTCGACATGCGGCATGACCTTGCTCTCCACGAGGGCCGCGACACGGGCGACGTCACCGGCCTGGATGGCCTTGTCGTTCTTGGCGGCCTCGAGCACCTCGGTGGACACCTGACGGATCAGCAGGTCGGGCGCAGGTGCGGTGGCCAGGACGGCCCCGGTGGCGATCAGCAGCGTCGAGGCGACGAGGCGGCGGAAGGTGGCGAACACGGTGTTCCTTTCGGGGTCGGGCACCCGGTTGGCGGGTGCGGGTTGCTTCGATGCGCGCTCGGCGCGCGAGTTCAGCGTGTCGTTCACAGCTTCTCAGCGGGGGGCAGGACGCGGCGGCGGTGCCGGGCGAGCCGGCGCGGGCGGTGGCGGGTCTTCGCCGATGTCCTCGAGGGCCTCGACGGGCGGCGCCCCGTCGTACACCGCGTCACGGCGGCGCGACAGGTAGCCTTGGCGGAAGAAGCTGTACTTGTCCAGCGAGACGCGGTCGGCCAGTGCCGTCACGCCCAGCAGCGAGGCCCGGGCGTCGACCACCGTCAGCACCGTGGCCAGCGTGCTCGCCTTGCTGTCGTCGAACAGATTCGACGGCGACGCGGCCATGTCGGGCACGCGGCCGATGCCGTCGCGGACCGAGCTCGGTCCCAGCAGCGGCAGCACGAGGTAAGGGCCAGGGCCAAAGCCCCACTTGCCCAGCGTCTGGCCAAAGTCCTCGCTGTGGCGCTTCAGACCCATCTCGCTGGCCGGGTCGAGCAGGCCACCCAGGCCGAACAGGGTGTTGGTGAGGAAGCGCATGCCCTGTTCGAGGCCACTGGCACCCTTGCCCTGCAGAAAGTGGTTGGCCGCCGACCACAGGTCGCCGGCATTGCCGATGACGTTGGAGATTCCGGTGCGCACGAGCTGCGGCACGGTGTCGCGGTAGGTTTCGGCCACCGGGCGCAGCACGGCGTTGTCGACCGCATCGTTGAAGGCGAAGACTTTGCGGTTGAGGCCCTCCCACGGATCGCCCGGCGTGGCCGGCCCTGTGGTGGCGCAGCCCCCGAGCAGCAGCAGCGCCGCCAGGGCCACCGGGGCGAGCAGGCAAGGCCGCGCGCTCACGGGCTCGCCCCCGAGGCGGCGCCACCGACGCTGCCGGCGCTGTCGGCGCGGCCGGTGAGGAACTGCCCGATGAGGTTCTCCAGCACCACCGCGCTCTGCGTTTGCGCGATGGTGTCACCGGCGGCCAGGCTGGCGTCGTCGCCGCCGGGCTCCAGGCCGATGTACTGGTCGCCCAGCAGGCCCGAGGTCAGGATCTTGGCCGTCGTGTCCTTGGGAAAACGGTAGGCCTGCTCGATGTCCAGCGTGACCACGCCCTGGAAGGTCTTGGGGTCGACGCCGATGCCCTTGACGCGGCCCACGGTGACGCCGGCCACACGCACCGGCGCGCGCGTCTTGAGGCCGCCGATGTTGTCGAAGCGCGCCTGCACCGAGTAGGTGGCGCCGCCGCCACTGGCCCCGAGGTTGGCGGCCTGCAGGGCCAGGAACAGCAATGCCAGCAGGCCCAGCAGCACGAACAGGCCGACCAGTGTTTCGATCCCTTTGCGTCCCATGAGCGGGTTCTCCAGTGGTGCCGACGCCGTGGTGTCAGGGCGTCGAGAACATCAGTGCGGTGAGGATGAAGTCCATCCCCAGCACCCACAGTGACGAGATGACGACCGTGCGCGTGGTGGCATAGGCCACGCCTTCGGGCGTGGCTTCGGTCTCGTAGCCCTGGTAGAGGGCCACCAGCGTGCAGATCAGGCCGAACACGAAGGCCTTGACGACGCCGTTGCCGACGTCGCGCCAGACGTCGACGCGCGTTTGCATGATCGACCAGAAGTTGCCCGCGTCCACGCCGATCAGCTGCACCGCCACGACCCAGGCGCCGAGGATGCCCACCGCCGAGAAGAGAATCGCCAGCAGCGGCAGCGAGATGACGCCGCCGATGAAGCGCGGCGCCAGCACGCGGGCCCGGGGGTCGATGGCCATGAGCTCCATCGCCGAGATCTGCTCGCCGGCCTTCATGAGGCCGATCTCGGCCGTGAGCGAGGTGCCGGCGCGGCCGGCGAACAACAGCGCCGCCACCACGGGCCCGAGCTCGCGCACGAGGGCCAGGTTGACGATCAGACCCATGGTCTCGGTGGCGCCGAAGGTGACGAGCGCGTAGTACATCTGCAGCGCCAGCACGAAGCCCACGGCCAGGCCCGAGGCGCAGATGATGATCAGCGAGCGGTTGCCGATGGCGTAGATCTGGCCCACTACCAAGCCGAAGCGGCGCAGCGACTGCGGCAGCACGCGCAGCAGGTCGAACACGAAGTAGGCCGCATGTCCCCAGCCGCGGAACTGCTCGAGCGCCCAGGTGCCCAGGCGCTGCAACTGCTCGGCGGCGTTCATCGCAGGAAGTCCTCGGCCAGCTCGCGCGCCGGAAAGTGGAACTTCACCGGGCCGTCCGGCTCACCGCGCACGAACTGGCGGGTTTCGGGGTCGGTGCTGTCCATCAGCTGCTGCGGCGTGCCCTGGGCCACCACGCGGCCCTGGTTGGCCAGCAGGATCACCCAGTCGCTGATGGCCATGCACTCCGGCACGTCGTGGCTCACGACCAGACTGGTGGCGCCGGTGGTGTCGTTGAGCGTGCGGATGAGCTTGGCCGCCACCCCCATGCTGATGAGATCGAGCCCCGCGAAGGGCTCGTCGTACATGATGAGCTCCGGGTCCAGCGCGATGGCGCGCGCCAGCGCGATGCGCCGCGCCATGCCGCCCGACACCTCGGAGATGCGCAGGTGCGCCGCGCCGCGCAGGCCCACCGCGTTGAGCTTCATCAGCACCAGGTCGCGGATCATCGACTCGGGCAGTTTCGTGTGCTCGCGCATCGGGAAGGCCACGTTGTCGAACACCGTGAGGTCGGTGAACAGCGCCCCGAACTGGAACAGCATGCCCAGGCGACGCCGGATGCGGAACAGCTGTGCGCCGTCGCGCGTGTTCAGCACCTCGCCGTCGAAGACGACGCGGCCCTTGTCGGCCGCGTGCACGCCACCGATCAGCCGCATCAGCGTGGTCTTGCCACAGCCCGAGCCGCCGAGAATGGCGGTGACCTTGCCGCGCGGGAACTTCAGCGACACGTCGGAGAGGATGGTCCGCGTGTTGTCGTAACCGAACGTGACGTGGTCGATCTCGATGAAAGGGTTGTCGAACAAGGGGTGTCGTCGGGCGTGCCGGGGCGCGGCACAAACGCGGCGGATTGTTGCATGCAGGGCAAACCCGGATGCGCGGGGGCCATCAAGTGCCCCCTGCAGGGCGTGAAACGCCGTTTCAGAGGGGCAGGGTGCTCGCGCCCAGGAGGAACTCGTCCACCGCACGGGCAGCCTGGCGGCCCTCGCGGATGGCCCAGACCACCAGGCTCTGACCGCGCCGCACGTCGCCGGCGGCAAAGACCTTGTCGACATTGGTGCGGTAGGCGCCAGCGGCTTGCGTGGGTGCCTTGGCGTTGCCGCGACTGTCGCGCTCCACGCCGAACACCTCGAGCACCGTGGGCACGGGCGCCGTGAAGCCCATGGCCAGCAGCACGAGGTCGGCCTTCCATTCCTTCTCGGTGCCGGGCAACTCGACCATCTTGCCGCCCTGCCACTGCACGTGCACCGTCCGCAGGCCCGTGAGCTTGCCCCCCTTGCCGTTGCCACTGCCGATGAACTCCTTGGTGGCGATGGCGAAACTGCGCTCGCAGCCTTCCTCGTGGCTGGAGCTGGTGCGCAGCTTGGTGGGCCAGTAGGGCCAGGTGAGCGGCTTGTCTTCCTGCTCGGGCGGCTGCGGCATGAGCTCGAACTGCGTCACGCTGGCCGCGCCGTGGCGGTTGCTGGTGCCCACGCAATCGGAGCCGGTGTCGCCGCCGCCGATGACGATGACATGCTTGCCGGCGGCAGAGATCTGCTTCTTGAGCTTGTCGCCCGCCACCACCTTGTTCTGCTGCGGCAGGAACTCCATCGCGAAGTGCACGCCGTCGAGGTCGCGGCCGGGCACGGGCAAGTCGCGGCTGGTCTCGCTGCCGCAGGCCAGCAACACGGCGTCGAAACCGGCCTTGAGCTGCTCGGGCGTGAGCGTCTCCGTGGCGTCGTTCGTCACCTTGGCGGCGGCGCCTTCGGCCGGCATCGCGCCCACCAGCACGCCGGTGCGGAACACCACGCCTTCGGCCTGCATCTGCCCGATGCGGCGGTCGATGTGCGACTTCTCCATCTTGAAGTCGGGGATGCCGTAGCGCAGCAGACCGCCGATGCGCGAGTTCTTCTCGAACACGGTCACGTCGTGGCCCGCGCGCGCCAGCTGCTGCGCGGCGGCCAGGCCCGCGGGGCCGCTGCCCACCACCGCCACCTTCTTGCCGGTCTTGGCCGCCGGTGGCTGCGGCTGCACCCAGCCCTCGGCCCAGGCGCGGTCGATGATGGCGTGCTCGATGCTCTTGATGCCGACCGGGTCGTCGTTGACGTTGAGCGTGCACGCGGCCTCACAGGGTGCGGGGCAGACGCGGCCGGTGAACTCGGGGAAGTTGTTCGTCTGGTGCAGCACCTCGATGGCGCTCTTCCAGTCGCCCTGGTACACGAGGTCGTTGAAGTCGGGGATGATGTTGTTGACCGGGCAGCCGCTGTTGCAGAAGGGCGTGCCGCAGTCCATGCAGCGCGCGCCCTGCACCTTGGCCTGGTCCTCGGCCAGCGTGATGACGAATTCCTTCCAGGTCTTCACGCGCTGCTGCGGCGGCTCGTAGCCTTCTTCGAGGCGCTCGTACTCCAGGAAACCGGTGACCTTGCCCATGGTGGTGTGCTCGCTCGTTCGTTACTTTGAAAGGACCCGTTCGGGCTGAGCCTGTCGAAGCCCTTGAGTGCCACCAGACCCTTCGACAAGCTCAGGGCGAGCGGGGTTTGCCTTGGCGGCCCGCCCGGCCAGCACGCGCTTGTACTCGTGCGGGAAGACCTTGACGAACTTCGCGCGCGACTCGGCCCAGCTGTCCAGCAGCTCGCGGGCACGCAGGCTGCCCGTCCAGCGGTGGTGATCTTCGATCAGCTTCTTCAGCAGCGCCTCGTCGGCCATCTCGTGGTGCAGGCCGGCGGCGGGCAGGCCGGCCTGCTCGTCGCGCGGCAGCACCTTTTCCAGCGCCACCATGCTGGTGTTGCAGCGGCGCGCGAAGTGGCCGTCTTCGTCAAACACGTAGGCCACGCCGCCGCTCATGCCGGCGGCGAAGTTGCGGCCGGTCTTGCCGAGCACGACCACGGTGCCGCCCGTCATGTACTCGCAGCCGTGGTCGCCCGTGCCTTCCACCACCGTGGCGGCGCCGCTCAGGCGCACGGCGAAGCGCTCGCCGGCCACGCCGCGGAAGAAGGCCTCGCCGCTGGTGGCGCCGTACAGGGCCGTGTTGCCGACGATGATGTTCTTGGTGGCGTCGCCGCGGAAGTCGATGCTGGGCCGCACGGCAATGCGGCCGCCACTCAGGCCCTTGCCGGTGTAGTCGTTGGCGTCGCCGATGAGGTACATCGTGATGCCGCTGGCGAGAAACGCGCCGAAGCTCTGGCCGCCCGTGCCTTCCATCTGCATGAAGATGGTGTGGTCGGGCAGCCCCTCGGGGCGCACGCGCACGAGCTCGCCCGACAGCATGGCGCCGACGCTGCGATTGCGGTTGCGCGCGTCTTCCATGAACTGCACCTTCTCGCCGCGCTCGAGTGCCGGCCGGCAGCGCTCGATGAGCTTCAGGTCCAGCGCCTTGGCCAGGCCGTGGTCCTGTTCGTCCACCTGGTGGCGTGGCACCTCGGCCGGCATGGCGGGCTGGTGGAAAACGCGCCCGAAGTCCAGGCCGCGCGCCTTCCAGTGTTCGATGCCCTTCCTGGTGTCGAGCAGCTCGGCGCGGCCGATCAGCTCGTCGAAGCGGCGGATGCCCAGCTGCGCCATGATCTGGCGCGCCTCTTCGGCCACGAAGAAGAAGTAGTTGACGACGTGCTCAGGTCTGCCGGCGAACTTCTTGCGCAGCACCGGATCTTGCGTGGCCACGCCCACCGGACAGGTGTTGAGGTGGCACTTGCGCATCATGATGCAGCCCTCCACCACCAGCGGTGCGGTGGCGAAGCCGAACTCATCCGCGCCCAGCAGCGCGCCGATCACCACATCGCGGCCGGTCTTCATCTGGCCGTCGGCCTGGACGCGGATGCGGCCGCGCAGGCGGTTGAGCACCAGGGTCTGCTGCGTCTCGGCCAGGCCCAGCTCCCAGGGCGTGCCGGCATGCTTGATGCTGCTCCAGGGGCTCGCGCCGGTGCCGCCGTCGTGGCCGGCGATCACCACGTGGTCGGCCTTGCACTTGGCCACGCCGGCCGCGATGGTGCCCACGCCGACTTCGCTGACCAGCTTGACGCTGATGCTGGCGCGCGGGTTGGCGTTCTTGAGGTCGTGGATCAGCTGGGCGAGGTCCTCGATCGAGTAGATGTCGTGGTGCGGCGGCGGGCTGATGAGGCCCACGCCGGGCACGCTGTAGCGCAGGAAGCCGATGTAGTCGGACACCTTGCCGCCGGGCAGCTGGCCGCCCTCGCCGGGCTTGGCGCCCTGGGCCATCTTGATCTGGATCTGGTCGGCGCTGACCAGGTACTCGGTGGTGACGCCGAAGCGGCCCGAGGCCACCTGCTTGATCTTGCTGCGCAGGCTGTCGCCCTCGCGCATCTCGTAGTCGGCCTCGATGACCTTGGCGCCAATGACGTCCGACACCTTGGTGCCGGCCGCGATGCGCATGCCCTTGAGCTCGTTGCGGTAGCGTGCCGGGTCTTCGCCACCTTCACCGGTGTTGCTCTTGCCGCCGATGCGGTTCATGGCGATGGCCAGCGTCGAGTGCGCCTCGGTGGAGATGCTGCCCAGCGACATGGCCCCGGTGGCGAACCGCTTGACGATCTCCGCCGCCGGCTCCACCTCGTCGAGCGGGATGGCCCTGCCCGGATCGACCTTGAACTCGAACAGGCCGCGCAGCGTCATGTGGCGGCGGCTCTGGTCGTTGATGATCTGGGCGTACTCCTTGTAGGTGTCCCACCGGTTGGCGCGCGTGCTGTGCTGCAGCTTGGCGATGGCGTCGGGCGTCCACATGTGCTCTTCACCGCGCACGCGCCAGGCGTATTCGCCGCCGGCATCGAGCATGGTGGCCAGCGTCGGGTCGTTGCCGAAGGCAGCCACGTGCATGCGCAGGGCCTCTTCGGCCACCTCGAACACGCCGATGCCGCCCACCTGGCTGGCCGTGCCGCGGAAGTACTTGTCGACGAAGGCCTTCTCCAGGCCAATGGCCTCGAACAGCTGGGCGCCGCAGTACGACATGTACGTGCTCACGCCCATCTTGGACATGATCTTCGACAGGCCCTTGCCGATGGCCTTGACGTAGTTGTAGAGCGCCTTGTCGGCATCGAGCTTGCCCGGCAGCGACTGGTGCAGCTCCAGCAGCGTCTCCATCGCCAGGTAGGGGTGCACGGCCTCGGCGCCGTAGCCGGCTAGCACCGCGAAGTGGTGCACCTCACGCGCGCTGCCGGTCTCCACCACCAGGCCGGCGGTGGTGCGCAGGCCCTCGCGCACCAGGTGGTGGTGCACGGCACTCAGCGCCAGCAGTGCGGGGATCGCGATGCGGTCGCGGTCCATGGCGCGGTCGGAGACGATCAGGATGTTGTGGCCGCCCTTGATGGCGTCCACCGCCTCGGCGCACAGGCTGGCGAGCTGGGCTTCCACACCCTCGCGGCCCCAGGCGAGCGGGTAGGTGATGTCGAGTGTGCAGCTCTTGAACTTGCCGCCTGTGCGCGACTCGATGGCGCGCAGGCGGGCCATGTCGTCGAAGTCGAGGATGGGCTGGTTCACCTCCAGGCGCATCGGCGGGTTCACCGCGTTGATGTCCAGCAGGTTGGGCTTCGGGCCGATGAAGCTGTTGAGGCTCATCACGATGGCCTCGCGGATGGGGTCGATCGGCGGGTTCGTGACCTGGGCGAACAGCTGCTTGAAGTAGTTGTAGAGCGGCTTGTTCTTGTCGGACAACACGGCCAGCGGGCTGTCGTTGCCCATGCTGCCGATGGCCTCTTCGCCGTTGGCGGCCATGGGCGCGAGCAGGAACTTCAGGTCTTCCTGCGTGTAGCCGAAGGCCTGCTGGCGGTCGAGCAGGTTCTCGCGGTGCGGCTCGGGCGTGCCGGGCACGTCGATGCTGTCGAGGCGGATGCGCACGTTCTCGATCCACTGCCGGTACGGGCGCGCATTGGCGAACTGGTTTTTCAGTTCCTCGTCGTCGACGATGCGGCCCTGCTCGAGATCGATCAGGAACATCTTGCCTGGCTGCAGGCGCCACTTCTTGACGATGCGGCTCTCGGGCACCGGCAGCACGCCGCTCTCGGAGGCCATCACCACGAGGTCGTCGTCGGTGACGATGTAGCGCGCCGGGCGCAGGCCGTTGCGGTCCAGTGTGGCGCCGATCTGCTTGCCGTCGGTGAACACCATCGCGGCCGGGCCGTCCCAGGGCTCGATCATGGCCGCGTGGTACTCGTAGAACGCGCGGCGGCGCTCGTCCATCAGCTCGTGGTTCTCCCAGGCCTCGGGGATCATCATCATCGCGGCCTGCGCCAGCGGGTAGCCGCTCATGGTGAGCAGCTCCAGCGCGTTGTCGAAGGTGGCGGTGTCGCTCTGGCCCTCGAAGCTGATGGGATAGAGCTTCTTCAGGTCGTCGCCGAGCACGGGCGACTTCATCACGCCCTCTCGGGCACGCATCCAGTTGAAGTTGCCCTTGACGGTGTTGATCTCGCCGTTGTGCGCAACGAAGCGGTAGGGATGCGCCAGCGGCCACTCAGGGAAGGTGTTGGTGCTGAAGCGCTGGTGCACGAGGGCCAGGGCACTGGTCACGCGCGGGTCGGCCAGGTCTTTGTAGTACACGCCCACCTGGTCGGCGAGCAGCAAGCCCTTGTAGATGACGGTGCGGCAGCTCATGCTGGGCACGTAGTACTCGCGGCTGTGCGTGAGTTTGAGCGCCTGGATGGCGGCGCTCGCCGTCTTGCGGATGACGTAGAGCTTGCGCTCCAGGGCGTCGGGAACGATGACGTCGGGGCCGCGGCCGATGAACACCTGGCGGATCACCGGCTCCTTGGCGCGCACCGTGGGGCTCATGGGCATGTCGCGGTCCACGGGCACATCACGCCAGCCCAGCAGCACCTGGCCCTCGGCCTTGATCGCACGCTCCAGCTCCTGTTCGCAGGCCAGTCGCGAGGCGTGCTCCTTGGGCAGGAAGATCATGCCCACGCCGTACTCGCCGGGCGGCGGCAGCGCCACGCCCTGGGCCTGCATCGCGGCGCGGTAGTACTCATCGGGGATCTGGATCAGGATGCCCGCGCCGTCGCCCATCAGCGGGTCGGCACCCACGGCGCCGCGGTGGTCGAGGTTCTCCAGGATCTTCAGACCCTGCTCGATGATGCCGTGCGCCTTCTGCCCCTTGATGTGGGCCACGAAGCCCACGCCGCATGCGTCGTGCTCGTGCTGCGGGCTGTACAGGCCGTGCTCGGCGGCCTCTCGGCGGGCGTCAGCGGGCGTCGGGTCGGCGGCAGGGCCCTCGGCGGGCGCGGGCGGCAGGGGGCGGGCAACGGTCATGACGGTCTCCTGGGACCGCCGCGTCAAGGGCGGCGCGGGCGGCAGCAGCGGCCTCAGGGCCGGCGGTCGCGCAGGCTATCGCACTGCAACATGCCCCGCAAACGAAATAAATAGGGTCAGACCCCCGATGTATCTGATCGCGCTGCCATGCAAAAGAATTGGGGACAGAGTAATGGCCCAAGCGCTGCGGCCACCCGCAGAGCCAGGCGCGGGCGGCCCGCGTGCTGCGCCGCCGTGCTGCGGTTTCAGGCGCTGCCGCTGCTGCGTCGGCCGATCGGGCGCCCCCGGGTTCGGGGCCGTGTCGGCCGTGCCACCTGCTCGGCCAACGCGGCAGCAAACGCGGCCGAGCCCACGGCCCAACCGCCGCGCAGGGCCGCCAGCAGCGCGTCGCGCTGCGGCGCGGGCAGCCCAGCCTCGAGCCGGCGGCGCCAGGCGGCCTCGCGCTCGAACGGGGTGTTGCCCAGCGTCCACACTTCGGGCGGGTCCTCCAGCGGCACCCGACGCTCCGGCTGACCGCTGCGGTGTGCCCCGCTGCCGTGCCCGGGCTCGGTGGTGCGCCCGTCCACCAGGGTCAGCACCGCCAGCAGCGTGGCGCCCGGCTCCACGACGGCACAGCGAAAGCGGCCCTCCCACAAGGTGCCGTTGCCGCCGTGGCGGCGATGGTGGGCGCTCACATAGCGCCGGCCCAGCGCCTGCATCAGCCGACTCGGCCCCGCGGCGTCGTCCGGCGTCAGCACGAGCTGCACCTCGTCGGCGGCCAGGGAAAAGGCGTGCAGCCGCACTTGGGCGGCCGTCGCGGCCTCGCGCAGTACCCCGAGATACACGTCGCGGTCGACGTCGTCCGCGAACACCGCGCGGCCGCTCAGCCCCCGCTGCATCACCCAGTGCACGCGGCCGGCCAGAGCGAGGCGAGGCAGACGAGCCATGGCGACAAGAGCGCTCTACCAGTCGAGCACGCGCCGGCCCGTCAGCCGGTGGTGCTCGCGCAGCGCGAAGCGGTCGGTCATGCCAGCCACGTAGTCGGCCACGGTGCGCGCCGGGTCATGCGCGGCGCGGGCGTAGTCCGGGCTCATCTCGCCGGGCGCGGCGCGGTAGGCCGCGAACAACTCGGCCAGCACCTGGCGCGCAAGCCCGGTGCGCTGCATCACCCGCGGGTGCCGGTACAGGTGCTGGAAGAGAAAGCGCTTGAGCGCCAGCGTGGCCTCGCGCAGTGCCGGCGACAAGCCCACGAGCGGCGGACGCGCGCGCACGCCGTCGCCGTCGAGCCCGCCCTCAGCGGCCGCGGCCTCGCAGGCAGCCCGGGTGTGCGTGATCAAGTCGTGCACCTGCGACGACAGCATACGGCGCAGCGTCTCGTACAGCTGCCGCCGGGGGTCCAGGCCCGGGTGCGCGGCCTGCACCTCAGCGTGGTGGCGCGACATCAGCGGCACCGTCAGCAACTGCTCCAGCGTGACGAGCCCGGAGCGCACGCCGTCGTCGGCGTCGTGGGCGCTGTAGGCCAGCTCGTCGGCCACGTTGACGAGCTGGGCCTCCAGGCTGGGCGAGCCGCCGTGCACGAAGCGCCGGGCCGGCCCGTCGGGCTCTTCAGCCAGCAAGCGCTCGGCGTGGCGGCGGCTGCAGTGCTTGAGGATGCCCTCGCGTGTCTCGAAAGTGAGGTTCAGGCCGTCGAAGGTGGGGTAGCGGGCCTCGAGTCGGTCGACGACGCGCAGGCTCTGCAGGTTGTGCTCGAAGCCGCCGTGCGCGGCCATGCAATCGGCCAGCGCGTCCTGCCCGGCGTGACCGAAGGGCGTGTGTCCGAGATCGTGGGCCAGCGCGATGGCCTCGACGAGGTCCTCGTTCAGCCCCAGGGCACGTGCCACCGAGCGGCCGAGTTGGGCCACCTCCAGCGAGTGCGTCAGCCGCGTGCGGAACAGGTCGCCCTCGTGGTTGATGAAGACCTGCGTCTTGTAGACCAGCCGCCGGAAGGCATTGCTGTGCACGATGCGGTCGCGGTCGCGTTCGTGCCCGGTGCGCGGCGGCGAAGGCGGCTCGGGGATGCGGCGCCCGCGCGAGCGCTGGGGGTCGCTGGCCCAGGGCGCCAGCACGGTGTTCAAGCGGGCAACGCGGCGCCGGTGCGCGGCACCGCGACATGACGGCGCAGGGCGGCCTCGACCTGCGGCCGCGGCACGGCGCGCAGCGTGGCGTTGCCGGGGCCGTCCAGCAGCACATAGCGGATGTCGCCGGCCTCGGCCTTCTTGTCCACCGCCATCAGCTCGAACCAGCGTTCGGCGCCCAGGTCAGGTGCTGCCACGGGCAGCCCGGCACGCTCGACCAGCCGGGCGATGCGATCGGCCCAGCCGCGCGGCACCAGCCCCAGGTCGGCCGACAGCGACGCGGCGATCACCATGCCGCAGCCCACGGCCTCGCCGTGCAGCCACTGGCCATAGCCGAGGCCGGCCTCGATGGCGTGGCCGAAGGTGTGACCGAAGTTCAGGATGGCGCGGCGGCCGCTCTCGCGCTCGTCGCCGCCCACGACCGCGGCCTTGATCTCGCACGAGCGCTGCACGGCCTGCGCCAGCGCCTCCGGGTCGCCGGCCAGCAGCGCGTCGAGTTCCTGCTCCAGCCAGTCCAGCAGCGCCGCGTCCGCGATGGGCGCGTACTTGATGACTTCCGCCAGACCCGCGCGCAACTCGCGCGCCGGCAGCGTGGCCAGCGTGGACAAGTCGCACAGCACCCGCTCGGGCTGGTGGAACGCGCCGATCATGTTCTTGCCCAGGGGGTGGTTGATGGCCGTCTTGCCCCCCACGGACGAGTCCACCTGCGCCAGCAGCGTGGTCGGCAACTGCACGAAGGGCACGCCCCGCATGTAGCAGGCGGCGGCAAAGCCGGTCATGTCGCCGACGACGCCACCGCCGAGCGCGAACAGCAGGGCCTTGCGATCACAGCCCTGGCGCAGCAGGTGGTCGAACACCCAGCTGAGGTGCTGCCAGTCCTTGCAGGCCTCGCCGTCGGGCAAGAGCAGGTGGCTGGCGCGCGGCGCCAGGCCGCGCAGCGTGGCCAGGGCGCGTTCGCCGTGCAGCGCGAACACGGTCGGGTTGCTCACCAGCACGGCATGGCTGCAACGCGGCAGCCCCCGCCACGCGACCGGCGCCGACAGCAGGCCGCTGCCGATGAGGATGTCGTAGTGCTTGCTGGGCGTTCGCACCGCGACGACACGCGGCGGACGCTGGGTCGGGTTCATGGCCCGTCAGTGTACGGGCCGGCCTGGATCGACCAGCCCGGCCACCTCCAGCTGCATCAGCGCCATGCGCAGCAGGGCCGGCACCGAGGGACGGGCGGCCTCGATCACGAAATGCGCGGTGTGGCGGTACAGCGGGTCGCGCTCGCGGAACAGCTCGCGCAGGCGGCCCAGCGGGTCGGCCACCTGCAACAGCGGGCGCTGCGTGTCGTGGCGCAGCCGGCGCGCGAGCTCGTCCGGCGTGGCGCGCAGGTACAGCGCGTGCGTGCGCGCGTGCAGGGCGTCTCGGTTGGCCGGGCGCAGCACGGCGCCGCCGCCGGTGGCCAGAACCTGCCCGCCGCGGGCGCTCAGCTCGTCGATGACGTCCTGCTCGATGTCGCGGAAGCGATCCTCGCCTTGCTGCGAGAAGAAATCCCGGATCGGCATGCCGATCCGGGACTCGATCTCGGTGTCGCTGTCGACGAAGGCCAGGCCCAGCTGGCGGGCCAGGTGGCGGCCGACGGTGGACTTGCCGCAGCCGGGCATGCCCACCAGAGAGACGTTCAACGGCATGGCCAACCAGTGGTCAACATGTCGCGGCCGTCGATGTCATGCGTCGCGCCCGTCGCACGTCGGTGGCGGGCCTGCATCAGCGCGCGGCCGAGCGGTCGGTCACGATCTTGGGTGTGATGAACACCAGCAGTTCCGTCTTGCGCGTGCTGCGTTCGGTGCTGCGGAACAGCGCGCCGACGAAGGGGATGTCGCCCAGCAGCGGCACCTTGCTGACGCGGTTCTGCTCGTCCTGCGTGAAGATGCCCCCGATCACCACCGTGCCGCCGTTCTCGACCAGCACCTCGGTGGTGACGCGCTTGGTGTTGATCGCCGGGCCCGCGGTGGTCAGCTCGCCGCGGCTGTCCTTGTTGACCTCCACGTTGAGGATCACGTTGCCCTCAGGCGTGATCTGCGGCTTGACCTTGAGGCTGAGCGTGGCCTTCTTGAACGCCACCGAGGTGGCGCCGCTGCTGGTGGCCTGCTGGTAGGGGATGTCCTCGCCCTGCTCGATCAGCGCCTCGCGTTGGTCGGCGGTGATGACGCGCGGGCTCGAGACGATGTTGCCGCGGCCTTCGGCCTCCAGGGCCGACAGCTCCAGGTTCAGGAAGCGGTTCGCCGAAGCGCCGAACAGGCTCAGCGCGAAGGTGGCCGCGCTGGCACCGCTGATGCCGCCGGCCGGCAGGTTGACGAACTGCGAGCCCGGCTGGAAGTCGATGGGTCCCTGGAGCTGCCCGGTCTGCACGCCGATCGCGTCATAGGTGCCGCCGATGCTGACGCCGGCCCGCGTGGGCGCGCCGCGCGCGTCGGTGGTGCCGAACTTGACGCCCAGGTTGCGGCCGAAGCTGTCGTCGGCCTCGACGATGCGGGCCTCGATCAGGACCTGCCGCACCGGGATGTCGATCTTGGCGATCAGCTCCTGGATCTCCTGCAGCTTGGCCGGCACGTCGGTCACGAACAACTGGTTGGTTCGCGACTCGAACAGCACGCTGCCGCGCGGGCTGAGGATGCGCCCGGGCTGGCTGCTGCCGGGGGTGCTGCCGCTGGCCACCAGCGTCTGGCCGGCGATACCCTTGGCCACATCCTCGGCCCGCGTGTAGTTGAGCTGGAACGACTGCGTGCGTGTGGGTTCCAGATCGGCGATCTTCTTGCGCGACTCCAGCTCGATCTGCTCCTTGGCCGTCAGCTCCTCCTTCGGCGCGATCCACAGGACATTGCCGCTCTTGCGCACGCCCAGGCCCTTGCTTTGCAGGATGATGTCCAGGGCCTGGTCCCAGGGCACGTCCTTCAGGCGCAGCGTCACCGTGCCGGTGACGGTGTCGGAGGTGACGACATTGAAGTTGGTGAAGTCGGCGATCACCTGCAACAGCGCCCGGACCTCGATGTTCTGGAAGTTCAGGCTCAGCTTCTCGCCGCTGAAGCCCGGCCCCTGTGTGAGCTTGTTCGGGTCGACCTTCATCGGCCGCACTTCCAGCACGAACTGGTTGTCGGTCTGGTAGGCGCTGTGCTCCCAGGCGCCCGTGGGCTCGACCACCATGCGCACGCGGTCGCCGTTCTGGGACGTGACCACCGTTCGAACCGGCGTGCCGAAGTCGGTCACGTCCAGGCGGCGGCGCAGCGCCTCGGGCAGCGACGAGCGCAGGAACTCCACCACCAGGCTCTGGCCCGCCTGACGGATGTCCACACCCACCTGCGTGCTGGGCAGGCTGACGATGACGCGGCCGGCGCCGTCGCTGCCGCGGCGGAAGTCGATGTCGCGCAGCGGCAGGCTTTCGGTGTTCTGCGGTGTCGCGAAGCTGCTCCCGCCGGCGGTGGGCGCCGCCGGGGCAACGGCCACCGACTCGGCAGCCGGGCCGCCGGGGTCGAGCACCAGCAGCAGCGTGTTGCCCTGCACCTGGGCGCGGTAGCCCGAGGGCTGCTTGAGATTGAGCACCAGGCGCGTGCGATCGCCGCCCTGGGCCACCGCCACCGAACGCAGGTTGCCCTGGTTGACCTCAATGAAGCTGCGGCCGATGTCGTTGCTGACACCGGGCAGGTCGATGGCGATGCGCGGAGGAGACTGCACCGAGAAGCCTGCCGGCACCGCCGCAAGCGGCTGCGTGAGCTCGATGCGCACGATCTCCGTGCCGGCCTGCTGGCTGCTGGTGATGGACCGGATCGCGCTCTGCGCCCAGGCCAGACCAGGCCACGCGACCGCCACCGCGGCGGTTCCCAGCACCGCCAGGGCGGCACGACAGGAGGGCCAATGGAACATCGTGGAGTTCTCCTCAGGTTGCCTCATCGCGCCTTGTCCTGGAGCTGCAGGGTGGCAGGGCGCTCGATCCACTCACCTGCGGCGTCCTGGACCGTCTCCGTCAATGTGATCCCGGTTTCGGTGATGCCCGTGATGCGGCCATAGTTCTGGCCGATGTGGTCGCCCACGCGAACCTGGTAAAGCAGCACGTCGACGCGCAGCAGCGCGTAGGACTGCCCCTGCCTCACGAGGCTGCCGACCATCGCCATGCTGTCCAGCGGGAAGGCCTCGAGGGGTTCCTTGCGGCGGTTGGTCTGCCGGGCCAGCAGGGAGCTCGGTGCGCGCGCCTCCTGTTTGAGGGCCACGCTGAGCTTCTGGCTGTTGAAGGGATCGACGGCCTGCGACTGGGAGTAAGGCTCGGGGTCGAACTTCTTCGGCGGCTGCAGCGGCGTGATGCTGGGCTTGACCTCGCGGCGCTGCTGCTCCATCCACTGGCGCAGCTCGTCGTGGTCGGGGTTGCAGCCCGCCAGCAGCGCCGCGGCCAGCAGCGTGCAGGCCGTCGCCAGATGCGGCACCCTGGAGCGCTGGGGCTTCACTTGCGCTCTACCTTGTTGCTGCGGGCCGCAGCGGCGTCCCGCTGCTCGGCGATCTCGGCGGCATCGAGGTAGCGGTAGGTGCGGGCCGTGGCTTCCATCGACAGGTTTCCCGAGGGGTCGCGCGGGTTGGGCGCGATCGCCAGGTTGTGCAGCGTGACGATGCGCGACAGGTTGGAGATGTCGGCAGCGAACGAGCCGAGGTCGTGGTAGCGGCCGTTGACGCGGATCGAGATCGGCAGCTCGGCGTAGTACTCCTTGACCTGCACCTGGCCGGGGCGAAACAGCTCGAACTGCAGACCGCGCCCGAGGCCGGCCTGGTTGATGTCGGACAGCAGCGCGTCCATCTCGGCCTTGCCCGGCAGCTGTTTCTCGAGCTGCGTCACGTACTCCTGGACCTGCAGTTTCTGCTTGCGCAGCTCGCCGAGGTTGACGGCCTGGCGCAGGCGCGAGACGTAGTCGGCCTGCAGTCGCGGCTCGGCGGCACGCGCCTCCTCGAGCTCTTCGGTGGCCGTCCGGTTGACCACGAACCAGCCCAGCACGACGGCAGCGATCGTGGCGCCGAGCCAGGCGGTCAACCGGGGCAGCGTCGGCCATTGTCCCGGCTCGTTGAGGTTGAGGTTGCGGAACTGGCCTGCGGCTTGCTCCAGCAGCCTGCTGGATTCGAAGCCGGTCGTCGTGGTTCTGGCCATGGCGCCCTCAGGACGGCTTGGCCGGCGCTGCGGCCGGTGCGGGTGCGGCGGGCGCAGCGGGCTGCGGCCGCTTGAGCGTCAGGCGCATCTGGAACTCGAACAGGCGGCGCGCCTCGCGGCCCGCGCCCAGCGTGGTGGCCTTGATCTCGATGAGGTCTGGCTTCTCCAGCCAGGGCGAGTTGTAGAAGGTGTTGCGCAGCAACTCCGAGACGCGCTCGTTGGTCTGCGCGATGCCGCGGATGGCCACCGCCTGGCCCTGCTGGTTGATGGCGGTGAGGTAAACGCCCTCGGGCGTCTGGGTGGTCAGCTCGTTGAGCAGGTGCACCGGCACGTTGCGGTCGGTCTGCAGGTCCTCCACCGCCCGCTGGCGCGCCTTCAGGGCCTCGATTTCCTGGCGCAGCGTGGCGATGTCCTTGATCTGCGCGTCGAGCCGGCCGATCTCGGCCTTGAGGAAGTCGTTGCGGCCGTTCTGCGCCGCCGTCATCTGCTGCAGCCAGGCGTACCAGGTGCCTGCGATCAGCAGCCCGCAGACGAAGCTGCCGCCCAGGCCGACGAAGAAGGCGCGCTTCCTCTGCGCCCGCTTCAGTTCGCGGTGAGGCAGGAGGTTGATGAGGATCACTGCAGGAACCTCCGCATCGCCAGCCCGCAGGCCGTGAGGTACGACGGCGCTTCACGGCGCACCCGGCTTTCGCGCACCGACGCGGCGAGCTGCATGTTCTCGAAGGGGTTGACGACGCTGGACGCGAAGCCGGTGAGGTCGGTGACGCGATCCTTCAGGCCGGGCAGCGTGGCGGTGCCGCCGGACAGCATCACGTAGTGGACCTTGTGGTGCGGCGTGCTGGTGAAAAAGTATTGCAGCGCGCGTCCGATCTCCTGGCTGAGGCTGTCGACGAAGGGCGCGAGGATGGCGCTGTCATAGTCTTCGGGCAGGTCGGCGCTGAGTTTCCGCGCCTCGGCCTCCTCGAAGCTGAAGCCGTACTGGCGGCTGATCAGCTGCGTGAGCTGACTGCCACCGAAGGCCTGATCGCGGTCGTAGAGCATCTCGTCATCGCGCAGCACCTTCAGGCTCGTGGTGTCGGCGCCGAGCTCGAACAGCGCCACCAGCGCGTCGCGCCCCTCGTTGGGCAGCGCGCTGACGACGCGGCTCATCGCCAGCCGCGAGGCGTGGCTCTCGATGTCCAGCACCACGGGCTTGAGACCGGCGGCCTCGGCCAGGCCCTGCCGGTCCTGGACCCGGTCCTTCCGGCTGGCCGCGATCAGCACCTCGACGTCGCCAGCGCTGGTGGGACTCGGGCCGATCACCGAGAAGTCCAGGCTCACCTCGTCCAGCGAGAACGGGATGTACTGGTTGGCCTCGCTCTCGACCTGGATCTCCATTTCCTCCTCGCGCAGGCCGGCAGGGAGCATGATCTTCTTCGTGATCACGGCGCTCTGCGGCATGGCCAGGACGACGTGGCGCGTCTTGGTGCCGCTCTTTTGCAGCACGCGCTTGACGGCACCGGCAACCTCGTCGAACTTCTCGATCTGGCCGTCGTTGATCCATCCCTTCTCGAGGGGTTCGGACGCGAAACGCTCGAGCACATACTCGCCCGACACCGTCTGGTCGAGCTCGACGAGCTTGACGCTGGACGAGCTGATGTCCAGCCCGATCACAGGCGGGTGCTTGCGCCCCAGCAAGATGTCCAGGAATCCCAAGTTGCCTACTCCTCGGCCTGCCCGACCCCGATATTCCGCAAGAGCACTCACGATAGCGCCGCGCCGTGCGCGACCTGGCCCCGTCGGGCGGGCTCGACACCACCTCGGGGTGCGGACAAAGGGCCGCGGCCGCGCTCCCGGGTCTGTTGAGAAGTCCGTTTGATCCTAGCAGCAAAGCCTTCGCGCGCGAGTGGAAAACGGCCGGCAAACCGGCCCTTGGCGTTGTCCGATCCTGACGTTCCAGGTGTGCTGCATGCAGCATTTGAAACAAGCTGAAAGCGCCCGACGCAGGCCAGCCCGAAGAGCCGTGTGCGTGCCGTGAACAAAGTCACGAGATGGCGCGGGCCGTGCTTCCCACACAATGCACACCCCCGCCCGCCGAGCCCGTGATGACCGACGCCGCCAAGTCCAAGCTGCCCGCTGCCGCACGTCCTGCGAGCCGCCGCCCCCTGGCCTGGGTGGCGCGCGGGCTGGCCATCCTGGCGGGTCTGGCGCTGGCCGGGCTGGCAGCGCTGGTGCTGCTGGTGGGCGTGGCGCTGGCGGTGGCTTACCCCAACGTGCCGGCCATCGATGCGCTCACCGATTACCGGCCCAAGCTGCCGCTGCGCGTGTTCTCGGCCGACGGCGTGCGCCTGGCCGAGTTCGGCGAGGAGCGGCGCCGCTTCACGCCGATCGCGCAGATCCCGCAGGTGATGAAGGACGCGGTGCTGGCTGCGGAGGACGCGCGCTTCTATCAGCACGGCGGCGTTGACTACCGGGGTGTGGCCCGTGCTGCGCTGGAAAACCTGCGCGACGCCCGCAGCCAGGGGGCGAGCACGATCACCATGCAGGTGGCGCGCAACTTCTATCTGTCGACCGAGAAGACCTTCACGCGCAAGATCTACGAGATCCTGCTGGCCCTGAAGATGGAGCGGCTGCTCACGAAGGACCAGATCCTCGAGCTGTACATGAACCAGATCTTCCTGGGCCAGCGTGCGTATGGTTTCGCGGCGGCCTCGGAGATCTACTTCGGCAAGCCGATGAAGGAGCTCACCGTGGCCGAGGCCGCCATGCTCGCCGGCCTGCCCAAGGCACCGTCGGCCTACAACCCCATCAGCAACCCGCGGCGGGCCACCATCCGCCAGCGTTACATCATCGAGCGCATGTTCGTCAGCGGCTTCATCACCGAGGCGCAGCACGAGCACGCGCTGGCCCAGCCGCTGAAGCTGCAGCGCCGTGATGACTCGCCCGACTGGGGCGAGTTCGTTGGCGAGGCGGCCCGCCAGCTGGTGTTCGCGCAGTACGGCGACGAGGCTTACACGCGCGGCCTCGATGTCACTGTCACCGTGAAGGCGGCCGACCAGCAGGTGGCCTGGAACGCACTGCGCCGCGGGCTCATGGACTACGAGTCGCGCCAGTACTACCGCGGCCCCGAGGCCTTCGTCGAGCTGCCGGCCGAAGAGTCGCAGCTCGATGCCCGCGTGGCCGAGGCGTTGGCCGAGCACCCCGACAACGGCGAGCTGCGGGCCGCCGTGGTGCTGGCGGCCTCGCCGACGCAGGTGCGCGCCATGCTGCAGTCGGGCGACGTCATCACCGTCAGCGGCGACGGGCTGCGCCCGGTGAGCTCGGGCCTGGTGGCCAAGGCCCCGGCGCAGCGGCAGATCCGCCGCGGCGCCGTGGTGCGCGCCCTGCAGACCGGAGAGGGTCGCGCCCGGGGCAGCTGGCGGCTGACGCAGCTGCCCGAGGTGCAGGGCGCGATGGTGGCGATGGACCCGCGGACCGGCGAGCTGCGCGCAATGGTCGGCGGCTTCGACTTCGGCAAGACGCAGTTCAACCGCGTCACCCAAGCCTGGCGGCAGCCGGGCTCGAGCTTCAAGCCCTTCGTCTACTCGGCAGCGCTGGAGCAGGGGTTCACGCCGGCCACCATCGTCAACGACGCGCCGCTGTTCTACGACGCCACCGCCACCGGCAGTCAGCCCTGGGAGCCCAAGAACTACGACGGCACCTTCGAGGGCCCGATGTCGCTGAAGGTGGCGCTGGCCAAGTCCAAGAACATGGTCTCCATCCGCGTGCTCGAGGCCACCGGCACCGAGTTCACGCAGCGCTGGCTCGAACACTTCGGTTTCGATCGCGAGCGCCACCCGCCCTATCTGACGATGGCGCTGGGCGCGGGCACCGTGACGCCGATGCAGATGGCCACCGCCTACAGCGTGTTTGCCAATGGCGGCTACCTTGTGCCGCCGATGCTGATCAGCCGCATCGCCGACGCTCGCGGCCGCGTGCTGCTGGAGGCCCGGCCGCCCGAGTTGACCGAGGCGCTGCGCACGCTGCCGGCGCGCAACGCCTTCGTGATGGACACGCTGATGCAGGAAGTCACGCGCAGCGGCACGGCAGCGCGCGCCCAGGCCACCCTCAAGCGGCCCGACCTCTACGGCAAGACCGGCACCACCAACGACTCGATGGACGCCTGGTTTGCCGGCTACCAGCCCACGCTCACCACCGTGGTGTGGGTGGGCCACGACACGCCCAAAAAGCTGGGCAGCCGCGAGACCGGCGGCGGCCTGGCGCTGCCGATCTGGCTTGAGTTCATGGAGCACGCGCTCAAGGGCGTGCCGGTCCAGGAGTTCGAGCCGCCTGCAGGCGTGGTGCAGCAGGGCGGTTACTGGAAGTTCGAGGAGTTCGCCGGCAGTGCCGGCGTCGTCAGCATCGGCTTGGGCGAGGCGGTGCCCAAGGCCCCCTCGGCGCAGGAGCGCAGCTCGATCCTCGACCTGTTCAAGCGTTGAGAGCGTGAGAGTCTTTCGCCCATGCCCGCTCGCCACGCCCAAAGACGCCCGCTCGTCGTTGCAAATGCTCGACGTAGCCCGAGCTACGGCTGCGCTTTGCGCCTAGATCGGACGCCTTTGGACGCGTCGCTCGGGCACGCCCGAAAAACTCTCACGCTCTTAAGAAACAGAACTGAAGGCGGCTGACTTCATGTGGCCGTCTCCACGGGATTGATCTGGAAGCCCAGCGATGCAGCGCGGCGCTTGAGTGCGGCAATGCTGCGCTGACGCTGCTGTTCTTCG
>JAUMBF010000134.1:0-10053 GCA_032115875.1 Rubrivivax sp.
CGATGGTGCGCACGGCCTCTTCGTCCATCCAGTTGCTCAGGCGCTCGGTCACGGCGTTGGCCGTCAGGTAGGCCTGCGCCAGCGTGGCCAGGGCCTCGCCGGCAATGGCCGGCTTGGCGCCTTCGTGGGTGCCTTCGGGGAACACCGCCGCACCGTCCAGCGCCACGCCCAGCAAGAAGGCGTCGAGCGCGTGGCCGTCTTTCAGGTACTCCTCGTGCTTGCCCTGCTTCACCTTGTACAGCGGCGGCTGCGCGATGTAGATGTGCCCACGCTCCACCAGCACCGGCATCTGCCGGTAGAAGAAGGTGAGCAGCAGCGTGCGGATGTGGGCGCCGTCGACGTCGGCGTCGGTCATGATGATGATGCGGTGGTAGCGCAGCTTGTCGGCGTTGAAGTCCTCCGCGCCGATGCCGGTGCCCAGCGCCGTGATCAGGGTGACGATGCTGTCGCTGCCCAGCAGCCGCTCATAACGCGCACGTTCCACGTTCAGGATCTTGCCGCGCAGCGGCAGGATCGCCTGGAACTTGCGGTCACGCCCCTGCTTGGCGCTGCCACCGGCACTGTCGCCCTCGACGATGTAGATCTCGCACAGGCTCGGGTCTTTCTCCTGGCAGTCGGCCAATTTGCCGGGCAGGCCCAGGCCGTCGAGCACGCCCTTGCGGCGCGTCATCTCGCGCGCCTTGCGCGCGGCTTCGCGGGCGCGGGCGGCGTCGACGATCTTCGAGCAGATCGTCTTGGCGTCGTTGGGGTTCTCCAGCAGCCAGTCGGTGAGCAGCTTGCTGACGATGTCTTCCACCGGCCCACGTACCTCGGAGCTGACGAGCTTGTCTTTCGTCTGGCTGCTGAACTTGGGCTCGGGCACCTTCACGCTCACCACGCAGGCCAGGCCTTCGCGCATGTCGTCACCCGCGATCTCGACCTTGGCCTTCTTGGCGATCTCGTTGTCGTCGATGTACTTGTTGATGACGCGCGTCATCGCCGCGCGCAGGCCCGTGAGGTGGGTGCCGCCATCGCGCTGCGGGATGTTGTTGGTGAAGCAGAGAACATTCTCGGCGTAGGCGTCGTTCCACTGCATCGCCACCTCCACGCCGATGGTGGTGCCCTGCTCGCTGAGCTTCTCGCCCATGGCGTGGAAGATGTTCGGGTGCAGCACTTTCTTGCCGGTGTTGATGAAGCCGACAAAGCCCTTCACGCCCCCTGCAAACGCGAAGTTGTCTTCCTTGGCGTTGCGCTCGTCCACCAGGCGGATCTTCACGCCGTTGTTCAAGAAGCTCAGCTCGCGCAGCCGCTTGGCCAGCACGTCGTAATGGAAGTCGATGTTGCTGAAGATGGTGTCGTCGGGCAGAAAGTGCACCTCGGTGCCGCGCTTGTCGGTTGCGCCGGTCACCTTCATGGGGCTCACCTCGACGCCATCACGCTGCTCGAGCAGGCGGTCCTGCGTCACACCGCGCTTGAACTCGATGAAGTGCACCTGGCCTTCGCGCCGCACCGTCAGGCGCAACCACACCGAGAGCGCGTTCACGCAGCTCACGCCCACGCCGTGCAGGCCGCCGCTGACCTTGTAGCTGTTCTGGTTGAACTTGCCGCCGGCATGCAGCTCGGTCAGTGCGATCTCGGCCGCGCTGCGCCGGGGCTCGTGCTTGTCGTCCATCTTCACCCCGGTGGGGATGCCGCGGCCGTTGTCGGTGACGCTGATGGAGTTGTCGGTGTGGATGGTGACGACGATGTCGTCGCAGAAGCCGGCCAGCGCCTCGTCGATGGCGTTGTCCACGACCTCGAAGACCAGGTGGTGCAGGCCGGTGCCGTCGGAGGTGTCGCCGATGTACATGCCCGGGCGCTTGCGCACGGCCTCCAGGCCTTCCAGGATCTGGATGCTGTTTTCGCCGTAGGCGCTGCTGGCGGCGCTGCCGCTGTCGATGGCGGGGCCTTGCTCGCCGGGCACGTCCTTGCGGGTCACGCCATCGTCGGGCTTCGTCGGATCGGTCATCACGGGCTCTTTTCGGGTCGCGGGCCGCGTGTTCGCAGCCCCTTCAAAACGCTGAAGCGGGCCGAGGCCCGCCATCTGCTGGGGTGGGTTGGCCGGCCGTGCTAGATGCGCATGGGCATGACCACGTACTTGAAGCCCGGCTGCTCCGGCAGGCTGAACAGCGCGCTGGCCGTGCCGTCCTGCAACTCAAGCTTGACCATCTCGTGCGCGCTGTTGGCCAGCGCGTCGATCAGGTAGGTGACGTTGAATCCGATCTCGATCGGGTCGCCGGCATAGTCGACCTCGATCTCCTCCTTGGCCTCTTCCTGCTCGGCGTTGCTGCTGGCGATCTTCAGCAGCCCGGGCTCGATGTTGACGCGCACGCCCTTGAACTTCTCGCTCGTCAGGATGGCAGCGCGCTGCAAGCTGGCCAGCAGCGGTGCGCGGCCCAGCACCACGCTGTTCTTGTGGTTCTTGGGGATGACGCGGTTGTAGTCGGGGAACCTGCCCTCGACGAGCTTGGTCACGAACTGCAGCCCGGCGAACTGGAACTTGGCCTGGTTGCTGGCAAAACGCATCTCGATGGCTGCGTCGTCGTCCTTCAGCAGGCGCTGCAGCTCCAGCACCGTCTTGCGCGGCAGGATCACTTCCTGCTTGCTCGGCACCTCGGCCTCGAGCGGGTTCTGCGCCATGGCCAGGCGGTTGCCGTCGGTGGCCACCAGGGTGAGCGTCTTGCCTTCGGCGATGAACAGGATGCCGTTGAGGTAGTAGCGGATGTCGTGCACCGCCATGGCGAAGTGCACCTGGTTGATCAGGCCCTTCAGCGTCTTCATGGGCACCGAGAAGGTGGGCCCGAAATCCACGCTTTCGTTGACGAGCGGAAAGTCATCCGCCGGCAGCGTTTGCAGCGTGAAGCGGCTCTTGCCGCCCGACAGCGTGAGCTTGTTCTGGTTGCTCGACAGCGTCACCACCTGGTCGGCTGGCAGGCTCTTGAGGATGTCGATCAGCTTGCGGGCGCCCACCGTGGTGGCCAGGGTACCGGCGTCGCCGCCGAGTTCGGCCGTGGTGCGCACCTGGATCTCGAGGTCGCTGCTGGTGAACTCCACCGATGAGCCGTTTTTGCGCATCAGCACGTTGGCCAGGATGGGCAGCGTGTGCCGCCGCTCCACGATGCCGGCCACCGCCTGCAGCGCATCCAGCAGGCTCGCTTGTGCGGCCTTGAGAACAATCATGGGCTTTCCTCTCTTTATCTCTTGGGTAGCAGTAGATAGGCCGCCGTCCAACCTGGGGACAAGGCTATTTTCGCTTGTTCCGTCAAGGGCTTAGGCACCGGTGAACCCTGTGTGCCAGTGGCCTTGGACGCGGCGTGCCTTTGGGGACAAGTGGCGCCGGGGAGCGCGCGCTGTGGGCAAGTGGGTGCTTGTGCAGGCGCTGTCCACAGGCTTGTCCGGGGCATGCAGCCGCTCTCACGTCAGCCCTTGAGCGTCTGCTCGAGCACGTGCAGCTGCTGGTTGAGCTCGGTGTTGGTGCTGCGCTCGGCGCCGATCTTGCGCACCGCATGCAGCACCGTGGTGTGATCGCGGCCCCCGAAGAGCTCGCCGATCTCCGGCAGGCTTTTCTTCGTCAGCTCTTTGGCCAGATACATCGCAATCTGCCGCGGCCGGGCGATCGAGGCCGGCCGCTTCTTGCTGTACATGTCGGCGACCTTGATCTTGTAGAAGTCGGCGACGGTCTTCTGGATGTTCTCCACCCCGATCTGGCGGTTCTGGATGGACAGCAGGTCGCGCAGCGCCTCGCGGGCCAAGGCGATGTTGATGTCCTTGTGGCTGAAGCGGCTGTAGGCCAGCACCTTGCGGAGCGCGCCCTCGAGCTCGCGCACGTTGGCGCGCACGTTCTTGGCCACGAAGAAGGCCACGTCTTCGGGCATCTCGCTGCCCTCGGCCAGCGCCTTGCGCTGCAAGATGGCCACGCGCATCTCCAGCTCGGGGGGCTCGATGGCCACCGTCAAGCCGCTGTCGAAGCGGCTGGTGAGGCGTTCGTCGATGTCGACCAGGCCCTTGGGGTAGGTGTCGCTGGTCATGATGATGTGCGCCTTCTTCGACAGCAGGGCTTCGAAGGCGTTGAAGAACTCCTCCTGCGTGCGGTCCTTGCCGGCGAAGAACTGCACGTCGTCGATCAGCAGCAGGTCCAGGCCGTGGTACTTGGCCTTGAGCTCGTCGAAGGTCTTGCGCTGGTAGTTCTTGACGACGTCGGAGATGAACTGCTCGGCGTGCAGGTACAGCACGCGGGCGTCGGCACGGTCTTTCAGCAGCGCGTTGCCCACGGCATGCACCAGGTGCGTCTTGCCCAGCCCCACGCCGCCATAGATGAACAGGGGGTTGTACATGACGCCCGGTGCTCCGGCCACGTGCAGCGCAGCGGTGCGGGCCATCTGGTTGGCGCGACCGGCCACCAGGGTGTCGAAGGTCAGTGCGGTGTTCAGCCGATGGGTGCTGGTTGGCTGCGGCCGGGCCGGCGGCGGCGCCTCGGCAGCCCGCAGGCCGTCGCCCTGGGCCAGCGCATCGAGCGCCAGCGTGGCGGCGGCCAGCGGCTGGGTGCGCCGCAGCGGCATGGCCGGCGCATCTGCGCGCTGCGGCGCCACCGACAGCTCCAGCTTCACCGGGGCGCCGGCCACCTCGCACAGCGCCGTCTCCAGGCGCAGGGCGTACTGGGCACGTATCCAGTCGAGCTTGAAGCGGTTGGCCACCCGCACCGATACCGTCACCGGCCCTGGCTCGTCGGTCCCGTCGGTGGTGGCCGCCGCGCTCACGCTCACCGCGCCCGCCAGGGGACGGATCCAGGTGGTGAATTGTTGTACGGGCAGTTCGAGCGCCAGGCGCTCGCAGGCACGCTGCCAGAGATCAGAGCTCATTGTGGACATCTTCTTGTGGGAGCCACCGGCTAGGCCATCCCTCACGACCGGCGGACCGCGGTTATCCACAACCTTCGCGCGGCTGTCAATCCCGCTGGACCGCAGCACTTGACGCGCAAGTGTTTGACCGGAAAGGGCATTTTTGCTGTAATCGTGGGTTTCCCGAATTCGCCCGCAACCAGGCCTTCAAGGCCGCCCCAACCCACAGGTCTGCCATGAAGCGCACCTATCAGCCGTCCAAGATCCGCCGCGCCCGCACGCACGGCTTCCTCGTGCGCATGAAGTCCCGCGGTGGCCGCGCGGTGCTGAACGCCCGCCGCGCCAAGGGCCGCAAGCGCCTGGGCGTCTGAGCCGGGCCAGCTGCTTACCCGCGGGCGATCAGCCTTCGCCCGCGCTGCCCCAAAGCGCCGCGCCGCTGCCTTGTGCACAAGGCCGACTTCGAACGACTGCTCGCCACGCGCTCACGCGGGCGGAGTGCTCACTTCGCCATTCATCACGTGAACGCTGAGCCCCTGCCGCTTGCACCGCACCGCGGCAGGCTGCGTGGCAAAGAGTTATCCACAGATGTCGCAGAAGTTCAGCCTGAAGTTGTGGATAACGCGCCGCAAGCCCGATGGCTGGGCTGCATGGTCCCCAAGCGCCAAGCCCGCCGGGCCGTTACGCGCAACCTGCTGAAGCGGCACATGAAGGACTGCTTCAGCCGCCACGCTGCTGCCTTGCCCAAGGGCTTGTGGCTCCTGAGGTTGCACTCAGGGTTTCCGCGAACCGACTATCCGTCGGCGCGCTCGACGGCGCTGGCTGCGGCCGTGCGCGACGAGCTCGACCTTTTGCTCGTGGCCGCCGCCGGGCCGCGCTGAGTCAGGTTCCGCTGCCATGCCCACCGCCACCGCCACTGCCTTCGTCCGGGCCCTGCCGTGCCGGTTGCTGATCGGTGCGGTGCAGGTCTACCGCCTGTTGCTGAAGGCCTGGATCGGCAACAGTTGCCGTTTCGAGCCCAGCTGCTCGGCCTATGCGCTGCACGCGCTCGAGCGCCACGGCGCCGCCGCCGGCAGCTATCTGGTGGCCGCCCGCCTGGCGCGCTGCCATCCCTGGTGCGACGGTGGCCACGACCCCGTGCCGCCCGCGCCGCCCGCCCTTTTCTCGCGCCTCGGGCTGGGAGCCCGCGCCGCCGACGAGCCCCGAACCTCTCGCTGATTTCCCACCCATGACCGATATGCGCCGCACCCTGCTGTGGGTGGTCTTCACGATGTCGCTCGTCCTGCTGTGGGACGCCTGGAACCGCCACACCGGGCAGCCGACGATGTTCGGCTCGCCCACGCGCCCGGCCGCCACGGCCGCCGGTACCGCGCCGTCGGGCGGCGCGTCGGCTGCGGTGGCGGTGCCCTCGGCGGTGCCGGCACCGGCCACCACCGCGGCCGTGCCGGCGGCCACCGCGCCAGCAGGCGCGGCGCCGGCCGCGGCCACGCCGCCCGTGAGCGAGCAGGTCAGCGTAACCACCGACCGCGTCAAGGCCACCTTCGACAGCGTCGGCGGCAGCCTGGTGCGTCTGGAACTGCTGGCGCACCGCGACAGCAACGACACCAAGCGCAACGTGCTGCTGTTCGAGCAGAGCCCCAAGCGGTTGTACGTGGCGCAGACCGGCCTCGTCACCAGTGCAGCGGGCGCGGCGTTGCCCAATCACTTCACGGCGATGAAGGCCGTGCCGGCCGAGCGCACGCTGGCCCCGGGCGCGAACGAGATCGCGCTGCGCTTCGAGTCGCCCGTGGTCGACGGCGTGCAGTTGGCCAAGATCTACACCTTCAAGCGCGGCGAGTACACCGTGGGCGTGCGCCACGAGGTCACCAACCGGAGCACCGCGCCCATCAGCCCGCAGCTCTATTTGCAGCTGGCGCGCGACGGCAACCCGCCCGAGGGCGAGAGCTCCTTCTATTTCACCTTCACGGGGCCGGCCGTCTACACCGAGGCCAAGAAGTTCCAGAAGGTCGAGTTCAAGGCCATCGCCAAAGGCGATGCCAGCCACGAGCGCGTTGCCAATGAAGGCTGGATCGCGATGGTGCAGCATTACTTCGCCTCGGCCTGGCTGGTGAACGCGCCGGGCACGCGCGAGTTCCGCACCGCCAAGGTGGCCGACAACCACTTCACCGTGGCCATGGTGCTGCCGCTGGGCGAGGTGGCCCCCGACACCACCAAGGCGCACGACGCCGTGCTCTTTGCCGGCCCGCAAGAAGAGAACAAGCTGGCCGCGCTGGCCCCGGGCCTGGAGCTCGTCAAGGACTACGGCTGGTTCACCGTGCTGGCCAAGCCGTTGTTCTGGCTGCTCGACAAGCTGCACTCGGTGCTGGGCAACTGGGGCTGGGCCATCGTGGCGCTGGTGGTGGTGCTGAAGATCGCCTTCTACTGGCTCAATGCCAGCGCCTACCGCAGCATGGCCAAGATGAAGGCCGTGGCGCCCAAGGTGAACGAGCTGCGCGAGCGCTACAAGGACAAGCCGCAGCAGATGCAGCAGGAGATGATGCGCATCTACCGCGAGGAGAAGGTCAACCCGCTGGGCGGCTGCCTGCCCATCCTGGTGCAGATGCCCTTCTTCATCGCGCTGTACTGGGTGTTGCTGAGCAGCGTCGAGATGCGCCAGGCGCCGTGGCTGGGCTGGATCACCGACCTGGCCCAGCCCGACCCCTGGTTCATCCTGCCCGTGCTGATGACGGCCTCGTCGCTGTTCCAGGTGTGGCTGAACCCGGCGCCGACCGACCCGATGCAGGCCAAGCTCATGTGGTTTCTGCCGCTGGCCTTCGGCTTCATGTTCTTCTTCTTCCCGGCAGGTCTGGTGCTGTACTGGCTCACGAACAACATCCTGTCGATCGCGCAGCAGTGGTACATCAACAAGAAGCTGGGCGTGGCGTGAACTGAGCCACGGATTCCGGCGCGGCCAGCCCTGCCCGGGGTTCAGGCGGCAGCGCGGGGGGCCGAGGATGCGGGCATGCGGGTGACCCGGCCCCACAGGGCTGGCTCGGGAGCGCGGCCCGGCATCAGACCCGGACCGCTCCACCCGCGCCATCTTTGCGCGCCGCGCCGACAATGACAAGCCCATGCGCGCGGCCCCACCGTCCCGGCCCCGGGACCCCATCATCGCCATCGCCACCGCCCCTGGGCGGGGGGCGGTGGGCATCGTGCGCGCCTCGGGCGCCGACCTGGCCCCGCTGATCCGCGCCGTCTGCGGGCGTGATGCGCTGCCGCCGCGGCAGGCCGTGCTGCTGCCCTTTGTGGGTGAAGGGGCAACGGTGCTCGACCGCGGCCTGGCGCTGCACTTCCCGGCGCCGCACAGCTACACCGGCGAAGACGTGCTGGAGCTGCAGGCCCACGGCGGCCCCGTGCTGCTGCAGCTGCTGCTGGCGCGCTGCCTGCACGCCCTGCCGGGGCTGCGGCTGGCCGCGCCGGGCGAGTTCACCGAGCGCGCCTTCCTCAACGACAAGCTCGACCTCGCGCAGGCCGAGGCCGTGGCCGACCTGATCGACGCCAGCACCGAGGCAGCGGCGCGCAGCGCTGCGCGCTCGCTGACCGGCGCCTTCAGCGAGGAGATCGCCGCGCTGGCAGCGCAGACGGTGGAGCTGCGCACGCTGGTGGAGGCGACGCTGGACTTCCCCGAGGAGGAGATCGACTTCCTCGAGAAGGCCCGCGCCCGCGAGCGCCTGGACGCGCTGCACGCCGCGGTGGGCCGCTGCCTGGCGCGCGCGCGCCAGGGCGCGCTGCTGCGCGAGGGCCTGCGCGTGGTGCTCGCGGGCCAGCCCAACGTGGGCAAGAGCAGCCTGCTCAACGCGCTGGCGGGGGCCGAGCTGGCCATCGTGACGCCCATCCCCGGCACCACGCGCGACCGCGTGGCCGAGACCATCCAGATCGAAGGCGTGCCGCTGCACGTGACCGACACCGCCGGCCTGCGCCTGCCGCACGAGGCCGCCGACGAGGTGGAGCGCATCGGCATCGCGCGCAGCTGGGAGGCGATCGCGGGCGCCGACGTCGTGCTGTTCCTGCGCGACCTGTCGCGCCGCGGCGAGCCGGCCTACGACGTGGCCGATGCCGAGATCGCCGCGCTGCTGCCCGCCGCCACGCCGCGGCTGGAGGTGTGGAACAAGGCCGACACCGCCGCGGCCGACGCCGCGCAAGACGGCGCGACAGGCGCCCTGGCGCTGTCGGCACGCACCGGCGCGGGGCTGGACGCGCTGCGCCAGGCCCTGCTGGCGCAGGCCGGCTGGCAGCCGGCGGCCGAGGGCCTGTTCATCGCGCGCACGCGCCACGTGCAGGCGCTGCGCGAGGCCCGCGCCCATCTTGAGGCCGCGCAGGCCCATGCCGCCGTGCGCGACGCCGCGCTCGACCTGCTGGCCGAAGAGCTGCGCCTGGCCCACCGCGCGCTGATGGCCATCACCGGCGAGTACGGCACCGAAGACCTGCTGGGCGCCATCTTCGGGCGCTTCTGCATCGGCAAGTAGGGGGCCCGCGCGGCCCCTTCCTTGAGAATCGCCGTTACCTGACGGCGCGCGGCGGCACCGCGCACGCCGCCAGCGCCGGGCCAGCAGTCACCCAGGGAGCGGACCCCCCGTGTTCGAGCAGACCTTCAAGAACATCGACGACATCCTGCACAAGGACGCCGGCTGCACCAGCGAGCTGGACTACACCGAGCAGTCGTCCTGGCTGCTGTTCCTCAAGTACCTCGACGCGCTGGAGGCCGACCGTGCCGCCGAAGCCGAGCTGGAAGGCCGGCGCTACGGCTACATCCTGGCCGAGGCCTACCGCTGGGAGCGCTGGGCCGCGCCGAAGAACGCCGAAGGCCGGCTGGACCACAACGCCGCCCTCACCGGCGACGACCTGCGCGACTTCGTCAACGGCCAGCTTTTCCCGTACCTGGCCGGCTTCAAGCAGCGCGCCAGCGGCCCCAACACCATCGAATACAAGATCGGCGAGGTCTTCGGCGAGATCAAGAACAAGATCCAGAGCGGCTACAACCTGCGCGACGTGATCGACATGGTGGACGAGCTGCGCTTCCGCTCGCAGACCGAAAAGCACGAGCTCTCGCACCTGTACGAAGCCAAGATCAAGAACATGGGCAACGCCGGGCGCAACGGCGGCGAGTACTACACGCCGCGCCCGCTGATCCGCGCCATGATCCGCGTGCTGGCGCCAAAGA
>JAUMBF010000135.1:0-8280 GCA_032115875.1 Rubrivivax sp.
TTCGATGCCTGCATCGACCACCGCGCGCACCCCGACGCCCAGTCGCTGGCGGCCGCGCTGGATGCGGCCGCTCCCCAGGGCATCGACGGCAACTTCGAGAACGTGGGCGGCATGATCCTCGACGTCATCCTCAGCCGCATGAATCCCTTCGGCCGCGTGGCGCTGTGCGGCCTGATCTCGGGCTACGAGGGGCAGCCGCTGGCCATCACCAACGCGCGGCTGCTGCTCACGCAGCGGCTCAAGCTGCAGGGCTTCATCGTGAGCGAGCACATGAATCTGTGGCCTGCGGCGCTCAAGGAACTCGGTGCCGGCGTGGCCGAGGGCCGCATCAAGTACCGCGAAACCGTGGCGCTGGGCCTGGAGGCCGCGCCCGAGGCCTTCCTGGGCCTGCTGAAGGGCCGCAACTTCGGCAAGCAGGTCGTCCAGCTGGTGTGAGCAGGGCGATCCGACGATGGCGCTGAACTGGACCTGGAGCCGCTTCGCCGGCCTGGGCGTGGACAACCTCTACGACGCCTTGGCCTTGCGCTGCCGCGTCTTCGTGCTGGAGCAGGGGCCCTACCTCGACCCCGACGGGATCGACCGCCGGGCCGGGCACCTGCTGGGGCGAGATGCACTGGGCATGCTGCACGCCTACCTGCGCGTGGTGGACCCCGGCGTGAAGTACGCGGAGCCCTCGATCGGCCGCGTGATCACGAGTCCCGAGACGCGCGGCACAGGGCTCGGGCGGCTGCTGATGGCCGAGGGCGTGGCGCGGTGCCGGGCTGCCTGGCCGCAGCAGGGTATCCGCATCAGTGCGCAGTCGCACCTCGAACGCTTCTACGGTGGCTTCGGCTTCGTGCGCACGGGCCCTGACTACCTGGAAGACAACATTCCCCACTGCGAGATGCTCAGGCCTTGCGACACGGACACACAGGAGCACCCATGACCCTGCAAGCCGGCGGCATCGCCGTCATCACCGGCGCCGCCAGCGGCTTCGGTCTCGAGGCCAGCCTGCTGGCCGCCCGGCGCGGCCTGCGGGTCGTGATGGCCGACGTGCAAGTCGATGCACTGGCCGCCGCACAGGCCCAGGTCGAGGCGCTGGGTGCCGAAGTGCTGCCGTTCCGGCTCGACGTCTCCAAGGCCGCCGAGGTGGAAACGCTGGCCGAGGCCACGTTCACGCGCTTCGGCGTGCCCAGCTTCGTCTTCAACAATGCCGGCGTGGGCGCGGGCGGGCTCATCTGGGAGCACACCGCGGCCGACTGGGACTGGGTGATCGGCGTCAACCTGATGGGCGTGGCCCACGGCGTGCGTGTGTTCACGCCGGCCATGCTGGAAGCCGCCGCGAAGAACCCCGCTTGGCAGGGCCACATCGTCAACACCGCCAGCATGGCCGGGCTGCTGAACGCACCCAACATGGGCGTCTACAACGTCAGCAAGCATGCCGTGGTGTCGATCAGCGAGACGCTCTACCAGGATCTGGCACTGGTGACCGACCAGGTGCACGCCCACGTGCTGTGCCCGTACTTCGTGCCCACCGGCATCAGCCAGAGCCACCGCAACCGCCCCGCCGACAAGCCGATGGCCCGGCCCACGAAGAGCCAGCTCATCGCCCAGGCCATGAGCGACAAGGCCGTGGGCAGTGGCAAGGTCACGGCGGCGCAGGTGGCGCAATCGGTCTTCGAGGCCTGCGACGCCAAGCGCTTCTATGTCTACAGCCACCCACACGCGCTGGGCGGCGTGCAGGTGCGGCTGGAGGACATCATGACGCCGCGCAACCCGACCGATCCTTTCGCAGCCAAGCCCGAGATCGGCGCCGAGCTGCGGCGCCGGCTGCGCGGCGGCTGAACGCCGCCTGGGGGCGCCTCGACGCTCAGTCCTTCATCGGCCGGCGCAGCGCCGCGAGCAGCGGCTCGGCGCGCTGCCACAGCTGCCACAGGGTGAGCAGCGTGCCGGCCCAGCCGAGCGCGCGCCGCGGGCGCAGCAGCAGCACGCCAGCGGCCACGCCGGCGGCCGCCAGGGCCGGGTGAGCGCGGATCCAGCGCGAGGCCAGCCGGGCGCCCAGGCGTGCGCGCTGCCCGAGCACGCCACCTGGCAGCGCCGCGGCGCCAGCGCGCAGCCACGCGCTGCGCTGGGCGGCGCAGCGCAGGCGCAGTTCCTCGCGCTCGAGTTGCAGCAGCGCGCGACGGCGGCGCAGCGGGTTCATCGGGGAGGCTCCGGTTCGTCGCCGCTGGGCCGCGGGGCCAGCGCGGCGCGGTCGCGGGCGAGCTCCTCGCGCAGGGCGGCGAACGGCGGCTCGCTGCCCTGCAGACGGTCCAGCGCCGTGCGCCAGAACCAAGCCGCGCCGGCCAGGAACAGCAGGGCCAGCAGGCCCAGCAGCGGCAGACGCCAGGCCTCGTGGGCCAGCAGCAGCGCGAGCGCCACCAGCAGAAGAATGCCCACCGTGGCCGCCACCAGCGCCGCCGCCAGCCAGGCCAGCGACTCGATCAGGCGCAGTTTCTCGAATGCCAGCCCGTTGGCCAGCAGCGCCAGGCGAAGCTCGGCCCACTCGAGCCCGCCGCCCGCCAGGCGGCGCAGCCGGTCCAGCAGGCCCAGCCCGCCCATGCCGGCGCTCAGCGGCGGCCGATCAGCAGGCCCACGAGCACCCCCACCGCGCTGGCGATGCCGATGGCTTGCCAGGGGTGGTCGTGCACGTAGTCGTCGGCCTTGCGGCCGGCTTCCCTGGCGCGCTCGACGGCGCTTTCCTGCAGCTCGAGCAGGCTGTCCCTGGCGTCGAGCAGCCGGGTGCGCACGCGGTCGCGCAGCGCCGCGGCATCGGCACCGGCCTCGTGGGCCGTCAGCTTGAGCAGGTCTTCGGCGTCCTGGATGACGTTGCGCAGGTCTTGGGCCAGGCGCTCCCGCTGGCGGTCGGTCAGGGTGCTCATAGGGCGGCTCCTCGGGTCATCGAACACCGTTGCAGTGTAGGTTTGCGCAAGACAGAAGCCGCGATAGGCCCTTTGGGTGCCGGGGCGGCGGCACCGCGCGCCAGCCGGCCCTTCAGCCCAGCCGCGCCAGCAACACCGGCAGGGCGCGCACGAGCAGCGCCGCGCCCGTCAGGGCCAGCAGGCCCAGCACCAGGCGCCGGAAGCCCTCGGTGCCCAGCCCCGTGTAGAGCCGGGCGCCCATCAGTACCGGCACCAGCACCGCCGCGGCCACCCAAGGAAAGAGCAGGGCCAGCGGCCGCGTGACCAGGCCACTGGCGAGGTAGGCCGCCAGCGTCACCACCAGCATCGCCAGGTTGAAGTTCTGCACCACGCTGCGCAGCGTGTCGCGGTCCCAGCCGCGCAGCGTGGCCCACAGCGTGGGCACGGGGCCGGCGAAGCCTGCCACCGCGCCGGTGAGGCCGCCCAGCAGCCCGGCCGCGCCATCGGCCACGCGGCCGCCGCGCAGCAGCCGCGGGATGCGGCCCGACACCAGCATCGCCGGGCACCACAGCGCCAGCAGCAAACCCACCCCGAGCTGGAAACTCGGCCCGTCCAGCCGCGGCAGCAGCAGCAGCCCGAGCGGGATGCCCGCCAGCCCGCCAGCCAGCAGCGGCCAAAGCCGCGCCCAGTGCAGGCCGCGGCGCACGGTGAACGCGGCGATCAGCTGGCCCACCAGCGCCCCGAACACCGCCAGCGGCGCCACCATCTGCGGCGGCAGCCACCAGACCCAGATCGACGTGGCCACGAGGCCGAAGGCAAAGCCCGACAGCCCCTGCACGAAGCCCGCGACCACGGCCCCGGTCAGCACGACGGCGAGCGTTGTGTCCATCATCGCGGTGCATTGTCGCGGCGGCCGGGCTGAGAAGGCGCCGTACAGTCGCGCGGCCATGCCAGAACCCCCGATCGAAGTCGCCATCATCGGCGCCGGCCCCGCCGGCCTGATGGCCGCCGAGGCCCTGGCCGCGCGCGGCCATGCCGTGCACGTGTTCGACGGCATGCCCTCGGCCGGGCGCAAGTTCCTGCTCGCGGGCAAGGGCGGACTCAACCTCACGCATGGCGAGTCCTGGGAGCGCTTCGTCACGCGCTACGGCCCGCGGCCGCCGGCGCTGCAAGCCGCGCTCGACGCCTTTCCGGCGCAGGCCCTGCGCGACTGGTCCGCAGCGCTGGGCGTGGAGACCTTCATCGGCAGCAGCGGCCGTGTCTTCCCTCGCGATCTGAAGGCCGCGCCGCTGCTGCGCGCCTGGCTGCACCGGCTGCGCGGGCAGGGCGTGCAGTTCCACATGCGCCACCGCTGGCAGGGCTGGGACGACGAGGCCATGCTGCGCTTCGACACGCCCCAGGGCCCGCGCAGCCTGCGGCCCCGTGCCACCGTGTTGGCCCTGGGCGGCGCCAGCTGGCAGCGACTGGGCTCCGACGGCGCCTGGTGGCCCTGGCTGCAGGCGGCGGGTGTGGCGCTGGCGCCGCTGGTGCCCAGCAACTGCGGCTTCGACATCGGCTGGAGCGAGAAGCTGCAGCGCGAGCACGCTGGCGCGCCGCTGAAGGGCGTGCGCTTGTCGCTGGAGGACTTTGAGCAGACCGGCGAGATGGTGATCACGGCCGGCGGCGTGGAGGGCAGCCTGGTCTACGCTGCCTCGGCCCGGCTGCGCGACGCGATCGCGCGCGACGGCCGCGCCACCTTTTGGCTCGACCTGCTGCCCGACCGCGACGCCGCCTGGGTGGCGCGCGAGGTGGCACACCCGCGCGGCAGCCGCTCGCTGGGCGTTCACCTGAAGTCGCGGCTCCATCTGGGCGCGGCCAAGGCAGCGCTCTTGTGGGAGGTGGTGATGCGGCACGAGCCCGCAGCACGATGCGATGTCGCGCGGCTGGCGCAGCTCGTGAAGGCGCTGCCCCTGACGGCGACGGCGCCTCGGCCCATCGACGAGGCCATCAGCAGCGCCGGTGGCGTGGCCTTCGAGGCGCTGGACGGGCAGCTCATGCTCAAGGCGAAGCCGGGTGTGTTCTGCGCGGGTGAGATGCTCGACTGGGAGGCGCCCACCGGCGGCTACCTGCTGACGGCCTGCTTCGCCACCGGCCGCGCGGCGGGCGAGGGTGCCGCGGCCTGGCTCGGCGCCTTCCGTTTGGGCTGAGCCTGTCGAAGCCCCCCCGTACACTGCGCGGCTTCGCGTTTCCGACCCCCGCTCCCTTGGACCCAAAACGAGACCCGATTGCCCTGCAGATCGCCGCCGAACTGAAGGTTCGCCCGGCCCAAGTGACCACCGCCATCGAGCTGCTGGACGGCGGCGCCACCGTCCCCTTCATCGCCCGCTATCGCAAGGAGGCCACCGACGGCCTCGACGACATCCAGCTGCGCGGGCTCGAGTTGCGCCTGACGTACCTGCGCGAGCTGGCCGAGCGCTGCGCCGCCGTGCTCAAGAGCATCGCCGAGCAGGGCAAGCTGACGCCCGAGTTGCGTGCCGCCATCGAGGCCGCGCCCACCAAGCAGGAGCTGGAAGACCTGTACCTGCCCTACAAGCCCAAGCGCCGCACCAAGGGCATGATCGCCCGCGAGGCGGGCCTGGAGCCGCTGGCCGACAAGCTGTTTGCCGACCCCACGCTGGCGCCGCTGGCCGAGGCCGCGGCCTTCATCAACGCCGAGGGTGGTTTTGCCGATGCGCCGGCGGTACTCGATGGCGTGCGCGACATCCTCTCGGAGCGCTGGGCCGAAGATGCCGCGCTCATCGGCACGCTGCGCGACTGGCTGTGGCGTGAGGGCCTCTTTCAGAGCCGGCTGGTCGACGGCAAGGACGGCCAGCACCCCGATGCCGCGAAGTTCCGCGACTACTTCGAGTACACCGAGGCCATCCGCACCGTGCCCAGCCACCGCGCGCTGGCCGTGTTCCGCGGCCGCACGCAGGAATGGCTGGACGCCAAGCTGGTGCTCGACGAGGAGCTGGTGCCCGGCAAGCCTGGCCTCGCGGAGGGCCGCATCGCCCGCCACCTGGGCTGGAGCCACCAGGGTCGCCGTGCCGACGATCTGATCCGCAAGTGCGTGGCCTGGACCTGGAAGGTCAAGCTCAGCCTGAGCCTGGAGCGCGACCTGTTCGGCCGCCTGCGCGAGGAGGCCGAGGCCGTGGCCATCAAGGTCTTCGCCGACAACCTGCGCGACCTGCTGCTGGCCGCCCCCGCCGGCAAGAAGGTGGTGATGGGCCTGGACCCCGGCATCCGCACCGGCGTGAAGGTGGCCGTGGTGAGCAGCACCGGCAAGGTGCTGGCCACCGACACCGTCTACCCGCACGAGCCGCGCCGCGATTGGGAGGGCAGCCTGCACGGCCTGGGCCGGCTGGTGGCCACGCACGGCGTGAACCTGATCGCCATCGGCAACGGCACCGCCAGCCGCGAGACCGACCAGCTTGCCGCCGACCTGATCGCCCGCATCGCCAGGCTCGCGCCCGACGTGCAGATCCAGAAGGTGGTGGTCAGCGAGGCCGGCGCCTCGGTCTACAGCGCCAGCGAGGTCGCCAGCAAGGAGCTGCCCGAGCTCGACGTGAGCCTGCGCGGCGCGGTGAGCATCGCGCGCCGCCTGCAGGACCCGCTGGCTGAACTCGTGAAGATCGACCCCAAGAGCATCGGCGTGGGCCAGTACCAGCACGATGTGAACCAGGCCGGCCTGGCGCGCACGCTGGAGGCCGTGGTCGAGGACTGCGTCAACAAGGTGGGCGTGGATCTCAACACCGCCAGCGTGCCGCTGCTGGCCCGCGTGTCGGGCCTGAGCCCTGCGGTGGCCGCCAGCGTCGTGCGCTGGCGCGACGCCCACGGCGCCTTCGCCAACCGACGGCAGCTGCTGGAGGTGACGGGCCTGGGGCCGAAGACCTTCGAGCAGGCTGCCGGCTTCTTGCGTATCCGCGACGGCGACAACCCGCTGGACATGACCGGGGTGCACCCGGAGACCTATGCGGTGGTGGAGAAGATGCTCGCTGCCGCGAAGCGCCCCGTGCAGCAGCTGATGGGCCAGGCCGACGTGCTCAGGACGCTGCGCCCCGAGTCCTTCGCCGACGAGCGTTTTGGCGCCGTCACCGTCAAGGACATCTTCGCCGAGCTCGAGAAGCCCGGCCGTGACCCCCGGCCCGACTTTGTGGTGGCGCGCTTCAACGACGGCGTGTCCGACATCAAGGATCTGCAGCCTGGCATGGTGCTGGAGGGCACCGTCAGCAACGTGGCGCAGTTCGGCGCCTTCGTGGACCTGGGCGTGCACCAGGATGGCCTGGTGCACGTGAGTCAGCTGGCGAACAAGTTCGTGGCCGACGCGCGCGAGGTCGTGCGCACCGGACAGGCGGTGCGGGTGCGCGTGGTGGAGGTGGACCTTGCCCGCAAGCGCATCGCGCTGACCATGAAGCTCGACGCGCCGTCGGGCGCGTCGCGTCCTGGCGCAGACGCCGACAACCGGTTCCGCCCGGCCGGCCGTGGCGAGCAGCCGCGGGGCCGCGCACCCGAGCCGGCCGCTGGCGGCGCCATGGCCGCCGCCTTCGCCAAGCTGCGGGGTGGGTCGTGACATGAAGGCGCTGCGGGCGCTGCCCGGCGGCAAGCTGCCCGACCGCCGGAACTTCAAGACCTGGGGCGACGACGAGGCCGGTCGCCAGGCCGCGTGGCGCGGCGCCCATGCCCAGGCGCAGCGCCTGGCCGAGGCGTTCGCGGAATGGTTCGCGCGCGCCAGCAGGCCGGGGCAGGGCGTGGAGATCAAGCCGCTGCCGCGAGCCCGCGCCGCTACAATGCGGGTAATCCGACTCACCCAACAAGGGCAAGGAAAGGCGCGACGGTTATGACACCGCGGACTACGGGTTTCAAGGCCACCGGCTGCTGAGCCGGCTCACCCGCGCGCGTCCGACATCCTTTCTACCTTGAACGAAGCGCGGCACCCCCGCGCTTTTTTCATGCCCTTCAACGACACCCCATGATCCAGATCACGCTCCCCGATGGCGCCCGCCGCGATTACCCCGGCCCCCTCACGGTGGGCGAGGTGGCCGCCAGCATCGGCCCTGGCCTGGCCAAGGCGGCGCTGGCCGGCAAGATCGACGGGCGCGTCGTCGATCTCAGCCACCGCCTTGAGGCCGACGCGAAGCTGGCCATCGTCACGGACAAGGACGCCGACGGCCTGGAGATCATCCGCCACAGCACGGCGCATCTGCTGGCCTACGCCGTGAAGGAGCTGTTCCCCGAGGCGCAGGTGACGATCGGCCCGGTCATCGACAACGGCTTCTACTACGACTTTGCCTACAAGCGCCCCTTCACGCCCGAGGATCTGGCCGCCATCGAGAAGCGCATGGGCGAGCTGGCCGCGAAGAACGAGCCCGTGGTGCGCCGCGTG
>JAUMBF010000136.1:0-4362 GCA_032115875.1 Rubrivivax sp.
GACCGCCTGCAGCCCTACCGCCTGGAGATGGGCACCGCGCTGGCCACGCCGCGCGGCAAGGACCTCTACGCCTTCTGGGGTGACACCGTGGCCGCGCACTTGAACGAACGCCTGGCCGGCGAGCGCGCGCCGGTGATCGTGAACCTGGCATCGCAGGAGTACGCCCGTGCGGCGCTGCGGCCGGCGCTGAAGGCGCAGGTGGTGGACTGCGTGTTCGAGGAGATCAACCCCGACGGCCGCCCCCAGGTCATCAGCTTCTACGCCAAGAAGGCGCGCGGGCTGATGCTGCGCCACGCCACGCTGCGCCGGGCGCGCTCGGTGGCGGCGCTGCGCGAGTTCTCGGCCGAGGGCTACGCCCTTGACGAGGCGGCCAGCCAGGATGACCGGCTGGTGTTCCGGCGCCCCCGGCCGGCGGCAAAATCGGCGCCATGAGCACCCTCGCCCAAGCCCAAACCGTCACGCCCGAACTGCGCCGCTGGATCATCGAGCAGGCCGAGGCCGGCTGCCGGCCGCAGGACGTCGTCCAGGCCATGATCGGCAGCGGCTGGCAGGAAGAGGTGGCCATCAGGGCCATGGAGCAGACGCTGCGCGATCACCTGGCGAGCCTGCCGCCCGATGAGAGCGACCTGCCGCCGCCGGTGCCCGTGCCCGAGCCCGCGTTGTCGGGTTCGCCCAGCGAGCTGGTGATCGAGGGCCATGCCGTTCGGGTGTTGGCGACGCTGAAGCGGCCACGGGTGATCGTCTTCGGGGGGCTGCTCACCGACGAGGAGTGCACCGGCCTGATCGAGCTGGCCGAACCCCGCCTGACGCGCAGCGAGACGGTGGACAACGCCACCGGCGGCAGCGAGGTCCACCCCTCGCGCACCAGCGACGGCATGTTCTTCGAGCGCGGCGAGCACCGACTGATTGCACGCATCGAGCACCGAATCGGGGCCTTGCTGGGCTGGCCGGTGAAGCACGGCGAGGGCCTGCAGATCCTGCGCTATCGCCCGGGTGCCGAGTACAAGCCGCACCACGACTACTTTGACCCGGTGCACGCCGGCAGCGCCGCCATCCTGGCGCGCGGGGGCCAGCGCGTGGGCACGCTGGTGATGTACCTGAACACGCCCGAGGGCGGCGGCGCCACCACCTTCCCCGACGTGGGTCTCGAAGTGGCCCCGGTGCGCGGCAACGCGGTGTTCTTCAGCTACACGCGGCCCCACCCCAGCACCAAGACCTTGCACGGCGGCGCCCCCGTGCTGGCGGGCGAGAAGTGGGTGGCCACGAAGTGGCTGCGCGAGCGCGAGTTCATCTGAAGACGGCCAGCGCCGCTGCGGCAGCCGCGGTCGACAGGCCCAGCGACCCCGCCACGACGGCACCGTAAGGCCGACCGCCGGCCGTGAAAGCAGCCAGGCTGCGCGTCAGCGCATTGGCCAGCACCGCGATCCACGCCCCGAGCACCAGCGTTGCGGGCGACAGCTTGCCGGCGGCCTGAAGCGCAGCCAGTGCCGCCACCGGCGCGTGGGCGTCGGCCAGCGCAGCCAGTGCCGCGCCGCCGAGAACACCCCGTGTGCCGAAGTGTTGCTGTGCGGTGGCCACGCCCGAGGCCACGGCAGTCAGCAGCGCGGCCATCACCAGGGCATCGCGCACGCGCAGAGGGCCGCGTTCGGCCACCCGCGCCGAGGGCCCGTCGGGTGGATCGGCCAGCGCCACGCGGCGCCAGGCCAGCAGTGCCGTGGCGCCGGCCACGCCCGCGCCGGCCAACGCCACCGGCAGCAGTGCCGACAGCGCCTCAGGGGCCAGTGCCGCCACCAGCAGCAGCACCTGCAGCCACGTGGCCACGGTGGAGGCCAGCGCACCGGCCGTGGCGGCCTGCGCGGCCGGCGTGCCGGCCGCTGCGCGAACGCGCGCGCCCATTGCCACGATGGTGGCGGTGCTGGACACGAAGCCCGAGCACAGCCCCGCCAGCGTCAGCCCCGCGCGCGAGCCGAACACCCGCCCGGCCACATGGCCGGCAGCTTGCAGCGTCAGGATCAACACCACCGTCAACAGCAGGGTGCGTGGCGCCACCGGGACCCAGGGCTGGAGCGCCGGCAGCGGCAGGGCCGGCGCCAGCGGCAGCAGCACCAGCGCCAGCGCGGCCAGGATCAGCGCGTCGTGCAGCTCGGCCTCGCTCAGCGCCTGCGTGGCAAAGCGGTGCAGGCGCTCGCGCGCCGCCAGCAGCGTGGCGACCACCACCGCCGCGCCAGCGCCCAATGCCGGGGCCTGCACGGCCAGCACACCCACAAGGTAGGTGACGAACAGCGCCAACTCGGTGGTGAGGCCAGGGTCGAGCTCGGCGCCCGCGGTGGCGGGCAGGTGCAGGCTGCGCGCGTAGGCCACCACCGCCAGCCCCGCCACCAGCGCCGCGCCCAGCAGCACCAGCAGCGGCTGGCCCAGCACCGCCGCCAGCACCTGGGCCAAGCCGCCGGCCAGCGCCACGAGCGCGAAGCTGCGGATGCCCGCGGCCTGCACCTGCGCGGCGCCGCGGCGGCGGCGCTTGCGCCGCTCGCGCTCCAGGCCGATCAGCAGTCCGGCGCCCAGCGCCGCCGCCAGGCCCAGGGCCGTGGACTCGTCGAACTCAGCCATCACGAGGGCCGGGGCGGCGTGTGCACCGGTCCGGCGCCCTGTCGTGCACCTGTGCGGTCACGCCTCGACCTCTTCACCGTGTTGCGGCACGCGCACGCGCCAGCCCAGCAGGTTCTGGATGTCGCTGCGCAGCGCGTCGGCCGCCGCGGGCTCGCCGTGCACAACGAAGGTCTGCTGCGGTGCCCTCGTCATCCGAGCCATCCAGGCCAGCAGCTCGCCGCGGTCGGCGTGGCCGGACAGGCCTTCGAGCTGCGATACCGCGGCGCGCACCGGCACCATCTCGCCATGGATCTTGATCTCCCGCTCGCCGGCCACGAGCCGCGCGCCACGACTGCCGCCCACCTGGAAGCCGGCGAAGACGATGTGGTGTCGCGGGTCGGGCAGCATGGCCTTCAGGTGGTGCAGCACGCGCCCGCCGGTGGCCATCCCGCTGGCGCTGAGCACCACCATCGGCACGCGCGACGCGGCCAGCCGCTGGCTCTGTGCGCCGGTGCTGATGATGCGCACGCCGTCGGCCAGTGCCTGCGCCTCGCGGCGGGGGATGCGCAGTTCGCTGGCATGCTGGCGGTACAGATCGGTGGCCTGCTGCGCCATCGGGCTGTCCAGCACGATGGGCAGCCGGGCCGGGATGCGTCCGGCATGCTTCAGCCGCTGCAGCACCAGCAGCAGCGCCTGTGCGCGGCCAACGGCAAAGGTGGGCAGCAGCACCGAGCCGCCGCCGCGCACGGTGCCGTTGACCAGCTTCTCGAGCCGCGCCGCCACGTCTTCGGGCAGGTGGTCGCGGTTGCCGTAGGTGCTCTCCACCAACAGCACGTCGGCCGCCTCGGGTGCTTGCGGGGCGGGCATCAGCAAATCGTGCTGGCGGCCAACGTCACCCGAGAACAACAGGCGCCGGCTGCCGCGGCCGGGCTCCTGCAAGGTCACGGCGCAGGCGCCGAGCAGATGGCCTGTGGGCGTGAATCGGAGCGTGTGGCGGGCCAGCGCGCCACCCGGGCGGAAGCTGCGGCCCGGCGGCACGGGCACCAGCAAGGCCAGCGCACGCAACGCGTCGGCGCGGGTGTACAGCGGCAGTGCCTTGGCGTGGCGGGTGAATCCGTAGCGGTTGGCGCGGCGCGCGTCTTCTTCTTGCAGGTGGGCGCTGTCGAGCAGCAGCACCTTGAGCAGATCGCGCGTGGCCGCGCTCACGTAGACCGGGCCGCGCCAGCCGTGCTTCACCAGCGCCGGCAGCCAGCCCGAATGGTCGAGATGGGCATGGCTGATCACGACCGCCTCGGCGTCGCGCAGAGGCCCCGGGTCGGCCCAGTTGCGTTCGCGGTGCAGCTTGTAGCCCTGGAACAGGCCGCAGTCCAGCAGCACGGTGGCCCCGGCACTGGTGACGAGGTGGCGCGAGCCGGTCACGCCGTCGGCGGCGCCGAGGAAACGGATCCTCATGCTGGCCCGCCTGCCGCCCGAAGCGCCACGGAATCCAGCACCGTAACGCCGGCTGGCGCCACAGGCGCGGTGGCTCTGGGGCGCAGCGGCGGCATGTCCTGGCGCACCTGCGGCTCCGCAGGGCCGGTCCTGCGCCGGGCGATCTCGCGGCCGACAAGGCCGGTGGCGCCAGCCAGCAGCGCCGCAGCGGGAGCGGGCAGGGTCATGCGTCAAGCATATCCGGACGGATCTGGTCTTTGGGGCTTGTTGCGGCCCGGCGCGACGCCGGCAAGGCACACCCTGCCAAGTCCGGCAGCAAAAGAAGCCGTGGCGTGCCCTGGTCGG
>JAUMBF010000137.1:0-5553 GCA_032115875.1 Rubrivivax sp.
CCGCCGACGCGCTGGACGCGCGCCTGCCCGAGTTCTGCGGCCTGCTCGTCAAGGAGGCGCACAAGACGCTGGGCGACTGCGTGGCCGAGGTGCGCGAGGCCGTGGACTTCTGCCGCTACTACGCCGAGCAGGCCGAAGCCCGCCTGGCCGAGCAGGCGCTGCCCGGCCCCACCGGCGAGCGCAACGTGCTGCGCCTGAAGGGCCGCGGCGTGTTCGTGTGCATCAGCCCCTGGAACTTCCCGCTGGCCATCTTCGCAGGCCAGGTGGTGGCAGCCCTCGTGGCCGGCAACACCGTGGCCGCCAAGCCGGCCGAGCAGACGCCCGTGGTGGCGGCGCGCTTCGTGGAGCTGCTGCACCGGGCGGGCGTGCCCGCCGACGCGCTGGCGCTGCTGCACGGCCTGGGCGAAACCGTGGGCGCCGCACTCGTGGCGCACCCACACACCGCGGGCGTGTGCTTCACCGGCAGCACGGCGGTGGCGCGGCTGATCAACCGCACGCTGGCCGCGAAGGACGGCGCCATCGTGCCGCTGATCGCCGAGACCGGCGGCCTGAACGCCATGGTGGTGGACAGCACCGCGCTGCCCGAGCAGGTGGTCGACGCCGTGGTGCAAAGCGCCTTCCGCAGCGCGGGCCAGCGCTGCAGCGCGCTGCGCCTGCTGGTGCTGCACTCGGCATCAGCGGACGGCGTGATCGAGATGCTCCAGGGCGCGATGGCCGAGCTCGTGGTGGGCGACCCCGCGCAGCTCGCCACCGACGTGGGCCCGCTGATCGATGACGAGGCCTACGCCGCCGTCTCGGCCGCGGTGCAAGGGCTGGAGCGCGAGGCCCGGCTGCTGGGGCGCACGCCGGTGGACGCGGGCGCGTTTCCGCGGCTGCTGGGCCCGGTGGCCTTCGAGATCGGCCGCATCGCAGACCTGAAGGCCGAGGTCTTCGGCCCCGTGCTGCACGTGGTGCGCTGGTGCCCGGGCCAGGCGGCGACGACGGTGGACGAGGTGGTGGCGCAGGTCAACGCGCTGGGCTACGGCCTGACGCTGGGCGTGCAGACGCGCATCGACACGCGGGCCGAGCGCATCGCGGCGGCAGCGCGCGTGGGCAACGTCTACGTCAACCGCAACATGATCGGCGCCGTGGTGGGCGTGCAGCCCTTCGGCGGCGAGGGCTTGAGCGGCACCGGCCCCAAGGCCGGCGGGCCGCACTACCTCCACCGCTTCTGCGCCGAGCAGACGCTGACCATCAACACCGCCGCCGCCGGCGGCAACGCCGAGCTGCTGGCCGGGCTGGCCTGAACCTCAGTTGAGGTACATGCCCAGGTAGCGCCGGCCGTGGCTCACGGCCTCGGCGTCGGGACAGGCATCGAACCACTCGATCAGCTGCTGGCGCGCACGCTCGCGGTGGGGCCGGCCCTCGGCCTTGTCGCGCAGCACCACCTCGAGCAGGTTGTCGAAGGCGGCCTTCCAGTCGCCCTCGAACACCTGCCAGGCGCCGAGCGCGAAGCGGGCCTCGAAGTCGCGCGGGTTGGCGGCCACACGCGCGGCCAGGGCCTGGGGATCGCCGGCCGGGCGGTTGGCCAGGAGCGCCAGGCGTTTGCGCAGCGCCGCGTCGCGCTCGCCGCGCTCGGGCTCGGGCACGCGGTCCAGCAGCGCCGTCACCTCGGCCAGGTCGGCGTTGCGCGCCAGCAGCCGCTCGGCCAGCGCGGCCGTCACGTCGGGGTGGCCGGGCACCATCTGCAACGCCTCGGCGAGCAGGGCCTCGGCCTCCTCGGCCGGGGCGGCGGCGGCCTCCTCGAGCAGAGCCTGCACGGGGTCGGCCGGCGGCTGCAGGTGCTTGTCGAGGAAAGCCCGGATCTGGCCCTCGGGCAGCGCGCCGGTGAATTGGTCGACCGGTCGGCCACCCACGAACAGCACCACCAGCGGAATGCTGCGGATGCGCAGCGCGGCGCTGAGGTTGGGGGCCTCGTCGGTGTTGATCTTGGCGAGCTCGAAGGCGCCGCCGTAGGCCTCGGCCAGGCGCTCCAGCAGCGGCCCCAGGCTCCGGCACGGGCCGCACCAGGGCGCCCAGCAGTCCAGCAGCACCGGCACCTGGAGCGAGCGCTCAAGCACGCGGGCCTGGAAGTCGGCTTCGGTGACGTCGTAGACCAAGGGGGCCTGAGCCGCCGCCGGCACGGGCGCGCCGAAAGAGGCCGGGGCGGCGCCGGTGGCGTAGGGGTCGTGGGCGGCGAACGGGTTGCGCGGCGTGTTCATGGGTCGATTGTGGCCAATCCGGGCCCGCACCGGCCGCGGCCAGGTCAGGCCGCGGGAGCGACGGCTTGCGGCCCTGGGCGGTCGTTCATTTTCGCTACACCGAGCGATCGCAGCAGGCGGTGCCCCTGGCCGGCGCTGGGATGGGGCGGTCGGCCCTGCGGGCCGACTTCCCTCCGCTGCTCAGCTTGAGGGCGCACGGCAAAACTCGCCACGTTCGCTTCGCTCTCTGCGCTCGAACAGTTGCCGTGAGTCAGTCCACGAAGCGCGCTGCGCGCGCCGCCCTCAAGCTTGCGCTGCTCGGCACCCCATAACAGCGCCGCCCTGGGGCACCGCCTGCCGCTCAGGCACCACCCGGGTGTTCGTTCCGAGTGCCAACCCCGGTGGTTGCAAAGGGCTGTGCACCAGGCGAGAGGGCTTCGACAAGCTCAGCCCGAACGGAGGCGGGCTGAGGCGCACGCCCGCCACGAGCCGGAAGCTGTCCGCGGGACCACGGCAGGCGGCCCACCCTGCACCCGCGGCTGGGTCAGGGATACAGACCCCGCTCCTCGCGCGCCGTCAGGATGCGCTCGCAGGCCACCGCGAAGGTGGCCGTGCGCAGCGTGATGCGGTGGCGGTCAGCCGTCTCCCAGATGCGCTTGAGCGCGCCGATCATGATCTTGTCCAGGCGCACGTTGATCTCGTCCTCGGTCCAGAAGAACGAGCTGAAGTCCTGCACCCACTCGAAGTAGCTCACCGTCACGCCGCCCGCGTTGCAGATGACGTCGGGAACGACGAGCACGCCGCGGTCGGCCAGGATGTCGTCGGCGCTGGGCACCGTGGGGCCGTTCGCGCCTTCGAGCACCAGCTTCGCGGTGATGCGCCGCGCCCGCTCGGCCGTGATCTGACCCTCGAGCGCCGCCGGGATCAGGATGTCGGCCTTGACGTCCCAGAAGGCCTCGGCGTCGCAGGACTCGCCGCCCTTGAAGCCGCCGACCCCGCCGGTGGCCTTGACGTGCGCCATCAGGTCAGCGATGTCGAAGCCCCGGTCGTTGACGATGGTGCCGGTGTGATCTTGTGCGGCGACGATGAGGCTGCCGGCCTGCGCAAACAACTCCGCCGCCGCCGAGCCCACGTTGCCAAAGCCCTGCACCGCCACGCGGGCACTGTTGAGGTCGAGGTTCAGGCGCCGCGCGGCCTCGCGGCCGGTGACGAAAACGCCGCGGCCCGTGGCCTTGACGCGGCCCAGGCTGCCACCCAGGTGAACCGGCTTGCCCGTGACCACGCCAGTGGCGTTGCTGCCGGTGTTCATGCAGTAGGTGTCCATCATCCACGCCATGATCTGCGGGTTGGTGTTCACGTCGGGCGCCGGAATGTCCTGCTGCGGCCCGATGATCATGCCGATCTCGCTGGTGTAGCGCCGCGTCATCCGCTCCAGCTCTTTGGTGCTGAGCTTCTTGGGGTCGACGCGGATGCCGCCCTTGGCGCCACCGTAAGGCAGATTGACGGCAGCGTTCTTGATGCTCATCCACGCGGCCAGCGCCATGACCTCCTCGAGCGTGACGTCGGGGTGGTAGCGCACGCCGCCCTTGCCCGGGCCGCGGCTGAGGTTGTGCTGGACGCGGAAACCCTCGAAGTGCGCGACATCGCCGTTGTCGAGCTCAATCGGGATGTCCACGATCAGCGCGCGCTTCGGGCGCTTGAGCGTCTCGGCCCAACGGGCCAGGTGGCCAAGGTAGGGGATGACGCGGTCGACCTGGCTGATGTAGGTGCCCCAAGGGCTGTCGGGCCCAGGATTGACGAAGGACAGCGGGGTCGGCGAGAGGGGCGTGCGCGAGGCGGCCATGAAGGGTGTCTCCGTTGGTGGGGCCCCCGCGGCAGCTGCTGCCGCCTCTCGTGGACGGCGGCGCGGCGGCGGTGGCGTGGCAAGCACTGTAGGCGCGGTGCTGCTGGATTTGTCACGGCAGCTCATGCCGGCTTTGCATGGGGCCGCGCATAGCGGCAGCGGTCGCACGCCACGCGGCACGGTCTGGGCAAGGCGCACGGACGGTCGGGTCTTCGAACCTGCGAAATCGGCCCGCAAGCCCGCGCTGACCCACGCTTCGGCGCCCACAAGGCCACACGCCACGCACCGCAGCCCAAGTCCAGCTCCGATGTGCAGAGGCTGACGTTCCGCATCTCGCTGCAGGACTCCGCGCCGGGATGACTGCCTTCCAGGGGCCTGGCCGCCAAGGCCAGGACCGTGGACAACCACGGTGCCGCCCTACACTGCCGCGCCATGGACACAGTGGCGGCGCGACGGATCGGCTTCATCGGTGGCGGCCACATGGCCGCGGCCTTGATCGGGGGCCTGGTGCGCAGCGGGCACGACCCGGCGGCGCTGGTCGTCGTCGAGCCCGACGCGGCGGCGCGCGAGCGGCTGTTGCACGCGCACGGCGTGCGCGCCCAGGCCGCGGCCGACACCCGGCTCGCCGGCTGTGACACGGTCGTCTGGGCGGTGAAGCCGCAGTTCTTTGCCCAGGCTGCCGCGCCCTGCGCAGCCCACGCAGCCGGTGCGCTGCAGCTCAGCGTGATGGCCGGCGTGCGCTGCGCCACGATCGCCGCGGCCAGCGGCAGCCCGCGCATCGTGCGCAGCATGCCCAACACGCCGGCCCTCATCGGCCAGGGCATCGCGGGGCTGTACGCCGAGCCGGCGGTCAGCGAGGCCGAGCGCGCCGCGGCGGCCGCGCTGTTCGCGCCCACCGGCCAGCTGCTGTGGGTGGCGCGCGAGGCCGACCTCGACGCCGTGACAGCGCTGTCGGGCTCGGGGCCGGCCTACGTCTTCTACTTCCTCGAGGCCATGATGCAGGCCGCCGCCGAGATGGGCCTGAGCCCGGAGCAGGGCCGCGCACTTGGGCAGGCCACCTTTGCCGGTGCGGCGGCGCTGGCCATGCGCTCCGATCTGTCGCCTGCGGCGTTGCGCGAACAGGTCACGAGCAAGGGCGGCACCACGCACGCCGCGATCACGTCGCTGGAGGCCGACGGCGTGAAGGCGGCCTTCGTGAAGGCACTGCACGCGGCGCGGGCGCGCGCCGAGGAGCTTGGTCGCAGCTGACGAGGCGGGCGGCTCAGCGCAGCGCCAGATCCACCACCGTGCCCGCGAACACCGCGAAGCCCAACCAGTGGTTGGCGCGGAAGGCGCGGAAGCAGCCCTCGCGGCTGCGGTCGCGAATCAGCGTGCAGTGCCACGCGGCCTGAACCGCCGCCACCGCGAGACCGGCCAGGAACCAGCCACCCAGCCCCAGCGCACGGCCGAACCACCCCCAGGCCAGCAGGTACACGGCATAGAAGCCCATGA
>JAUMBF010000138.1:0-10960 GCA_032115875.1 Rubrivivax sp.
TGCCCGGCAGCTACGAGCAGCAGCCGCCGCACGTGCTGGCCGAGCTGCAGCGCGACCGCCGCTGGTGCCAGGGCAACCTGCAGAACGCGCAGCTCGTGGCCGAGCCGGGGCTGCACCCGGTGCACCGTGCGATGTTCGTCACCGGTGCCATGGCCTACCTGTCGGCGCCTCTGTGGCTGGGCTTCGTGCTCCTGGGCACGGGCCTGTGGTGGTTCAGCCGTCACGACTGGGCCACGGCGCTGCCGCTGGCGCCAGCGCAGGCGCTGTGGGCCGCGACCATCGGATTGCTGATGCTGCCGCGCGTGCTGGGCGTGATGCTGGTGCGGCACGAAGGCCGCACGCACCTCTACGGCGGGCTGCCACGGCTGGTGGCCGGCACGCTGATCGAGTCGCTGCTGTCGGCACTGCAGGCCCCGGTGCGCATGGCCGCGCACACCGTGTTCGTGGTGGCTGCGCTCACCGGCCTGCCGCTGCACTGGAAGAGCCCCCCGCGCGAGGCCGTGGCCCTGGGCTGGCGCGAGTCGGCGCCGGCCCTGCTGCCGCTGGCCGGGGCGGCGCTGGCCGTACTGGGTCTGGCGCTGCTGCTGGGCGACGGTCTGGTGCTGTGGGTCGCGCCGCTGGCGCTGCCGCTGTTGCTGGCCTGGCCGCTGGCAGTGCTCTCGGCCAGCGAGACCGCCGGCCGCTGGCTGCGCCGCCACGGGCTGCTGCTCACGCCCGAGGAAGTGGCCCCGCCGCCGGTGCTGCGCCGCGCCTGGGCGCTGGCCGACGCGGCCTCGCTGCCCGAGCGCGCGCCGATCCCGCTGTCCGCGGCCGTGGCGGCGCGGAGCGCTTGATTCCAGCAGCGGCGGGTTCGCCGCTATCGGCCCGTAGCGGCCCAGGGCCGCCACGGGCCATGGGCCCGAAACCACGGCTCCCCCGATCCCCCTCCGAGGGGTGCTCCTTCTCGTTCGACAGCCCTCTCCAGACCCCTCTCCGGCAGAGGGGCCCCGGTCAGAGACAGTGGCCAGCAGAACCGACCATCGCTGCAGGTGCTGCAGGTGCTGCAGGTGCAGGTGCTGGCCAAGATGACACGCCTGTGTTGCATGCTCTTGGTCTGGCCCGCCGTGCCGGCGCGCGCAAGCGCGCGGCTCAGCCCAACAGCGAGCGCTGCGCGCGGCCGAGGCCGTCGCCGAGCGGCACGCCCATCGCCTTCAGCGCGCACTCCACGCCGGCCAGTGCGCCCAGGATGTTGGACTCGTTCTGGTCGCCCAGGTGACCGATGCGGAAGGCGCGGCCCCGCAGCGGGCCCAGGCCGCCGGCCATCGCCACCTGCCAGTGCTCGCGCGCCAGCGTGCGCAAGGCCTCGACGTCGAAGCCCTCGGGCACACGGATCGCCGTCACGCTCACCGAACGCGTGGCGGGCTCCTGCGCAACAAAGCCCAGCGCCCCGCCCTCGGCCCAGCCCGCTACCGCGGCGTGCACCGCACCGGCCAGTCGGCGGTGGCGGGCGTAGACCGCCTCCAGGCCCTCGTGGTGCAGCAGCGCCAGAGCCGCCGCCAGCCCATGCAGCAGCGGCAGTGGCGGGGTGCCGCAGAACTTCTCGTAGTTCATGGGGCCGTCGCGCGAGACCCAGTCCCAGTAGAAGCGTGGCGCCGGGTTGGCCTGCGCGGCGGCGAAGGCGCGATCGTTGAGCGCGACGATGCCCAGTCCCGGCGGGCACATCAAGCCCTTCTGGCTGGCGCCGAGCACGACGTCCAGGCCGCGCGCGTCCATCGCCAACGGCTCGCAGGCCATCGAGGCCACGCAGTCGGCCACCAGCAGCGCCGGGTGGCGCGCGCCGTCGATCGCGCCGCGCAGCGCCAGCAGGTCGCTGGTGACGCCGCTGGCGGTGTCGGTGTGCACCGCGAACACGGCGCGGATGCGGTGCGCGGCGTCGTCGCGCAGCGCCGCGGCCACGGCCTCGGCGTCGATGGGACAGCCTTCGCGCCAGGGCGTGCGCACGGCCTCGCGGCCCAGCGCCTCGGCCACGCGCGCCCACTGGTCGGCGAAGTGGCCGGTGCCGGGCACGAGCACGGCCTCGCCAGGCGCGGCCAGGTTCTGCACCACCGACTCCCAGACGCCGTGGCCGTTGGCGATGAACATCAGCACCCGCGTGGCGTCGCCTGTGCCCAGCACGCGGCGCAGGCCGGCCTCGCAGGCGGCGATGGACGCGTCCACGCGCGGGTCGGCGAGGTCCATGTTCTGCACGCTCATCGCGTGCAGCACCTCGTCGGGGATGGGGCTGGGCCCCGGCGCGTGCAGCAGCCGGTGGCCGGGGATGCGGGGGGCGCGGTCGGTCATGGCCCGATGCTATCGGGCCGCCCTGACTCCGCGCAGTGCCTCAGTTGGCCTCCAGGCCCGCCTTCTTCACGAGCTGTGCGTACTTGGCCAGCTCGCGGCGGAAGGCCTGCGCGGCCTGCTCCGGGGTGGAGATGGCGATGGTGTTGCCCTGCCGGGCCATGGTTTCCTTGACGCCCGGGTCATTGAAGGCGGCCACGATGGCGTCGTGGATGCGCTTGACCTCGGCCGCCGGCAGGCCTTTGGGGCCGAGCACCGCGAACCAGGCCTCGACCACGTAGCCCGGCAGGCCCTGCTCGACGAAGGTGGGCACGTTGGGTGCCGCGGCGATGCGCTGCGCCGTGCCCACGCCGATGGCCTTGAGCGCGCCGCTGGCGATGTGCTGCTGCACGCTGGGCAGCGCCACGGTGGCGAACTCGATCTGGCCGCCGATGAGATCGGTCACCATCGGGCCCACGCCCTTGTACGGGATGTGCTTGGCCGTCGCGCCGGCCTCGTCGAGGAACATCTCGCCGGCCAGGTGCAGGATGGTGCCGTTGCCGCCGGAGCCGAAGTTCAGCTGGCCCGGCCGGCTCTTGAGCAGCGCCACGAACTCCCTGGAGTTGTTCGCCGGCACGTTCTTGTTGACCACCAAGACGATGGGCGTGCTGCCGAGGATGGCAATGGGCGTGAAGTCACCCGGCATGTCGAAGGGCAGGCTCTTGATCACGCTCGGGAAGATCACCACGTTGTTGCTGACGACGCTGAGCGTGTAGCCGTCGGGGGCCGAGCGCGCCAGCTGCTGCAAACCCAGCACGCCGCCAGCACCGGGCTGGTTGTCCACCACCACCGGGTGGCCCAGCGCCTTGGCCAGCGCCGGTTGCGCGGCGCGCGTGATCGCGTCCACGCCCGAGCCAGTGGCGTTGGGCAGCACGAAGCGGATGGTCTTCTCGCCGGGCGTCTGGGCCCAGGCCGGGAGGGCCGCAGCGGCCAGGGCGGTGGCGATGATCTGGCGGCGAGTGGTCGGGGTGGTCATCGTGTCTCCTTGTCCTTGTCGTGGGTGGTGAAGAGAGGTTCAGGCCACGTAGCCGGCGGCCTGCATCGCGTCGATCTCGGCCTCGGTCTTGCCGAGAGCGGCCAGGGTCTTGCGCGTGTCCTGACCCACGCGCGGCGGATCGAGCCGCACGCCGGGCCGCGTGCCGCCCAGCGTAAGGGGCAGCAGCGTCGTGCCCACGGTCTGCCCGGCGCGCTCGCCGTCGGGCAGCACGATGGGGGCCAGGCCGCCGGTGGCCTTGAGGTGCGGGTCGTCGTACAGGTCTTCGGGGCGACGGATGGGCGCGTAGGGCAGGCCGGCGGCCTCCATCGCGGCGCCGATGTCGTCGGCGCGCCGCGCGGCCAGCCGTTCGCGCAGCGCCGGCATCATCGTGCCGCGGGCCTTGACGCGCTGGTTGTTGGTGGCCAGCGCCGGGTCGGCCTTCAGGTCGGCAAAGCCGAGTGCGTCGCAGAAGGTCTGCCACTGCGCATCGGACACCGCAGCCAGGAAGATCTGCTCGCCGCCGGCCACCGTGAACACGTCGTACACGGCCCAGGGGCTCTCGCGCGCGGGCATCGGCGCGGGCTTGCGGCCGGTGACGGCGAACTGCAGCATGTGCTGGCCGACGAGGAACACGTTGTTCTCGAAGAGGGCGCTCGTGACCTCCTGGCCGCGCCCGGTGATGCCGCGCTGCAGCAGCGCCGCCAGAATGCCGATGGCGCCGAACAGCCCACCCATGATGTCGTTGACGCTGCTGCCGGCGCGCAGCGGGTCGCCGGGACGCCCGGTCATGTAGGCCAGGCCGCCCATCATCTGCACCACCTCGTCGAGCGCCGTGCGGTGCTCGTAGGGGCCGGGCAGGAAGCCCTTGAGGCTGGCATGCACGAGCCGGGGGTTCGTGGCCGACAGCGCCGCGTGGTCGAGCCCGTACTTGGCCATCGTGCCGGGCTTGAAGTTCTCGATCACGACGTCGGCCGTGGCACACAGCTCGCGCGCCAGCGCGGCACCTCGCTCATCGTGCAGATCGAGCGTGATGCTGCGCTTGTTGCGGTTGAACATCGGGAAGAAGCCCGCCCCGGCACCGAGCAGCGTGCGCGTGCGGTCACCGCCCAGCGGCTCCACCTTGACCACGTCGGCGCCCAGGTCGGCCAGCACCATGCCGCAGGTGGGGCCCATCACCATGTGCGTGAACTCGACGACGACCAGACCCGCCAGGGGCAGCGGGACCGTCATGCCACCACCGCCGCGGGCTGGGGGGTCTCGGGCAGCTCGGCGCGGACGATGACGCCGTGCAGCCCGGCAGCCACGACCTCGGGGGTGTCTGCCATCCGGGGCGTGCGCCTGGACGCCAACAAGCTGCCGACCTCGCAGTGGCGCAGCCCTGCTGCGCAAACGCCGCGCGGCCCATCGATCTTGTGCGCCGTCGGCGCGTTGCGGGCAAGGACCTGAGGGCTGTCCCGCAGGCCCACCTCGCGCACGATCGCCTCATCGGGGTGGTGGTTCATGAGCGGCACTGTAGCCCGGCCCGATGGGCGCGCAAGCGGGGATACGGCAGTATCGACCGGACCCGGCGGCCGCGCAGACAATGCCTGTCCACCACCACGCTTTCCATGGAGACCCACCGATGATCAGCCGCCGCACCGCCACCACCGCCCTGGCCTCGCTGGCCGCCGCCACCCTGCCCGGCCGGCCCGCCGCGCAGGTGGCGGGCACGCGGCGCATCGTCGTGCCCTTTGCGCCCGGCGGCCCCATCGACGTGACCGCGCGGCTGCTGGCCGAGCGGGTGAAGGACAGCCTGGGCCCCGTCGTCATCGAGAACAAGCCCGGCGCCGGCGGCAACCTGGGCGTCGATCTCGTGGCCAAGGCGCCGCCCGACGGCCTGACCATCGGCATCGCCGCCACGGCCATGCACGCCATCAACCCCTGGCTGTTCGCCAAGCTGCCCTTCGACCCGATCAAGGACTTTGCGCCGGTGATGCAGATGGTGCGCATCCCCAACGTGCTGGTGATGAACGCCGAGGTCGCTCAACGTCTGAAGATCGGCAGCCTCAAGGACTTCCTCGCCTACGCCAAGGCCAACCCCGGCAGGCTCAACTACGGCAGCGGCGGCATGGGCAGCGCCGGCCACCTGGGTGGCGAGATCCTCAAGCAGCGCGGGGGCTTTTTCGCCGTGCACATCCCGTATGCCGGCGCCGCGCCGTCGCAGCAGGCGCTGGTGGCGGGCCAGGTCGACTACACGCTGGACAACCTGGCGGGCGCCGCGGCCAACATCCGCGCCAGCCGCATCGTCGCACTGGCCGTCACCAGCGCGCAGCGCAGCCCGCTGATGCCCGAGGTGCCGGCGCTGGCCGAGGTGCTGCCGGGCTTCGAGATCGACACTTGGTGGGGCCTGGTGGTGCCCGCGGCCACGCCGCGCGCCGAAGTCCAGCGGCTGCATGCCGCATTCGCAGCAGCCCAGGCCACGCCCGAGCTGCGGTCGCGCTATGCGCAGCTCATGGCCGAGCCTGTGGGCGGCACGCCCGAGCAGTTCGCGGCGCTCATCCTGCGCGAGTACCGCCGCTATGAGTCGGTGGTCAAGGCTTCGGGGGCGAAGGTGGAGTGAACGCCGCCGATTCGGCCGGCCCATCCGACGAGGCGAGGCCCGCGCCGGAAGGCGGGCTGCGGGGGTGCTACGCGCGCTCCGGGTATCCGAGGGCTGACGCCGCTCGGCGCTCGCCCTATCTTCTCCGGTCACGCCGTTCGTCTGCCGCGCATCCTGATGAACCCCGAGCGACCCGAGACCGCCGCCCCGCCGAGCGCCCCTGGCGACGCAGAACGCCCGGAGGCGCCGGTGGTCCCTCGCCTGGCGCTGCAACTCGAAGACAGCCCGCTGCGGCGCGAGTTGGTCGGCGGGGCCGCGGCCCTGCCGGCCGAGAGGGCACCGAGTCTGCACGACCGGCGTTTGCGCTTCACCGGCAGCGGCGCCGCGTACTTCCGCATCTGGGTCGTGAACCTGCTGCTGACCTTGCTGACCCTGGGCGTGTACTCCGCCTGGGCGAAAGTGCGCAAAGCCTGCTGGTTCGCCCAGCACACCGAGCTTGACGGCGACCGCTTCGACTTCCATGGCGAGCCCTGGCGCATCCTCGTGGGCCGCGGCGTGGCCCTGCTGCTGCTCGCGGCGTGGACCTGGTCGTTTGCGATCGCCCCCTGGCTGGGGCTGGCGGTGCTGGGCCTGTTCTGCGTGCTGGGCCCGCTTCTGTTCGCCAGCGCGCAGCGCTTCCGTCTGGCCAACACCAGCTGGCGCGGCATGCGCTTCGGGTTCGCGGTGCCCCGAGCGCGGCTGTATGCAGTCTGCGTGCCGCTGCTGCTGCTGTGGACGGCCGGGAGCGTGGCCCAGGCCCAGGGCATCGAGGGTGGTTGGCTGTTGGCGATCGGCCTGCTGCCGTTGCTGGGCCTGCCCTGGGCACACGCGCGCCTCAAGCACCTGCAGCACAGCCACGCGAGCTTTGGTGACCGTCGCTTCGAGTACCAGCGCAGCGCGCCCGAGTTCTACGGCGTCTATGCGACGGCCTTCGCGCTGTTCATCGTGGCGCTGGTGCTCGGCGTGCTTGTGGGTGCGGTCTGGGTTGCGGTGCAGGCCTCGGGGCCCGCGCAGGCCGGCGTGTCGCCTGCCCCCGACAGCGGCCTGCGGCGCATGCTGGCAGGGCTGCTGGCCGGCGCAGGCCTGGTGCTGCTGATCTGGTTCATGGCCTGGCCCTGGTTCGCCGCCCGGCTTCAGCAGGTGGTGTGGGGCCACACCCGCTACGGCGACATCAGGTTCCGCGGCGAGATGGAAGGCCGTGTCCTGTGGCTGCTGTTGCTGCGTCACATGCCGGGCGTGCTGCTGAGCTGCGGGCTGTGGTGGCCGTTTGCCGCGGTGGCCGTGGCCCGCTACCGAATCGAGAGCCTGGTGGTGCTCAGCGAGGAACCACTGCCGACTCTGCACGCCGCAGCCCGGCCCCACGGCCACCGCAAGGCCACGGGCGATGGCGCTGCCGAGTTCTTCGGCCTGGACATCGGATGGTGATGCAGCCCCTGACCGGCACCGCACGCGGCTTCGACGGCCGCAGCTCGCTGGCGCACACGCTCGATCTGCGCCTGGAGCGCGGCCCTGCACCGGCTGAGCTGCACATCGGGGGCTGGCCCACAGGACCCCAACGGGTGCCCGTGGCTGCGCTGGCCCTGGGGGCTGCACAGGCCGGCAGCCCTTGTCCCGTCGGGCTGCCCGACGGCGCCACGCTGTGGGTGGACGACACCGCCTTCGCGCAGGCCCTGCGCGCGGCGCAGGGGCCTACAAGCTGGGTCGAGCGCGCCATTGGCGACGCGCGTGCAGTGGCGGCGGCGGTGCTGCTGCTGGTGCTTCTGGTGGGCTGGTTCGTGCAGACCGGGGCCGGACAGTTGGCCACGGCGGTGCTGCCGCTGGTGCCCTCCCGGGTGGACCAGGCGATCGGCAACCAGGCCTGGGAGTTGATCGACAAGCAATGGTTCGTGCCTTCCCAGCACGGGGCGCGCTGCGAGGCCCTGGGCCGGCGCTTCGAGCAAGCCGCGCGAAGCTTCGACCCCACGGTGGCGCTGCGCCCGCTGGCGTGCCGCCGCAGCCGGGACGGTGCCAGCGGCTTCAATGCCTTTGCCCTGCCCAATGGGCAGATCGTGCTGGTGGACGGCCTGATCGAAGCCTTCAACGACGACCAGCTCATGGTGATCCTGGGGCACGAACTGGCCCATGTGCGCCACCGCCACGGCATGCAGGCCCTGATGCGCCAGCTGGGCGTGCTGGCGGTGGCGGGCGCGGTGCTGGGCGACTTCTCCACCGTCGCCGCAACCACGCTGGCCACCCTGCGCGGCCTTGCCTACAGCCGCGACGCCGAACGCGAGGCCGACGCCGAGGCACTGCGCTTCATGGCCAGCGCCGGCTTGCCGCGCGCGCTGTGGCTCGAGGTCTGGGACCGCATGGCCTTGGAAGTGGCGCGCAGCGGCGGCGAGCCGCCGACCTGGCTGTCGACACATCCGCAGATCCGCGAGCGTCGCCGGCTGGCAGAGTGAATACGAAGGGACTTCCCCAGTGCAGTGACGGTGTCGAGGCACCAAGATTGACGCTTGGGTAGTCAATCTGAAAGATCAAGCCGGCGAACAACGCAGCGCCCGAGGGCGCACCGACGGCAATAGCCGGCCTCTGGCCGCTTGATGACGCGACAAGTAGATTGACGCGCCCCGCATGAGGACGCCTCCACGGCGACAACCAACGCGATGCGTTCGAGCTCGCGATCGCCCACAACCACTCTCAAGGTCTGCTCCACAAGGGGTTGTGTGACAGACCGTGTAGCGACCGGCTGTTTAGCCAAAAGCGACAAGGCCTTGATTCCTAAGGACATCAAGGCCTTGTGTGCGCTAACGGTGTTCGGTGGGGTGGCTGATGGGACTCGAACCCACTCGGTAGGGGTTTAGGGGGGTCCCATGGGGTACGTAACATGTTGATTTATAAAGGTTTCGTATTTTTTCGTTCCCCTGCGTTCCCCGGATTTGGCCCACGATTTGGCCCACGGAAAGCGTTACAGCGCGAGCACGGCATGCCATCTCCGATCGACATGCCGCGCTTTACCGCCAGTGCGACTCCGAGTCGCTGAATCGAACCCGCGTCCGCACCCACACACCTCAGGACCCGGGGTTGCATGGCCATGCGCCTTCGCGGAGACCATTCAGGACACGTTCGGCATCTGTCCAGGGCAGGCGCCGCTTGCCTTCTTTCATCAACGCAAGCGCCGCCGTGGCCTCGTCCACGGTGAGCAGGTGGTTCTCGACCATCGCTCGGAGCAGCCAAACTGTGCCCATGACTGTCACATCTTCCGCCTGGGCCGCAGCCTTCAGGCCTTGATCGCCGGTCAAGAGCGGACAGCCTTCCTGTTTGGCAAGGGCCAAGGCCAGGTAGTCGTTGGAACTCGGCTCGGTACCGTACTTGCCGGGCAACTCCGACGCGTACCTGACGTACTCGCCGGTGACCTCCAGGATCCGTAAGCCTTGGGCCTCCAGCCCAGGGGTCCCGGGCTCGATCTCTTCCCAGTAAAGGATGTCCGGAATCGCAAACTGCATCGGAAGCCGGAACAGCCGCTCCATGAGCCGCCCAGCCTCCATATCGATCAGGATGTTCGCATCACTGATGAGCAGCAACATCCACCGACTCCAGCTGACGCTCCTTGTGGAAGCGCATCATGGGGATGCCAAGAAGCTCCGCAGCCTTGGTCTCGGAGACGTACTGCTCCCCCAAAGCTCGATAGACGAGCTGCTCGAAGAGTCGAGGATGTTCACGCGGTACCGGCTCGCCCGGCTCGTTCTTGCGCCAGCCTTTCGAGGAGAAGCGCTTCCAGAGAGCAAGATGGGCTGCCTCGGTGAGGACACCGCACTGCTTTGCCCGCTGGAGCCAGCCGGCCATGCTCAAGCCGAACTCGTGCTTCAGGGCAAAGAGTTCCTGCCACTCGATTCCACGACGAACGTGGCCCAGAAGCTGTACGACCGCAGCCTTTGGCGCCAGGAACGCGCCGGCAAACCGATCGCAGGCCTTCTCTTCGTTGATACCTGCGGCCAGACGACCAGACAGCAGCAGGTGCCCCAGTTCATGCGCGAGCGTGAATCGCTGACGATCACCTGGCCATCGGGACGACACGGCGACGATGGGGTAAGTACGTCCATCTGACGTTCGCGCAGTTGCAGTCAGTCCCGAGAACCCTGGATTCGCTTCGTCAACAACGATGACCAGCAGGCCCAAGGTCTCCAAGGTGTCCGTCAGATCGCCGATCGGATTGAGCCCCAGCTTCCAGGCTTCTCGCACATGGTCTGCAAAGTTCTCCAGTTCGTCGAGATCGTCGACGCGGAGAGGGAGGCCTTCAGGTGCCTCGAATCGCAGAATGGGCGACTCGGGAAAGAACCCAAGGAGCTCAACGCGCCTTTCGATGAGATCAACCGCCTTGATCTTCAGCGCCTCTTGAGCCGTCTTACCGAAGGTGGCAAGTCGCCGGAATTCCGGCTCGAGTAGTTCCACCTCGCGGGTACGGAAGAAGTACTCCACGCGCGTCCCGCAGGCACGAGCCAGCTTCAGGAGCTGCGATGAAGGCGGGTTCAGGACCCCCTTCTCGTACTTCTGGATCGCCGTATGAGTGACGCCGACCTTCTCCCCAAGGGCGTCAAGGGTGAGCCCCGCGGCCAGACGAGCTTGCCGAATGCGGTCGCCGATCATGACGCCTCCGTAATTAGTTTAAAAGAGCCGTTACTTTAGCGATTTTTTAAACCACAAGGAAGGACTTCTGGGACATCGCCACATCCGCCGGAGTCAGGACACCCCCTCAGACGTGCTTCTTGTAGAACGCCCACTGCCCTGCCGACAGCAAGGCAACCACGACAGCGCCGACAACCGCGCACAGCACCCAGTCGACCGGCGCCGGCCAGGCGAGTATCACGGCGCCACCTAGCGCCAACACCACCACCTGCCCGTACTTCGCGCGGTGGTACAGGCTCGCCGACTCCCGCGCCGCCTGGGCGCGGCGGATCGCCCGCTGGCTCAAGCCCTCCGCCGCCCCAACCGCGTAGAGGAGTGCCAGCAGGGGCAGGAACCGCGCCAGGATG
>JAUMBF010000139.1:0-8150 GCA_032115875.1 Rubrivivax sp.
CCACCCGCGCGAATCCGCCTGCGCCGGGCCGCAGCGGGGCGCCCCCCGGGGGGGGGCTGAGGGCCGCGGCGCCAAGCCCGCCTGCGCGGGCTTGGACGGCCCGAAGGGCGTGGCCCCTGGCCACGTCAGGAACGCAGTGAGCCTGGCGGCTCACACCTGCATGTTCATGATCTCGCTGTAGGCCTGCACCAGTCGGTTTCGCACTTGCAGCGTGGCCTGGAAGCCGACCTGCGCCTTCTGCATGGCCACCATGGTCTGCTCGATGCTGACCTCGGGGTTGCCCAGCGTCACCTCGCGCTGCAAGCGGCTGGCTTCGAGCTGCGCGCGGCTGACGTTGTGCAGCGCGCTGGTCATCGCCGCCTTGAAACCGCCCTGCACGCCCTCGGCGCCGACGGCCCCGCCCGTGGCCGGCATGCCGTCAGGGCGCAGCCCGGCGCGGGCCACGGCAGCCTGGAAGTCGAAAGGCCTCAAACGCATGTCGGACATGATGGCGCGCACTTTAGGCGGACCTGGGAGCCCGGGCGGCCCGAAGAGCACCCGCTTCAACCCCTTGTTCCGGCTTCGGTTCCGGCCCCGCTGCGACACCATGCGAAGCCATGGACAACGCCGTCGTCACGGCCGCCCCGAGCACGGCCGTCCTCGCCTCCCCATCGCCCGAAAGCCGCGGCAGGCCCACGCTCGCCCAGCGCTGGGGTCAGGTGCCGCGCAGCACCCAGCTCGGCGCCGTCATCGGCGTGCTGCTGCTCGTGGGGCTCCTGGTGGCGATGACGCTCTCGGCCAAGGATTCCCACTACCGCCCACTGTTCCCGCAGCTGTCCGACAAGGACGGAGGCGCCGTCATCGACCGGCTGACGCAGCTGAACGTGCCCTACAAGTTCGTCGACGGCGGCAGCGCGATCCTGGTCCCGGGCTCGCGCGTCCACGAGCTGCGCATGAAACTGGCGCAGGACGGCCTGCCCTCAGGCGGTGCCGGTGCCGCCGCTGGCTACGAGCTGCTCGACAAGAACAGCTTCGGCCAGACCCAGGTGCAGGAGCGCATGAAGATCCAGCGCGCCATCGAGGGCGAGCTGACAACGACGATCCAGTCCCTGGAGTCGGTGAAGTCGGCTCGTGTGCACCTGGCGCTGCCGGCGCAGAACGGCTTCTTCCGCGAGCAGCAGCGGCCCAGCGCCAGCGTGGTGCTGAACCTGCACGCCGGCCGCACGCTCGACCGCGCCCAGGTCGCCGGCATCGTCAAGCTCGTATCGGGCAGTGTGCCCGAGCTCTCGCCCAAGGCGGTGAGCGTGGTCGACAACACCGGCACGCTGCTGTCCGACGCTGGCGGCGGCGAGCTGCAGCCCGGGCTCGACTCGCAGCAGCTGCAGTACCGGCGAGAGCTCGAGTCCACACACCACCAGCGCATCCTGGCACTGCTGGAGCCGGTGGTAGGCCGCGACAACGTGCGTGCCACCGTGACGGCCGACGTCGACTTCGCGCAGGTGATGCAGACCTCCGAGGCCTACGCTCCGAACCAGGGCGCCGACGCCCGCGTGGCCGTGCGCGAGCAGCGCAGCGAGGAAAGCACCCAGCCGCAGGGCGGCGCCGGTGGCGTGCCCGGGGCCACCAGCAACCAGCCGCCGGTGCCGGCGCAGGCGCCCGTCAACGGGGCGGCGCAGCCCCTGGGTGCGCAGCAACCGCCCGGCGGCGCTGGTGCGGCCACGCGGCGCGAGGCGGCCACCCGATTCGAGGTCGACAAGACCACCACCGTCACGCGCCAGGCCATGGGTCAGGTGCGGCGGCTCAACGCCGCCGTGGTGGTGAACCACCGCACCAGCACCGACGGGCGCGGACGCACCAGCACGCAACCGCTCTCGGCCAAAGAGCTCGAGGAGCTGACGACGCTGGTGCAACAGGGCATCGGCTTCAATGCCGACCGGGGCGACGTTGTCAAGGTGGTCAACGCGCCCTTCCGCGCCGAGCCGACGCCGCCGACCGAGCCCACCCCGATCTGGCAGCAGCCCTGGCTGCTGGACCTGCTGAAGACTGCCGCTGCACCTTTCGCTCTGGCGCTGGTCGCGTTGGTGGTGGTGTTCAAGCTGATCAAGCCGGCGCTGGTGCCGCTGCTGGCACCGCCGCCGCAGTCGACGCCGCAGCCGGGCCGTCAGCTCGACGAGATCGTCGGCGCCGAGACGACAAAGCCCGCTCTGCCGGCGCTCGAGGCGCCGCAGTACGTCGGCAAGATCGAGGCCGCACGCGCGCTGGCGCGGCAAAACCCAGCCGCGGTGGCCAACATCGTGCGCGGCTGGGTCAGCGGCGACAAGGCCTGACGCGAGCCGCCCGAACGAGAACGACCCATGGCATCGAACCTCGACGACGAAGGCCTGGAGAACGCGGCCATCCTGCTGATGAGCCTGGGGGAGGAGGAGGCCGCCGAGGTCTTCAAGCACCTGACGCCCAAGGAAGTGCAGAGGCTGGGGGAGACCATCGCCCGCATGAAGGGCATCCCGCGCGAGCGCATCGAGCGGGTGATCGACAGCTTTGAGGCGCTGGCCGCCAACGAAAGCATGCTCGTAGCCGACAGCAACGAATACGTAAGGGCGGTCCTGCGCAAGGCGTTGGGCGAAGACAAGGCGAACCTGCTGATCGACCGCATCCTGCAGGGCTCCGACGTCACCGGCATCGAGAGCCTGAAGTGGATGGACCCGAGCTCGGTGGCCGAGTTGCTGCGCAACGAACACCCGCAGATCGTGGCCGCCATCCTGGTGCACCTGGGCTTCGACCAGTCCGCCGACGTGCTGAAGCTGTTCAACGAGCGCCAGCGCAACGAGGTGATGGTGCGTATCGCCACGCTCGACGGCATCCAGCCCGCGGCCCTGCGCGACCTGAACGAAGTCATGAGCAAGGTCTTGGCCGGCGGCGACCGGGGCAAGAAGAGCAGCCTGGGCGGCGTGAAGGCCGCTGCCGAGATTCTGAACATGATGGGCAGCGCGGTCGAGACCAGCGTGCTCGACTTCGTGCGCGAGGCCGACCAGGACCTGGCGCAGAAGATCATGGACAACATGTTCACCTTCGACGACGTCGAGAAGATCGACGACAAGGGCATCCAGGCCCTGATGAAGGAGGTGCAGTCCGACAGCCTGGTGATTGCGCTGAAGGGCGCCACACCGGCCCTGCGCGAGAAGATCTTCCGAAACATGAGTACCCGCGCCGCAGAAACGCTGAAGGAAGACCTCGAGAGCCGCGGACCGGTGCGGCTTTCGGAGGTGGAGGGCGAGCAGAAGGAAATGCTGAAGATCATTCGCCGCCTCGTCGACGAAGGTCAGATCGTGCTGATGGGCGGCGGTGACGAACAGTTCGTATGAGTTCCAAGCACGGCATCCGCAACATACCGCCGCCGCCCAACAGCAAGGGCGGCACACCCTACACGCGCTTCATTCCGCGTGAGGAGCTGGGCAACTTCGCGAGCTGGACGCCCGGTGCCTTCGGCGACACGCACGGCCCCGCCGACCGATCCATGCCCAAGGCCGCGCCCGAGTCTCCCCCGGAGCCCACGGCGGCCGACTGGCAGGCGCGTGTCGCCGCCGCCCGACACGCCGGCTACCAGGACGGCTACCGCGACGGACTGGCGGCACTGGAGAGCTTCAAGACGAGCTTGGCCGAGCAGGCCACAGCCCAGGTGGCCTCGCTGCTGGAAGCCTTCGACCGACAGACCCAGCAGCTGGACGCGGAACTCGCCAGCACCCTGGCCCGCACCGCTGTCCAGCTCGCACAGCAGGTGCTGCGCCATCAGCTGACGCTGGAGCCGCAGCTCGTGGCCGGCGTGGCGGCCGAGTCCGTCAACGCGGTGCTGATGTCGGCTCGCCACATGGTGGTGCACGTGCATCCGCAGGATCTGCCGATGGTCGCCGCAGGCGCCGAGGAGGCGCTGACTGCGCGCGGTGCCCGGCTGGTGGCTGACCCCAACCTCGCGCGCGGTGACGTGCTAGTGGAGAGCGACATCGGTCAAATCGACGCCCGTGTCGATGTGCGCTGGACGCAGGCGCTGTCGTTGCTGGGCCTGCCCGATGCGCCGGGCGACGTCACGGAGGCTTGAGCGATGACGGTGTCGACGCTCGAGCAGCGGCTGCAGCGCCGCGGGTTGCGCTGGCAGCGCTGGGCAAGCGATCTGGAGACCCGCACTGCGCAGCGCCCGCCGCTGGAGGCCGAGGGCCGGCTGCTGCGCGTGACCGGCCTCGTGATGGAGGCTGCCGGCATCCGCGTGCCGGTGGGCTCCCTGTGCGAGATCCACGCCGACGGCCTGCGCGGACCGGTACTGGCCGAAGTGGTGGGATTCAATGGCGACCGCGCCTACCTCATGCCCAACGGCGAGGCCCAGGGCCTGCGCAGCGGTGCCCGCGTGGTGCCGCGGGCGCTGCCGCCGGTGCCGCCGCGCTTTGGCGAGCCGCTCGACTCCCGCGGCGCCCACCCCTGGCGCCGCAGCGTCGACCGCAGCCTGCACCTGCCCATGGGCATGGGGCTGCTCGGCCGCGTCGTGGATTCGCACGGCCAACCGCTCGACCGGCTCGGCCCGCTGGCTGCCGTGCATGATGAGCCGCTGGCACGCCGGCCGATCAATGCCATGGACCGAGAACCGGTGCGCCGGCCGCTGGACACTGGCGTGCGCGCCATCAACGCGCTGCTCACCGTCGGCCGCGGTCAGCGCCTGGGCCTGTTCGCAGGCACCGGCGTGGGCAAGAGCGTGCTGCTGGGAATGATGGCCCGGTACACGGCGGCCGACGTCATCGTCGTCGGGCTCATCGGCGAGCGGGGCCGCGAGGTCAAGGAGTTCGTCGAGGACATTCTTGGCGAGGATGGCCGTGCGCGCAGCGTCGTGGTGGCCGCGCCGGCCGACGCCCCGCCGCTGGTGCGACTGCAGGGAGCGCACTACGCCACCGCCATTGCCGAGCACTTCCGCGACCGCGGACGGCACGTGCTGCTGTTGATGGACAGCCTGACGCGCTACTGCATGGCGCAGCGCGAGATCGCACTGGCCATCGGCGAGCCGCCGGCCACCAAGGGCTACCCGCCCAGCGTCTTCGCCAAGCTGCCGCAGCTCGTGGAGCGCAGCGGAAACGGCCTGGGCGAGGGCTCCGGCCAGGGCTCGATCACCGCCTTCTACACGGTGCTGTCGGAGGGCGATGACCCGCAGGACCCGGTGGCCGACGCGTCACGGGGCATCCTCGACGGCCACATCGTCCTGTCGCGAGAGCTGGCCGAGGCCGGGCACTTCCCGGCGATCGATGTCGAACGGTCAGTGTCGCGGGTGATGATGGCGGTGACCCCGCGCGAGCAGCAGGCAGCGGCGCGCAAGGCGCGTGCACTGCTGTCTCGCCTGACGAAGGCGCGCGACCTGATCGCGCTGGGTGCCTACCAGCCCGGACACGACGCGGAACTCGACCAGGCCGTCCGGCTGCAGCCGGAGCTGTCGGCGCTGCTGCAGCAGGACATGCGCGACTGCGCCCCACTGGACATGAGCCGCGCCCAGCTTCTGAAGCTGCTGGGCACGGGCTGAAGGGGCCGCAAACATGAGCGATGGCCTGGCGACCCTGCGCGAGCTGGCCGAGCGGCAGCGCGACGCCGCACGCGCCGCATTGATGCAGGCCGAGGCGCACAGCAACCGCACGCTGGCACAGCTCGAGCAGCTGCGCACCTACGAGGCCGACTACCGCAGTCGGGCCCCGGGGCTGGCTGGCGTGGCTGCGCCCATCGAGCTGTTGCGCTGCCACGAGGGCTTCATGGGGCGGCTCGACCAGGCGCTGGCCCAGCAACGGGAGGCCGTGCGCCGCGCCGAGGCCGAGCTGGTGCATCACCGTCAGTCGATGCAGCAGGCCGAGCTGAAGCTGGCGTCGGTGCGCAAGCTGATCGAACGCCGCCAGGCCGAACGACAACGCACCGAGTCGCGCCGCGAGCAGCGCCAGACCGACGAGGCTGCGCTGCAGCGCCATCGCCGCACCGCCACGGGGTTTGGCGGACTGCACTGATCCGAGGTCCCCAACCATGAGCCTGATGCCCAACCTGAACACTGTGCCCCCCCCTGTCGGGGCCGCGCCCGGCGCGCGCGCCACCCAGCTGACAGCAGCAGGCCGCGGTGGCGGCTTCGCCCAGGTGCTGGGGCAGGCGCAGCTGGCATCGGAGGCTCTGGCGGCCGGGCCGTCCTGCGAGTCGGAAGACACTGCGCGCGGGGCGCCCGACCACAACGGCACCGCTGCGGGAGCGACCTCCGTCGGCACCCCGCCCGAGGCGGGAGCCACCGCGTCACCCGCCTCGACGAGCGGCCCTGCCCCGCGAGCGCCGACCGCTGCGGCACGGGCAGTCGCCACCAACCCGCCGCGGCCCGCGACCGAGACCGGGGCCGACGACCTGCTGGCCCAGGCGATGCTCGGCCGCGCGACCGATGCCGCGGAAGAGGTCCCGTTCGTGACAGCGCCCCGCGTGGCCGCCGAAGGCGCGTTCATGCCGGCCGTGAGTCTGCTGCTGCCGGTGGCCGGTGGACCCGAGGTCGCAGGCCCGGGAGCGGTCACAGGTGCGCCCGCGTCCCTGCCCGCGTCCGAGGCCACGCTGGCGTCAAAGCCCGGCAGCAGCGCGTTCGCCTCGGAATTGGCGGCTCAGCTCACCACTTACGTGCGCCGGGGCGTGCAGCACGCCCGGCTGCACCTCAACCCGGCCGATCTCGGGCCGGTGGACGTGCGCATCCAGCTCGACGGCGACGCGGCTCGTGTGGTGTTGACGGCCGATCAGGCGCCGACGCGGCAGTGGCTGGAGCAGGCCCTGCCCAGCCTGGCCGGCAGTCTGCGCGAAGCCGGCCTCACGCTGGTCGGCGGCGGCGTCTTCGAACGCGGGGCCGACAGCGACACTGGCAGCGGCCAGCCGCCACCCGGCGGCCGCGGCCAGAGCGGCGAGCGCGACACCGAGCCGACGGCGCCACCGTCTCTGCCGCTGCCCGGGCGGCGCCGCGGTGTGATCGACCTCGTGGCCTGAAAGGGCGTGACGAGCTGAATCGCGCCCGCGCCCGGGCAGGCTCTGAGGCCGATCCAGGCGGGTTTCCTGCCCCCTTTTCCGGGCTTCGATCGCCACGGACCCTCTCAACAATGGCTCATCGTGGTCAACGGCGCGCCCGCAGCGCCGGCAGGCCACTCCACGGACGACCGTCCGCCACCTCAGGAGAGCCCGATGTCCGCCACCGCCACCGCCGCCGACGCGGTCCCGCCACCCAAGAGCAAGAAGAAGCTGATCATCATCATCGCTGCCGCGCTGGTGGTGCTGCTGGCAGGCGGTGCAGCCGCGCTGGTGATGATGAAGAAGTCCGGCGCCGACACCGAGGAAGGGTCCGCTGCCGACGAAACCCCGGCGAGCTCGAAGGCCGCCGACAAGCGCGATCCCAAGTCCATGCCGGTGTTCGTGGCGCTGGACCCGTTCACCGTCAACCTGGCCGACCGCAACGCCGACCGCTACGTACAGGTCACGGTGACCCTGGAGCTGGCGCAAGCCACGCTGGAGCCGCAACTCAAGGCCTACATGCCGGCGGTGCGCAGCAGCATCCTGCTGGCGATCGCCGACCGCACCGCCGCCGAGCTGCTGGCGCGCGACGGCAAGGAGGCGCTGGCACAGCGCATCCGTCGCGAGGCCGCACGTGCCATGGGCTACGAGTTGCCCAGCGAAGAGCCGCGTCAGGCTGCCGAAGAACCCGCTGACGAGGAGGCCCCGCGAAAGAAGCGCCGCAAGGCTGCCGGGCCCGAGCTGCCGATCCGCGCCGTGCACTTCGGCAACTTCATCATCCAGTGAACACAGCCCTCCACGTTCGACCTGGCTCGCGACTCCGCGAGGCGCCGCGCCGCGCCGCGCCAGGGCAAGCCTGGCGCCGCTTGGAGATGGACCGCCCTGTGCGACGACCCGCACCATGAATCAACAGATTCTTTCGCAGGACGAGGTCGATGCCCTGCTGCAAGGCATCACCGGCGAGAGCCAGAAGCTCGATCAGGCGGTGGCGCCGGCCTCCGGCATCCGGGAGTATGACCTCTCCAGCCAGGAGCGCATCGTCCGCGGCCGCATGCCGACGATGGAGGTGGTCAGCGAGCGCTTTGCCCGCAACATCCGAATCGGCCTGTTCAACCTCATCCGCAAGAGCCCGGAAG
>JAUMBF010000140.1:0-10549 GCA_032115875.1 Rubrivivax sp.
TCGGGATCAGGGTCGTCGGCAGGACCGGCACGGCCTGAGAGCCCGTGAAGACATGAACCAGCCCGCGCCCGGAACGCTCAGCGCAGGTCCGTGACCTCGTCGCCCTCGGCCGGCACGCAGCCGTCGGCGATGGCCGTCCAGCCCTGGCGCAGCACCATGCGGCGGTCGGTGTGGCAGAGCTCGAAGCGTTCGGCCTGCGGGTGCAGCCGGCGCACGAAGGCCTCGATGGAAGCCGGCATGCTGACCTCGAAGCGCGCCTGAGCCAGCTGCCCGGGCGGGTGGTCGTCGCGGTTGAGCCAGCGACTGAAGGCGGTGAGCCCGGTGAAGAGCCGCCCCGGCAGCTGGAAGTCGGTGCCGCGGTAGCCCTGCTCGCGCAGCCACTGCCGGGCCGCCACGCGCGGCTGCTCGCTGCGCGGCGCACCCCAGGCCAAGGCCATCAGCTCGGCGAGCCACTGGTTGCAGTTCTGGTACACGAGGCCGTGGGCCCAGGCGTTGGCGCTGTAGCGGCGGCCCAGCAAGGACAGCGCCGTGGCGGTGTCCAGTGCCGTGGCCTCCAGCGTCTGTGCCGCCTCGCGGGGCAGCAGCAGCACCGACAGGAAACCCAGGTTGGGCTCCAGCGTGCCCATCAGGAAGGCCGTCAGGCCCTGGTCGAACAATCGCGGCTTGAGCTCGTCGCAGGCGAAGTACAGCTGGCGCACGGCCCAGGGCGTCTCGGGGCTGGCGCGCAAGGCCACGCCAGCGTGAGAGTAGCGCAGGCCGAACCAGCCCAGCGCCAGGCCGCTGCGCGCAACGATGGCGACCTCGGCGCCGCGCCGTTCGAGTTCGGCCTTCACACGCAGGCTCACCTGCAGCAGCACGCTGCGCTGCGCCGGGGTCAGGGCGGCCTCTTCTGTGCACGGTTGCAGCGACGCCGCACGGGCCGCCGCCACCGCCGTGGCGAGCACCGCTGACAGGGCGGCTGCCCGCAACAGGGCCAGCGGCTTCACGCGCGCTGAGGAAAACGCAGCCGTCGCCAGGATTCCGTTCGCATGGAGCCTGTCGAAGTGTCCACGGGGGCTTCGACAAGCTCAGCCCGAACGGATTTTTCGCAGACGTCGGGCGCGGTCATGGGCCTGGGATACTCAGATGCTGAGCTTGCGCGTGCTGAACTCGCGCTGCTGGGCGTCGTGCACCACCAGGTAGAACGGCCGCTTCGTGGCCGCGGCGGCGAATTCCCAGCCGTAGCTGCGCGCGCGCACCGTGACCGCGTCGCCCAGGGCCAGAGCCGCCTGGTGCAAGGTCGCCTCGGGCACGACGAGCACGAAGCTGCCGGCGGCACCACCCGTGCCCTGCAGCGTCAGGCGCACCCTCCCGGGCTGCCCGGCCGCGGCAACCTGGATCAGCCTGTAGTCGCCCTCGGCGACCTTGTCGCCCTTGGACGAGCTGTCGCTGCTGGACTCCAAGGAATCGGAGACGCTGCCCGACGAGGCCGAAGACCCTTCTGACGATGCCGACGAGGCCGAACTGGCGGCCCACGCCGGCCCAGGGGCCGCCAGTGCCATGCCGACGACGGCGGCGGCGAGCGGCGCGCAGCACAAGAGGCGACGATGAAGCATGGATGGATCTCCTGCGGTAGAAGGTGGCGCGGCCGATGCTACGGTGCAACGCCGCCTTCGTGGCGGCCCGGCGCGGCGCCGGTGCAACAGGCTGCACGCCCGGGACGGCCCCGAGCGGCCCGGCGCGGCCCGCTGACTACACTGGCTTCGCCAGGAGACGGTGCATGGAAACAAAGTGGCTGGAAGATTTCGTGAGCCTGTCCGAGACGCGCAGCTTCTCGCGATCGGCGCAGTTGCGGCATGTCACGCAACCGGCGTTCTCGCGCCGCATCCAGGCGCTGGAGGCCTGGGCGGGCATCGACCTCGTCGACCGTTCGGCCTACCCCACGCGCCTCACGCCCGCCGGTGAGACGCTGCACGCGCAGGCGCTCGAGCTGCTCGAAGCGCTGCAGGCCACGCGCAACATGATGCGCAGCCACCAGGCGGCGGGGCAGGACATGATCGAGTTTGCGGTGCCGCACACGCTGGCCTTCACCTTCTTCCCCCACTGGCTGACTGAGCTGCGCGAGCGCTTCGGGGCGGTGAAGAGCCGGCTGACGGCGCTGAACGTGCACGACGCCGCGCTGCGACTGGCCGAGGGCGGCTGCGACCTGCTCATCGCCTACCACCACCCGAGCCAGCCCCTGCGCCTGAGCGACGATCGCTACGAGATGCTGCCGCTGTCCAGCGAGACACTGGCGCCCTACGCCAAGGCCGGCGCGGACGGCCGGCCCTTGTTCAGCCTGCTTGCCCCAGCAGTCGGGCCGACCCCCTTCTTGAGCTACGCGCCCGGTGCTTACCTGGCCGGGCTGGTGGAAGCCATCCGACGCCAGGCCGGCGACTCGCTGGCGCTCGACACGGTGTACGAGACCGACATGGCCGAGGGCCTGAAGGCGATGGCGCTGGAGGGCCACGGTCTGGCCTTCCTGCCGCACAGCTCGGTCCGGCGTGAGCTCAAGGCGCGACGGCTGGTGCCGGCCGCCACCGACCCGGCGCTGCAGCTGACGATGGAGGTGCGCATCTACCGCGAGCGCCCGGCTGTCGCACGACACGCCAAGCCCGCCGTGCAGTTGCTGTGGGATTACCTGGGCGATCAGGGTCAACCCTGAGGCGCCATGCGGCAGCCGCATGGGCCCGGCCAGCATCGGCATTGGTCCTCGGGCCTGCGCAGCCGCTAGAGTCCGCGTCCGCGCCGCCCGGCGGTGGCGCCCCGGCGTGGCACGCCCCGTGCACGCGCGGGCTTACACCCGGGTCGGCCGCCTGGGCCGATTCCTAGAATCGCCCCGGTCGACGTCGATCCCCGACACCGTTTCCAGGAGCCTCCATGAAGAAGTCTTTCCTCACCGCCGCCGCGCTCGCGCTGATCGCCGTCGGTGCCGCCCAGGCCGACACCCTGGCCAAGATCAAGCAGTCCGGCGCTGTCGGCATGGGCGTGCGCGAATCATCGGGCGCGCTGTCCTACACGCTGGGCAACAACCAGTTCGCCGGTTTCCACGTCGAGATCTGCCAGCGCGTGCTGGCCGATGTGCAGAAGCAGCTCGGCCTGGCCGCGCTCGACGTCAAGTACGTGCCCGTCACCTCGCAGAACCGCATCCCGCTGGTGCAGAACGGCACCGTCGACATCGAGTGCGGCAGCACCACCAACACCGCGGCGCGCCAGAAGGACGTGGCCTTCGCCGTCACCACCTATGTCGAGGAGGTGCGCATCGCGGTCAAGGCCAACTCGGGCATCACCAGCATCGCGCAGCTCGCGGGCCGCAACGTGGCCACCACCACCGGCACCACCTCGGTGCAGCACCTGCGCCGTCACGAGCGCGGTGCCAACGTCAACTTCAACGAGGTCTTCGGCAAGGACCACGCCGACAGCTTCCTGCTGCTGGAGACCGGCCGCGCCGACGCCTTCGTGATGGACGGCCAGATCCTGGCCGGCAACATCGCCCGCTCCAAGAACCCGGCCGACTACCGCATCGTCGGCGAGGTGCTCTCGGTGGAGCCGATCGCGATCATGATGCGCAAGGATGACGTGCCTTTCAAGAAGGCCGTCGACGACAGCATCCGCGGCCTGATGCGCAGCGGCGAGATCGCCAGGATCTACGACAAGTGGTTCACGCAGCCGATTCCGCCCACCAACACCCGCGTCGGTCTGCCTGCCAGCGAGGCCACGCGTGCCGCCTGGGCCAGCCCCAATGACAAGCCGCTCGAGGACTACCTGAAGAAGTGATCGCGACAGGCGGCCCCGGTTCCGGGGTCGCTGCACATCGGGGAGGGGCGCCGCGTGGCGACATGGGAATGGCAGGTCTTCTGCAAGGAGGCCGTGACGGGCGAGCAGATCGCCGGATGCTTCGGCAAGGGCGGTGATCTCACCTACCTCGACTGGCTGCTGTCGGCCTGGGGCTGGACGCTCAGCGTGGCGCTGCTGGCGCTGGTGGTGGCGCTGGTCTTCGGCGCGCTGATGGGCATCCTGCGCACCACACCCGACAGGCGGCTGGTGTTCTTCGGCAACGCGTGGACGGAGCTGTTCCGCAACATCCCGCTGCTGGTGCAGATCTTTCTCTGGTACCACGTGCTGCCGGCGATCTTCAAGCCGCTGCAGGCCTTCCCGAGCTTCATCCTCGTGGTGTTCGCTCTGGGTTTCTTCACCAGCGCGCGCATCTCCGAGCAGGTGCGCGCGGGCATTCAGAGCCTGCCCAAGGGCCAGCGTTACGCCGGCCTGGCAATGGGCCTGACCCTGCCGCAGACCTACCGCTACGTGCTGCTGCCGATGGCCTTCCGCATCGTCATCCCGCCGCTGACCAGCGAGAGCATGAACATCATCAAGAACTCCTCGGTGGCCTTCGCGGTCAGCATCGCGGAGCTGACGATGTTCGCGCTGCAGGCCGGCGAGGAGACCTCGCGCAACATGGAGATGTACCTGGCCGTGACGGCGCTGTACTTCGTCAGCGCCTTCACCATCAACCGCGTGATGTTGTTCGTGGAAGGCCGTGTCCGCGTGCCGGGCATGATCGGCTCGAAGTGAGGAGGCGGGCATGAACCTCGACTTCTCCTTTCTCACCTGGGACGTCATCTCCAGTTTCGTGTTGAAGGGGCTGGTGTTCAGCTTCCAACTCACGATCATCGCCATGGTCGGCGGCATCATTCTCGGCACGCTGCTGGCCCTCATGCGTCTGTCGGGCAGGAAGTGGCTGGAGATCCCGGCTGCGGCCTACGTGAACACCATGCGCAGCATCCCGCTGGTGATGGTGATCCTGTGGTTCTTCCTGCTCATCCCGCTGCTGACCGGCAAACCCATGGGCGCCGAGTTGAGCGCCATGATCACCTTCACCCTCTTCGAGGCGGCCTACTTCTCGGAGATCATGCGCGCGGGCATCCAGAGCGTGCCCAAGGGCCAGGTGCAGGCCGGCTACGCGGTGGGCATGACCTATCCGCAGACCATGCGGCTGATCGTGCTGCCGCAGGCCTTCAGGAACATGCTGCCGGTGCTGCTGACGCAGACCATCATCCTGTTCCAGGACACCAGCCTGGTCTACGCCATCGGCGCCTACGACCTGCTCAAGGGCTTCGAGATCGCCGGCAAGAACTTCAACCGGCCGGTCGAGACCTACCTCGTCGCGGCGGTCATCTACTTCGTCATCTGCTTCTCGCTGAGCCTGCTGGTGAAGCGGCTGCAGAACCGCATCGCCATCGTCCGATAGCCCGCAGGGCAGAGCCCGACATGATCGACATCAAGAACGTCAGCAAGTGGTACGGCAGCTTCCAGGTGCTGACGGACTGCACCACCCGCATCAGCAAGGGCGAGGTCGTCGTGGTGTGCGGCCCCTCGGGCAGCGGCAAGAGCACGCTGATCAAGACTGTGAACGCGCTGGAGCCCTTCCAGAAGGGCGACATCGTCGTCGATGGCATCAGCATCTCAGACCCCAAGACCAACTTGCCCAAGCTGCGCAGCCGCGTGGGCATGGTGTTCCAGCACTTCGAGTTGTTCCCGCACCTGAGCGTGACCGAGAACCTGACGCTGGCGCAGATCAAGGTGCTGGGCCGCACGCCCGACGACGCCAAGGCACGTGGCCTGAAGATGCTCGACCGCGTCGGTCTGATGGCGCACAAGGACAAGTTCCCCGGGCAGCTCTCGGGCGGCCAGCAGCAGCGCGTGGCCATCGCGCGCGCGCTGAGCATGGACCCGATCGTGATGCTGTTCGACGAGCCCACCAGCGCGCTCGATCCCGAGATGGTGGGCGAGGTGCTCGACGTGATGGTGTTGCTGGCCAAGGAAGGCATGACGATGATGGTCGTCACGCACGAGATGGGCTTTGCGCGCAAGGTCAGCCACCGCGTCATCTTCATGGATGCCGGCAAGATCGTCGAGGACTGCAAGAAGGAAGATTTCTTCGACAACCCCGACGCGCGCAGCCCGCGGGCGAAGGACTTCCTGTCCAAGATCCTGGCGCATTGAGGGGCGGGCCGGGGCGCCGCTCCTAGAATCCCGAGCATGCCCCGCATGCCCAGCGTCAAGCCCAGCAACTCCTACGCCGAAGCCTCGATCCGCGTGCTCAAGGGTCTCGAGCCCGTGAAGCAGCGGCCGGGCATGTACACGCGCACCGACAACCCGCTGCACATCGTGCAGGAGGTCATCGACAACGCGGCCGACGAGGCCCTGGCCGGCTTCGGCACGCGCATCGGTGTGGTGCTGCATGCCGACGGCAGCGTCAGCGTCGAGGACGACGGGCGCGGCATCCCCTTTGGCCTGCACCCGGAAGAAGGCGTGCCGGTGATCGAGATCGTCTACACGCGGCTGCACGCGGGCGGCAAGTTCGACAAGGGCGCGGGCGGGGCCTACAGCTTCAGCGGCGGCCTGCATGGCGTGGGCGTGAGCGTCACCAACGCGCTGGCCCGCCGCCTGGAGGTGACGGTCTGGCGCGACGGCCAGGTGGCGCAGCTGGCCTTTGCCGGCGGCGACGTGGCCGAGGCGCTGACGGTGCGCAAGGCCGTGATCGGCAGGGAGCCGGGCGACAAGAAACACGGCACCCGCGTGCGCGTGTGGCCCGATGCCCGGTACTTCGAGACCCCCGACTTGCCGCGCCAGGAACTCGTGCACCTGCTGCGCAGCAAGGCCGTGTTGATGCCGGGCGTGGTGGTGACGCTCACGGTGGAAAAGACCGGCCGCACCGACGAGGAGCGCACGACCTGGAAGTACGACAGGGGCCTGCGCGACTACCTGATGCAGCACCTGGCAGCCGACCCGCTGATCCCGCTGTTCGAGGGCGAGCAGCATGCCGGCGCCAGCGAGACCGAGAGCTTCGCCGAAGGCGAGGGCGCCACCTGGTGCGTGGCCTTCACCGACGAGGGCACGACGCTGCGCGAGAGCTACGTCAACCTCATTCCCACGGTGGCTGGCGGCACGCACGAGAGCGGCCTGAAGGATGGTCTCTTCGGCGCCATCAAGGGCTTCATCGAACTGCACGCGCTGTGCCCCAAGGGCGTGAAGCTGATGCCCGATGATGTCTTCGCCCGCGCCAGCTTCGTGCTCAGCACCAAGGTGCTGGATCCGCAGTTCCAGGGCCAGATCAAGGAACGCCTGAACTCGCGCGACGCGTTGCGCCTGGTCAGCGCCTACGTCAAGCCGGCGCTGGAGCTGTGGCTCAACCAGCATGTCGAGTGGGGCAAGAAGCTGGCCGAGCTCGTGATCCGGCAGGCACAGACCCGCCAGCGCGCGGCGCAGAAGGTCGAGAAGCGGCGCGGCTCCGGCGTGGCCGTGCTGCCCGGCAAGCTGACCGACTGCGAAAGCCGCGATCTTTTGCACAACGAGGTCTTCCTCGTCGAGGGCGACTCAGCCGGCGGCAGCGCCAAGATGGGCCGCGACAAGGAAACCCAGGCCGTGCTGCCGCTGCGCGGCAAGGTGCTCAACACCTGGGAGGTGGAGCGCGACCGCTTGTTCGCCAACACCGAGATCCACGACATCGCCGTGGCCATCGGCGTCGACCCGCACGGCCCTGCCGGCGAGCCCGACCTCTCGGGCCTGCGATACGGCAAGGTTTGCATCCTCTCCGACGCCGATGTCGACGGCTCGCACATCCAGGTGCTGCTGCTCACCTTGTTCTTCCGCCACTTCCCGAAGCTCGTCGAGCGCGGCCACGTCTACATCGCGCGCCCGCCGCTGTACCGCATCGACGCACCGGCGCGGGGCAAGCGGCCGGCGGCCAAGTTCTACGCGCTCGATGATGGCGAGCTCGAGGCCACGCTCGACAAGCTGCGCAAGGAAGGCGCGCGCGAGGGCTCGTGGAGCATCAGCCGCTTCAAGGGCCTGGGCGAGATGAACGCCGAGCAGCTGTGGGAAACGACGCTCAACCCCGAGACGCGGCGCCTGCTGCCGGTGAGCTGGCTCGGCGGCGGCTTCGAGGCCACGGCCATGATCCTGGGCAAGTTGATGGGCAAGGGCGAGGCCGCGGCTCGCCGCGAGCTGATGGAGCTGCACGGCGACGCGGTCGACGTCGATGTCTGAGCCTCAGGCCCCGGTCAGCCAGCGCGCGTAGCCGTAGTACAGCGGAATGCCCACCATGAGGTTGAACGGCAGGGTCACGCCCAGCGAGGCCGTGAGGTAGATGCCCGGGCTGGCCTCGGGCAGGCTGGCGCGGCAGGCGGCCGGCGCGTCGATGAAGCTGGCGCTGGCGCAGATGGCGCCGAACACGAAGGCCCCGCCTGTGCCCAGGCCCACCGCGTGGGCCAGCGTCACGCCCGCCACGCCGTGCAGCATAGGCATCAGCATGCCGAAGCCGGCCATGAACAGACCCACCTGGCGGAAGGCTCCGATCTGCCGCGCCGCGGTGATGCCCATTTCGAGCAGGAACAGCATCAGCAGGCCGCGGAAGAGATCCTCGTAGAAGGGGCTGAGCTGCGCCCACTGTGGATCGGTGGCCAGCGCGCCGATGACCATGCCGCCCAGCAACAGCAGGATGCCGCGACCACGGATGACGCTGAGCACGAGCTCGGCCACGCGCACGCCACCGCCCTGGGCACCTTGGCGGCCCAGGGCCAGCCGCGCCAGCACGAGCGAGTACACGACGCCGAACTCCATCAGCGCCACCATCGCGGCCATCGTGCCGTCGGCCGGTGTGCCCATGGCCGTGGCAAAGCTCATGGAGGCGAAGAAGGTCGCGGTCGACACCGAGCCGTAGTGCGCTGCAATGGCCGCCGCGTTGCTGACGTCCAGGCCACCGGCGCGGCGCGCCACGTGGTAGGCCAGCGTGGGGATGGCGAAGGTCATGAAGAGGGTGATGACCAGCAGCGGCAACACCTCGCCGACGTCGGCCCGGGCCAGCTCGCGCCCGCCGCTCAAGCCCAGCGAGAACAGCAGGACGATCGACAGCAGCTTGATCACGGGCTCGGGCAGCTCGAGCTCGCTCTTCACGAAGCCGGCGATCGCGCCCAGTAGGAAGGCCAGCACGATGGGCTGGAGCAAGTTGGCCAGCAGCAGGTCGAGGGTGGGCATGGAGCGCGATTCTTCGGAAGCGCCGCGATCGCGTCCAGTTCAACTCATGGCATCATTTGTTGAATAAAAGTAAACAAACAGCGCGACCATGGCCGAGCTTAACTACCACCACCTGCGCTACTTCCGCGCCATTGCGCACGAGCAGGGCCTGGCCCGCGCGGCCGAGCGGCTGCATGTGTCGCCGTCTGCGCTGTCGGTGCAGCTGCGGCAACTCGAAGATCGCCTGGGCCATGCGCTCTTTGAGCGCCGCGGACGCCGGCTCGTGCTCACCGAGGCCGGGCGCCTGGCGCTGGAGCACGCCGACACCATCCACGCCGCGGGCGAGGAGCTGCTGGCCACGCTGAAGGGCCGGCCGCGCGGCCGCGTGAGCGTGCTGCGCATCGGCTCGGTGGCCACGCTGTCGCGCAACTTCCAGCTTCTGTTGATCAAGCCGCTGCTGGCGCGCGAAGACGTACAGATCCGTCTGGAGAGCGGCCGCCTGCGCGAGCTGTTGCTGCACCTGGGCGCGCACCAGCTCGACGTGGTGCTGGCCAACGAGGCAGTGCCCCGCGACGCCGCCCAGGGCTGGCGCAGCACGCGCATCGCACAGCAGCCCTTGGCCATCGTGTCGGCGCCGCCGCGTGGGCGTCGCGCGGCGCCGTTGCCCTTTCCGCAGGGCCTGCACGAGCAGCCGCTGCTGCTGCCCGGTGGCGACAGCACCCTGCGTGGTGCCTTCGACGCGCTGCTGGCCGATGCCGGCGTGCGCCCGCGTGTGCTGGCCGAGGTGGACGACATGGCCATGCTGCGCCTGCTGGCCCGCGAAACCGGCGCGCTGGCCCTGGTGCCGCCGGTGGTGGTTCAGGACGAGCTCGCTGCGCGCACCCTGGTCGAGCGCTGCTCGATCCCGCAGATCCACGAGCGCTTCTACGCCATCACGGCGGCGCGGCGCTTCCCGCATCCGCTGCTGAAGCTGCTGCTGCAGCCGGGTTTGGGACAATCGGCGGCTTCGCCCTGACCGCTGCCCGGCCCAGGGCCCCGAGCCTGCGGCCCGGCCGCCGACCCCATGCCCGATCTCTTCGACCTGCCGTCCACGACGCCCCCCGAGCCCACCGACCACCTGCCGTTGGCCGACTACGCCCAGCGCGCCTACCTGGAGTACGCGCTTTCGGTGGTGAAAGGCCGCGCCCTGCCCGATGTGTGCGACGGCAACAAGCCGGTGCAGCGGCGCATCCTCTATTCGATGCTGCGCATGGGCCTGGCGCCGGGCGCCAGCGGCGCGGCCAAGCCGGTGAAGAGCGCCCGCGTGGTGGGCGACGTGCTCGGCAAGTACCACCCGCACGGCGACACCGCGGCCTACGACGCCATGGTGCGCATGGCGCAGGGTTTCAACCAGCGCTACCCGCTGGTCGACGGCCAGGGCAATTTCGGCAGCCGCGACGGCGACGGTGCCGCCGCCATGCGCTACACCGAAGCGCGGCTTTCGCCCATCGCCCGGTTGCTGCTGGACGAGATCGAC
>JAUMBF010000141.1:0-3689 GCA_032115875.1 Rubrivivax sp.
GGCGGTCGTGTACGGCGGTGACCAGGGCGTCGGCGGCCAGGTCAGCGGCGGTGGCGGTTTCGCGGGCGATGCACTCCACGCGGATGCGGGTGGACCATTCGGTGGTGTTCAGCGCGGCGCCCGTGGCAGGGCTCTCGTCCAGATCCACATGAACCTGGGCATTGACGGCCTGGGCCATGGGGCGGCGGGTGCCGGGTCGCACGTTGCCGCCGGCCAGCGCGGGGCTGGCCAGCAGGCGCGCGACCACGGCGCCGCGGATGGCGAAGTGCTTGCTGTTGGGCACGTCAGGCAGCCTCCAGCATCAGCGTGCTGAGGCCGCGACCGTCGTCGCGCACGTCGGCGATGCGGAAGCTGCGGCTGCGGGCCGTGACCGGCTTGCCCACCGGCGTGGCAGGCACCTGGCTGGTGAGCATGACGAGCTGCGGCACGCGCGCCACGGCGCCCACGTCACCCAGGTCGACTTCTTGCGAGGGCTCGCAGAAATCGGCGGTGCGTGCTACGCCGTCCACGGTGACGCCCTCACCGAACACCGCCAGGGCGGCGGTGTTGGTGCGGGCTTCGAGCGTGCTCCAGGGCGTCATGGCAGGGCGGTCAGGGTGCGGGGCGGCGGTGGCTGCAGGCCGATTACGGCGCGACGGCCGTCAGCGCGCGCTGGTTGATGGCGACCTTGACGGTGGTGTCGGCCGAAGCAGCGGCTTCGACGGCCACGCCGATCTGGAACAGGCCGGCGCCGGTCTTGTCCCAGCGCTTGTTGCTGCCGTCGTCCCAGAAGATCGCCTCGCCGGCCGTGAACGCCTTGCCCGAGCCGGCGGCGGCCTTGGGCATGCTGAACACGCCCTCGGTCATGCCCGAGAAAGCTCCGCCGGCCGCGGCGCTGGTGAGCGCCACGACGAAAAGCGAGCCGATGACGTAGCCGGCGCCGGCCACGACGCCGCCCGACGGGGCGACCAGGGTGAGCGTGTCGCCTTCCTGGATGAAGTTGCGAGCCATGGTGTGGTGTCCTTCAGGTGGGTTTCAGGTGGGCCCGGGCGCGCTTCACTGGCCCGCGTTGGTGACGGCGCCGCGGAAGTCCCTGCCGGCCACGCCGTAATCGAGGCGCACCTTCCAGCGCGCGCCGTCGACGGTGAAGCCGTTTTCGAGCTCCAGGTAGGGCGTGTCGTTGCCGTCCAGGAAGCCCACTTCCATGACCGGGCCCTCGGACGCGCTGGCGAACAGATAACGCCGCGTGCCGGTGAGACGCGGGGTGTCCACGATGTCGCTGAACAGGCCGCGCACCCGGTTGGGGACCTGCAGCTTGTTGGGGGTGTCGGGGTCGTACTGCGCGTCGTTGATGGTGCGCGCGGTGCCGCCCAGGCCGATGGGCACCACCAGCACGGCGGGGCGCAGGTCCAGGAAGTCGTTGCCGCCCACGTCGAGCTGGCTGGCCATGGCCACGCGGTCGGCGTCGATGGCCAGCATCGACAGGGCCGCGCCCGTGGTGATGTTGCCGTGGTCGGCGTGGAACAGGGTCTTGCCGTCTTCCAGCACCGGGCCGAGGCCGCTGTTGAGCTTGAGCGTGTTGTAGACGTCGGCTTCGACCGTGCGGCGCGCGGCGCGGCCCATGGCGCTGGCCAGGCCGATGAAGGCTTGCAGGTCATCGTTGATGATGGCCGTGCGCGACAGGTTGATGATGTAACCCTTGGTGGTGGCGGTGATGGTGGACCGCTCGCCGTCGGGGATGGCCTTGTTGGTGAACTCGCCCAGCTCGTTGACGGCCTCCAGGTTGCCCAGGCTGCCGACGCGGTAGCGGTTGTGCGCGCGGAAGTCGCTGACGCTGCCGCGGGCGCAGAAGCGGCTCCAGGTGTCGGGCTGCACGGCGTAGGAGGTCTGCAGCGTCTTGTGCATGACGTTCTGCAGCAGCACCGGGAAATCGCTGCCGCCCTGGGTGAAGGCGCTGGCGACAATCTGCATCTTGTCCATGCCTTCGACGCGGATGCCGGCGGCCTGCACGCTGCTGCGCGCCAGGTCCAGCATCGAGGCGCCGCGCCACGGGTTGCCCTGGGCGGCGCGGCGCTGCTCGGCCGTGGCCACGTTGGCGCGGGCCATCAGCGCCAGGGCGATGCCGTCGCGGCGCTTGTCGGCTTCGTCTTCCACGGTGACCACGTGGCCGGCCACGGGCGTGACGTCCGTGCCCAGGTGCGCCAGCAGCTTCAGGCCGGCGGCGGCGGGGGTGCAGTCGCTGTCTTCTTCGCACTGGGCCTGCAGCGCGGCCACGCCGTCGCGGGCGGCGAACTTGGCGAAGGCGGCGCGGATCTCGCCGCGGCGGGCGCGGTCAGCGGCCAGCGCCTGGGCGGCGATGGCGGCGGCGTCGGGGGTGGCGGGGTTGGCAGCCGCCGGGGCAACGGGGTTCGGCATGGGAGAGTTCTCCGGGGGGTTGGCGGCGGCTGCCGCAGGGGGGATGGGTTGAGCGGGGGCCTGCGCGGCAGGCTTGGGCGCCAGGGCGGCCGGCACGTTGCGGAAGCGGCTGAGGTCAAACGGGGACGCAGCGGCGGACGCGGCCACGGGCAGCGCGCTGACCACGGCGTCGACGAAGCCTTCGGCCTGCGCCTCTTGGGCGGTGTACCAGTGGTCCTTGCCGTCGGTCAGCAGGGCCAGCATCTCTTCTTGCGGGCGGCCGGTCTTGCCGGCGTAGCTGCTGGCCATGGCCTGGGCCCAGGTGTCGAGCACGTCGGCCTGCTCGCGCAGATCGGCGCTGTTGCCGGCCATGTAGGTCCACGGGGCGTGGATCATCATGGTGGCGTTGTCGGCCATCTCCACCGTGTCGCCGGCCAGGGCGATGAGGCTGGCGATCGACAGCGCCATGCCGTCGATGACCGTGGTGGTCTTGGCCTTGTGGCGCTTGATGGCGTTGTGGATGGCGATGCCATCGGGCACGCTGCCGCCAATGCTGTTGATGCGGATGGTGATCTGGTCGGCGTCGAGCGCGTTCAGTTCACGCACGAAGCCGGCGGCGCTGACCGACTCGCTCCACCAGCTTTCGCCGATGTCGCCGTAGATGAAGACTTCGGCGGCCTTGGGCGCGGCGCCGGCCGCCTGGGCGGCGGCGGCCGGGGCGCGCTGGCGGATGCTGTACCAGGGGGCGGGTGCACTCATGGCCGCCAGTCTGGCCGGGGGGCTGTCTCATTCCTACCCAAGGAATGAGACTTTCGGCAGCCCGGCGGCTGCCGGGGTGCGCGCTTACTCGGCGCCCTGGCCCGGCGCGGGCGGCTCGGCGGCGGCGGCGGCGGCCTGGGTGCCGCCACTCTCGGGGTGCCGGCCGTCGCTGGTGAAGACCAGGCCGCGGTCATCGGTCTCACGCCGGAAGGCGGTGATCTGCTCCAGCACATCACGCGGGTTGACGCCACGCTTGCGCATGACTTCCACCTCGCTGGCAAAGCCGGCGCGCACCAGGGTGACGTAGGCGTTGGCCTCTTTCAGCGGGTCGATCCAGGGCATGGACTGCGCCAGGAACAGGGCGTCGTCTTCGGTGCCGGGCTGCACGTCGCGCGGGCGGGGCACGGCGTTGGCCAGCGCTGAGGCGGCGACGAAGTTGGCCCACACGGGCTGGATGAACTGGCCCACGAACTCATCGGTGAGCGTGGCGTAGTTCACCCACTGCTCGACCAGCTCTTGCCGCTGCGCGCTGTAGGTGCCGCCGTAGTCGCGCGCGA
>JAUMBF010000142.1:0-37728 GCA_032115875.1 Rubrivivax sp.
CAGACCGACCTTGAGCAGACCCGGTTCCTCGACTTTGCCGGACTGCAGCGCTACTGCCACCTGGTGGCCGGCGTCGTGGGCGAGGTTGCGGCCAATATCTTCGGCCGCACGCAGTCCGAGACGCTGCGCTACGCGCACCGCCTGGGCTTGGCCATGCAGCTGACCAACATCATCCGCGACGTCGGCGACGACGCCCGCCGAGGCCGCATCTACCTGCCGGTCGACGAGCTGCAGCGCTTCGGGGTCAAGGCGCACGAGCTGCTCCAGCGCGAGTCGCCGTGGGGCTACAGCGAGCGTTTCGACGCGTTGATGCGGTTCCAGGCTCAGCGCGCACACGTCACCTTCGACGAGGCCCTGGCGCTGCTGCCCGAGGCCGACCGCGCGGCGCAGAAGCCTGGCCTGATGATGGCCAATATCTACCGCAGCCTCTTGCGCGAGATCGAGTCCCAGGGGTTCCGCGTCCTGCATCAACGCACCTCGCTGACGCCGCTGAAGAAGCTCTGGATCGCCGCGTGCACGCACGTGCGCGGCCGCTGAGCGGCGATACCGGCATGGCTGTACGGCGCCTGGCGGTGGTGGGCGCCGGCTGGGCAGGGCTGGCCGCCGCCGTGCGCGGCGTTCAGGCCGGCTGGCAGGTGACCGTATTCGAGATGGGTCAGGTCCCGGGCGGCCGCGCGCGCAGCCTCGCGCCTGACGCGGACGGCCGCCGCCACGACAACGGCCAGCACATCCTGATTGGCGCCTATCGCCGCACGCTCGACCTGATGTCCACCGTGGGCGTCGACACGGCAACGGTGCTGCACCGTCAGCCTCTGGAGCTGCGCGATCCCGCAGGCGCGGGCCTGCGCCTGCCTGCGGGGCCAGCCTGGCTGGTGTTCGGTCTGGGCGTCGCCCGCGCCGACGGCTGGGGGACGCGCGACAAGCTCGCACTGCTGGCCGCGGCCGCCCGCTGGATGCTCGCCGGCTTCCGCTGCAAGCCCGGGCTGACGGTCGCCGAGCTGTGCCTCGGTCTGCCGAACGCCGTGCGCCAGCGCCTGATCGACCCTCTGTGCGTGGCCGCGCTCAACACGCCGGCCCATGAGGCCAGCGCGGCGGTGTTCCTGCGCGTGCTGCGCGACTCACTGTTCTCGGGCCCGGGATCGTCGGACCTTCTGTTGCCCTGCGCGCCGCTTGGCGCACTACTGCCCGAGCCGGCCTGGGCCTGGCTGCAGGCTCGCGGCGCCTCGCTGCACGCGGGCCGCCGCGTGCAGGACCTGGCCTCGGTGGCCGGCTCCTGGCAGGTGGACGGCGAGCCCTACGAAGCCGTGGTGCTGGCCGCCAGCGCCGCCGAGTCGGCGCGGCTGGCCAAGCCGCATGCACCGGGCTGGTCAGCACGCACGGCGGCCTTTGGCTACGAGCCCATCATCACGGTGATCATCGACGCGCCTGGCCTGCGGCTGGCGGCACCCATGCTGGCGCTGCAAGACGGCCCGCAGGCGCCTGCCCAGTTCGTCTTCGACCACGGCGCGCTTGGCGGCCCGGCGGGGCAGCTGGCCTTTGTCGTGAGCGGCGCGGCGCCCTGGGTGGCGCGCGGTCTGGAGGCGACCGCGGCGGCCACCCTGGCCCAGGCCCGGGTGGCTTTCGGCCCGGGACGCTGGCCGGCGACGGCGCGGTTGCGGCGAACGCTGGCCGAGAAGCGTGCCACCTTCCGCTGCGTGCCTGCGCTGGACCGGCCGCCGGCTCGCATCGCACCGGGCCTGGTGGCTGCCGGCGACCACCTCGATGGCCCCTACCCGGCGACGCTGGAGGGCGCGGTGCGCAGCGGCGAGGCGGCCGTTGCCAGCCTTTCTCTTGACGACCAGACAGCTTGATGGCGCCCGTCCGGCCCAACCGGGACCATCGGGAACACACGACGCGCTCACGCTTCCCGGATTGCAGCCCGGATTTTTGCCATGCAAAATTCGGGGTGATTGCAGGGTTCCCATGACCGCCCATTCCCCGTCAACGCCCACGATCCAGGTTCTCGAGCGCACCTTCGCGTTGCTCGACCTTCTGGCAGCCTCTGACGAGGCCCTGCCGCTGAAGGTCATCAGCGAACGCAGTGGGCTGCACCCGTCCACCGCCCATCGCATCCTCAACGATCTCACCCTGGGCCGCTTCGTCGAACGACCGCAGGCCGGCACCTACCGCCTGGGCATGCGCCTGCTCGAGCTGGGCAACGCCGTCAAGGAGCGGCTCGACGTCCGCGAGGCCGCGCTCGCGCCGATGCGCGAGCTGCACAAGCTCACTCACCAGGCGGTAAACCTCTCGCTGCGTCAGGCCGATGAGATCGTGTACATCGAACGCGCCTACAGCGAACGCTCGGGCATGCAGGTGGTGCGCGCCGTCGGTGGCCGGGCGCCGCTGCACCTGACCTCAGTGGGCAAGCTGTTCCTGGCCCACGACGACCCCGCCCGCGTGCGCGCTTACGCAGCGCGCACGGGTTTGGCGGGCCACACGCGGAACAGCATCACCGAGTTGAGCCGTCTGGAGCGCGAACTGTCTCAGGTCCGGGCGACTGGGATCGCGCGCGACGACGAAGAGCTCGAGGTGGGCGTTCGCTGCATCGCTGCGGCCATCCACGACGATCAGGGTCGGCTCCTGGCCGGGCTGTCGATCTCGGCGCCGTCTGACCGGCTGGATGAAAGCTGGGTTGAACGGGTGAGGGGCACCGCGCGGCAGATCTCCGAGGCACTGGGGTACCGCGGCTCCTAGAAGGCACCTGGTGCAACGGGCCCGCGCTCCACGCCCTGCAGCGGCAGGGCCGGCACCGGCACCCACGGCTTGGCAGGGTCGATGACCGGAAGCGGCGCGGCGGGCAGTGGTGGCTGATGTTTCGACGGCAGCGGCGGCTGGCGGCCCGACAGCGGCAGCAGCGTCTGCTCGGACACCCACTTGCGCAAGCGCTCGGCGTCGCCGATGCGCGAGTAGCGGCCGGCGGAGTCGAGCAGCACCATGATCAGCTGGCGACCCGCCAACTCGGCCTGCATCACGACGCAGCGGCCGGCGGCCGAGATGAAGCCGGTCTTCTGCAGACCGATGTCCCACGCCGGGTGGTGCACCAGGCGATTGGTGTTGCGAAACTCCACCGGACGCGGCTTCGGCCCCACGGGGATGACGGCACCCAACGAGGTAGACAGATCCCGGATCACCGGATGCTCGGACGCCGCTCTGACGAGCCTCGCCAGATCCAGGGCGCTGCTGCGGTTGTCGGCTGACAGGCCCGTGGGCTCAACGTAGCGGGTGTCAATCATGCCGAGCTCCGCAGCCTTGCGGTTCATCGCGCGCACAAACGCTCCGAGCCCGCCCGGGTAGGTGCGGCCCAGAGCGTGGGCAGCCCGGTTCTCGGACGACATCAGCGACAGGTGCATCAACTCGCCGCGGCTCAGGCGTGTACCGGGCCGCAACTGCGAGCGCATGCGGCTGCCCACGGTGCCGCGCACGTCGTCCTGTGACACCTCGACCCGCTCCTCGAGCGAGAGCCCGGCGTCGACCACCACGAGCGCGGTCATCAGCTTGGTGATCGATGCGATCGGCAAGACCGCATCGGGGTTCTTGCTGAAGAGCACCTCGTCAGTATCCTTGTCGACGACGAGGGCCACGCTGGACTGGAGCGACAGCGGATCGTCGGCGGTCCGCAGGCCAGCGAGTTGGCCCACCGAAGGCGCCCTGGGCACGGCACGGCGCGCTGTCTTGCGCGGACCGGCCTTGCGCGACAGCCCCGTCCTTGCCCGAGACTTGGAAGATTCCCTCGGCTGCGCCTTCGTGGCAGCACGCCCCTCGGCCGTCGAGGATGCCGCGGGCTCACCCTTCTGGGCCGCGGCCGCGGCGGGGGCCAGCGGCAGCAGGCTGACCAAGACCAGCGCGAGCCCCCCGGCCAGAAAACGTACCCGCTCTTGGATCGACTTCAGAACCATGGGAACCCCGCGGCGAATCTTCCGAAGTGTAGTCGACTGAGAAAAACGCGGGCAATATCAATTGCTTGAATCCGTTTCCTCAAGTGTCTGCCGTAAGCTGGGCAGCGCCTGGGTCAGCCCTGGGCAGCCACCCGCTCGGCCTTGCTGTGCAGCTTGTTCAGCGCCGCCAGGTAAGCCTTGGCCGAGGCGACGACGATGTCCGGGTCGGCCCCCACCCCGTTGACGACGCGGCCGCCATGCTGGAGACGCACGGTCACCTCACCCTGCGATTCAGTCGAGCCGCTGGTAATGGCATTGACCGAGTACAACACCATCTCGGCGCCGCTCTTCACCTTGGACTCGATGGCCTTGAGGCTGGCGTCGACGGGGCCGTTGCCGTCGCTGTCGGCGTTGTGCTCGACGCTGCCGGCGGCGAAGGCGACTCGCGCGTGCGGCCTTTCGCCGGTTTCGCTGCGCTGGGCGAGCGATAGAAGTCGGTAGTGCTCCTGCTCGGCGGTGACGCTCTCGTCGCTGGCCAGCGCGATGATGTCTTCGTCGAAGATCTCGGCCTTGCGGTCTGCCAGGTCCTTGAAGCGCATGAAGGCGGCGTTGACTTCAGCCTCGGACTCCATGGTGATGCCGAGCTCCTGCAGCCGCTGCTTGAAGGCGTTGCGGCCGCTGAGCTTGCCGAGCACGATCTTGTTGGCCGCCCAGCCGACGTCTTCGGCGCGCATGATCTCGTAGGTATCGCGCGCCTTGAGCACACCGTCCTGGTGGATGCCGCTCGCGTGCGCGAAGGCGTTGGCGCCCACCACCGCCTTGTTGGGCTGCACGGCAAAGCCCGTGGTCTGGCTGACCATGCGGCTGGCGGGCACGATCTGCGTCGTGTCGATGCCGAGCTCGAGGCCGAAGTAGTCGCGGCGGGTCCTCACGGCCATCACGATCTCCTCCAGGCTGCAGTTGCCGGCCCGCTCGCCCAGCCCGTTGACCGTGCACTCCACCTGCCGCGCGCCGCCGATCTTGACGCCGGCCAGCGAGTTGGCCACGGCCATGCCCAGATCATTGTGGCAGTGCACGCTCCAGATGGCGTGCCCGCTGTTGGGGATGCGCTCGCGCAACGAGCGGACGAACTCGCCGTACAGCTCGGGGATGGCGTAGCCCACGGTGTCGGGGATGTTGATCGTGGTCGCGCCCTCGGCGATCACGGCCTCGAGCACGCGGCAGAGGAAATCGGGATCGCTGCGATAGCCGTCTTCCGGGCTGAACTCGACGTCGTCGCAGTGCTGGCGCGCAAATCGCACAGCCAGCTTGGCCTGCTCGAGCACCTGCTCGCGCGTCATGCGCAGCTTCTTCTCCATGTGCAGCTCGCTGGTAGCGATGAAGGTGTGAATGCGCGCACGGGCGGCACCCTTCAGCGCCTCGGCGGCGCGGCCGATGTCGCGGTCGTTCGCGCGGGCCAGCGAGCACACCGTGCTGTCTTTGATGGCCTGCGCAATGGCCCGCACGGCCTCGAAATCGCCACTGCTGCTGGCGGCGAAGCCGGCCTCGATGACATCGACCTTCAGCCGCTCGAGCTGCCGCGCGATGCGGAGCTTCTCGTCGCGCGTCATCGAGGCGCCGGGGCTCTGCTCGCCGTCGCGCAGCGTGGTGTCGAAGATGATGAGCTTGTCAGTCATGGTCGTGCCTTTGCGGGGATTGCGGGTTGCACGCAGCTTCGGGAACGGGAGAAAAGACAAACGGCCCGCTGCTGTGCGCTGGCGGGCCGTTGATCGGGGGAATCGGGGCGGTCGTTGTCGGGGACGCTCGCGTTCGATCAGGGCAGCCGCTGCGCGGCGCCTAGCTTTGGCGTCAGGATGTCCGATGACCACATGCTGCGAATGTAGCACGCAGCCACCCCGGCGCGGGCGCTGTTCATGTCTTCACAGGCTTTCAGGGGTGAAGACCCTTTTCGTCCGGCTCGTCGGTGGACAGCGCCACCACGCTGGCATGCCGGCCCTTGAACTTGCGCCAGGCATAGACCGCGTAGCCCGACGCCCCATACAGGCAGAAGATGCCGAACAGCACCTTGGGAGGGTCGAGCGCCACCAGCGCGATGACGAGCATCACCGCGACCAGCACCGCGAACGGCACCGTGCGTCGACCTCCCCAGACCTTGAAGCTGTAGAACGGCGCGTTCGTCACCATTGACAAGCCCGCGTACAGGGTGACCGCGAACGCCGACCACTCCAGCCAGTCGATGCGGCTCACGCCCTTGAATCCGGAATCGTCCATGACCCAGATGAAGCCTATGACCAGCGCCGCCGCGGCCGGACTCGGCAGTCCCTGGAAGAAGCGCTTGTCAACGACGCCGATGTTGACGTTGAAGCGCGCCAGGCGCAGCGCCGCGCCAGCGATGTAGACGAACGCCGGGATCCAGCCCAGGCGGCCCAGCTCCTGCAGCGCCCACTGGTACATGATCAGCGCCGGCGCGGCGCCGAAAGCGACCATGTCCGACAGGCTGTCCATCTGCTCGCCAAACGCACTCTGCGAGTTCGTCATGCGCGCCACACGGCCGTCGAGGCTGTCGAGCACGGCGGCCACGAAGATGGCGATGCACGCAGCCTCGAAGCGGCCGTTGATGGCCATGACAATGCCGTAGAAGGCCGAGAACAGCGCCGCCAGCGTGATGGCATTGGGCAGCACGTAGATGCCCCGCCGCCGCGGGGGCAGAGGCGCGGGCTCGTCGTCGGCCGGGGGATTGGAATCGTCGGTCACGGGGCGCGAGGATAGCCCCTCGGTCAAGCCGCCTGGGCGGGCAGTGAGCGAGAGCGAACGTGGAGGCTCAGTTTCTGCTCTTGTCCACGAGCTTGTTGGCCTTGATCCAGGGCATCATGGCGCGGAGTTTTTCGCCCACCACCTCGATGCTGTGCTCGCTGGTCAGACGGCGGCGGCTGATGAGCGTGGGCGCTCCAGCCTTGTTCTCGAGGATGAAACTCTTGGCGTATTCGCCGGTCTGGATGTCCTTGAGCGCCTGGCGCATGGCCTGCTTGGTGGCCTCGGTGACGATCTTCGGGCCGGTGACGTACTCGCCGTACTCCGCGTTGTTGGAGATCGAGTAGTTCATGTTCGCGATGCCACCCTCGTAGATGAGGTCCACGATCAGCTTCAGCTCGTGCAGGCACTCGAAGTAGGCCATCTCGGGCGCGTAGCCGGCTTCCACGAGAGTCTCGTAGCCGGCCTTGATGAGTTCAACCGTGCCGCCGCAGAGCACCGCCTGCTCGCCGAAGAGGTCGGTCTCGGTCTCTTCGCGGAAGTTGGTCTCGATGATGCCGGCCTTGCCGCCGCCGTTGGCCGCGGCGTAGCTCAGCGCGAGATCGCGTGCCTTGCCCGACCGGTCGGCGTGCACCGCGATCAAGTGCGGCACGCCGCCGCCCTGCGTGTAGGTGCTGCGCACCGTGTGCCCGGGGGCCTTGGGTGCCACCATCCACACGTCGAGGTCCTCGCGCGGCACGACCTGCCCATAGTGCACGTTGAAGCCGTGCGCGAAGGCCAGCGAGGCGCCCTGCTTGATGTTCGGCTCGACGTCGTTCCTGTAGACGGCGGCGATCTGCTCGTCAGGCAACAGAATCATCACCACGTCGGCACCCTTCACGGCCGCGGCGACCTCGGCCACCTGGATGCCGGCCTTCTCGACCTTGGCCCAGCTCGCTCCACCCTTGCGGAGGCCGACGGTGATCTTGCAGCCACTGTTCGAGAGGTTCTGCGCGTGCGCATGGCCTTGCGAGCCGTAGCCGATGATGGTGACGTTCTTGCCCTTGATGAGGCTGAGATCGGCGTCTTTGTCGTAATAGACCTTCATGGTTCTCTCCGGGAAAAGTCAGTGGTTGGACTCGGGGCGTGCAACCGGCTCAGAGCCTGAGGATGCGTTCGCCGCGGCCGATGCCGCTGGCGCCGGTGCGCACGGTCTCGAGGATGGCGGCACGGTCGACAGCCTGCAGGAACGCGTCGAGCTTGGACGAATCGCCCGTGAGCTCCAGCGTGTAGCTCTTGTCGGTGACGTCGATGATGCGGCCGCGGAAGATATCGGCCATGCGCTTCATCTCTTCGCGCTCCTTGCCCACGGCGCGCACCTTCACGAGCATCAGCTCGCGCTCGGTATGGCTGGCATCGGTCAGGTCGACGACCTTCACGACCTCGATCAGCCGGTTCAGGTGCTTGGTGATCTGTTCGATCACCTCGTCACTGCCCGTGGTCACGACGGTCATGCGCGACAGGCTCGGGTCTTCCGTCGGCGCAACCGTGAGGCTCTCGATGTTGTAGCCGCGCGCTGAAAACAACGCGACCACGCGCGACAAGGCACCGGGCTCGTTCTCGAGCAGCACGGCGATGATGTGTTTCATGGTGGATGTCCTGGCCACGCGCTCTTCAGACGTCGGGGCGGTAACCCCGGGCCCTTGGCCACGCGGCATCGGGTGAAGAAGGGGCCGGTGGTCGCCGGCCCCCGGGGAGCGGTGCGACTACAGGTCTTCGGAGCCCAGCAGCATTTCGGTGATGCCCTTGCCCGACTGCACCATCGGCCAGACATTCTCGGTTGGGTCGGTGCGCACGTCCAGGAACACGGTGCGGTCCTTCAGGCGGATGGCCTCGCGCAGGGCCGGCTCCACGTCAGACGGCTTCTCGACCAGCAGACCCACGTGGCCGTAGGCCTCGGCGAGCTTGACGAAATCGGGCAGCGCGTCCATGTAGCTGTGCGAATAGCGGCCGCCGTAGTCGAGTTGCTGCCACTGCCGCACCATGCCCAGGTAACGGTTGTTCAGCGACACCACCTTCACAGGGGTCCGGTACTGCTGGCAGGTCGACAGCTCCTGGATGCACATCTGGATACTGCCTTCACCAGTGATGCAGAAGACGTCACTTTCGGGTCTGGCGAGCTTGATGCCCATCGCGTAGGGCAGACCCACGCCCATGGTGCCCAGACCGCCAGAGTTGATCCAGCGGCGCGGATCCTCGAAGCGGTAGAACTGCGCCGCCCACATCTGGTGCTGACCCACGTCACTGGTGATGAAGGTGTCACGGTCCTTGGTCAGCTCCCAGAGCTTCTCGATGACCATCTGTGGCTTGATGACCTCGGTGCTGTGTCTGTAGGCCAGGCACTCGCGCTTGCGCCACTGGTTGATCTGCCCCCACCAGGCGTTGAGCGCCACGGGGTCCGGCTTGGCCTGTGCCTCACGGATCTGGGCAATCAGCTCCACCAGCACCTCCTTCACGTCACCGACGATCGGGATGTCGACCTTCACGCGCTTGCTGATGCTGCTGGGATCGATGTCGACGTGGATGATCTTGCGCTCGTTCTGTGCGAAGTGCTTCGGATTGCCGATCACACGGTCGTCAAAGCGCGCACCAACGGCCAACAGCACATCGCAGTGCTGCATGGTCATGTTCGCTTCGTAGGTACCGTGCATGCCGAGCATGCCCAGGAACTTGGGGTCGGAGGCACGGATCGCGCCCAGGCCCATCAGCGTGTTCGTGCAGGGGTAGCCGAGCAGGTCCGCCAGCTCGCGCAGCTCTGCACTCGCATTGCCCAGGATGACGCCGCCGCCCGTGTAGATGTAGGGCCGCTTGGCACCCAGCAGCAGCTGCACGGCCTTGCGGATCTGGCCGCCATGGCCCCTGCGCACGGGGTTGTAGGAGCGCATCTCGACCTTCTCAGGGTACGAGAAGTGCGTGGTCTTGAGCGAGACATCCTTGGGTACGTCCACCACCACGGGGCCGGGCCGACCAGTGCGGGCAATGTGGAAGGCCTTCTTCATCGTCATGGCGAGGTCGCGCACGTCCTTGACAAGGAAGTTGTGCTTGACGATCGGCCGCGTGATGCCGACCGTGTCGCACTCCTGGAAGGCGTCCAGACCGATTGCCGGCGTAGGCACCTGCCCGGTGATGATGACCATGGGGATCGAGTCCATGTAGGCCGTCGCGATGCCGGTGATGGCGTTCGTGACACCGGGGCCCGAGGTCACCAGCGCGACACCCACCTCGCCCGTGGCTCGGGCATAGCCGTCGGCGGCGTGGATGGCGGCCTGTTCGTGGCGCACCAGCACGTGCTCGATGCTGTTTTGCTTGTACAGCGCGTCGTAGATGTACAGCACCGCCCCGCCGGGGTAGCCCCAGAGGAACTTCACGTTCTCGGCCTGCAGACAGCGGACGAGAATCTCCGAGCCGTTCAAGTCGGCGACGGATGCGTTGGCGGTAGAGGGAGAAGGCGGTTGTGCCGGGGCGGCACGCTTGACTTCCGCGGCAGACAGATCCATGTTGAACCTCTGAGGTTTTCTCTGACGAAAATCCATCGGTGCACCTCTTCGCGCCCTCGTGAGGCGGATGTGGTGCCTGCGCGGTCTGCAGCAGGCTGAAGACCTGGTGCGGCCCGCCACTCGGGTCGAGCGGCCGGGACTGCACCCCAAAGAACGTTGTGCGAGATGTGGATTATGCATCCGGGCCTGTCCCGGGCTTCGATGCCCCGCGGGCCCACCGCACGCCAGCCATAATCCACCCGCCCTGCTGTTGGGCGCTCCGGGTTCCACACCCCCCCTTCGTTGGCCACCGACCTGGAACTCGCGGACTTCCTGCGAAGCATCGAGCGCCGCGCGTTCAAGCGTACGGTCTACGCAGTACGCAGCGACGACGCCGCGCTCGACATCGTGCAGGACGCGATGATCCGCCTGGCCGAAAAGTACGTCGACCGGCCGGCTGCCGAGCTGCCGCTGCTGTTCCAGCGCATTCTGACCAACGCGACGCTGGACTGGTTCCGCCGGGAGCAGGTGCGCCAGAGCGTGGTGCGCAACCTCGGTGACTTCGACGGCAACCCCGACGCAGACGGCGACTTCGACCCGCTGGAGTCGCTGCAGTTGCTCGACGAGACCCCGGCGACCGAGAGTGCTTCCGATGCCGTCTACCGCGGTCAGCTGATGGCGCTGATCGAATCGGCGCTGCAAGAACTACCGGCGCGTCAACGGGAGGCCTTCCTGCTGCGTTACTGGGAAGAATTCGACGTGGCCGAGACCGCGGAGGTGATGGGTTGTTCGGAAGGCAGTGTCAAGACACACTGCTCCCGGGCCGTTCACGCCTTGGCAAGGGCCCTGCACGACAAGGGAGTCCGACGATGAACCGCCAGTGTCTAGATGCCGACGCGCTTCAGGCTCGCGCAGCTGCAAGGCTGGTGGGCATGTTGTCGGCCGACGATGCGCCTTTGGCCCCCGGCGCCTTGGAGCGACTGCGCTTTGCCAGGCAGACGGCACTGGAGCGCGCGCGCTGGGCCCGCGGCCTCGCGCGGCAGGCGATCCTGGCCACTCCGGTCAGCAGACCAACCCGGGCGGCAGCCGGCTCCAGCGGGCCGTCGGGCTGGCCGTTCGGGGCCCCAGTGCCCTGGTGGCAACGCGCAGCAGCTCTGTTGCCACTGGTGGTGCTGGTCGCCGGACTCGTGGGCATCGAGCACTGGGCTGCGCAGGAGCAGATCGCGGTGGCGGCCGACATCGACGCTGCGCTGCTCTCCGACGACCTGCCGCCCGAGGCCTACGCCGACCCTGGCTTCGCTGAGTTCCTGCTCGACGAACCCGTGGCGGCGGCCCCGCCGCCCCCCGCGACGTGAGCGTGAGCCGCGTCCACGGGTTGCTGCCGGCGCTGGCCCTGCTGGCAGCCCTGTCCACGCTGTGGACCGCTGCCGCGCCGGCCTGGGCCACCGAACGGGTAGCCTGGACGCGGCTGACCCCCGTCCAGCAGCAGGCGCTGGGCCCGCTGCAGGCCGACTGGGCATCGCTCAGCCCCGATCGCCAGTCCAAGTGGCTGGAGGTCGCGGCGCGGTTTCCCTCGATGAACGCGGCCGAGCGACAACGCTTGCACGCGCACATGGTGGACTGGGTGCGCATGACCCCCCAGCAGCGGCGTACGGCGCGACTGCAGTTCCAGGAGGCCCGGCGGGTATCGACGGAGGACCGCCAGGCTGCCTGGAAGGCCTACCAGGCCCTGCCCGAGACCGAGCGACAGCGCTTGGCCGAACAGCGTGTCCGCCCCGCGCCGCGCCCGGCAGCCGTGCTCCCCGCATCGGTTCAGGCGCCAAAGGCCAAGTCGAACGTGGTGCAGACATCGCCCGCCGTGCCGAAGCAGGCCGCGGCCGCCGCGCTGCAGCAGTCTCGGTCGGGCGCGACGACATCGCCGATGAACCAGACCCCCCCGCCCCCCACCACCATCCAGCACGGGCTGCCCAAGATTGCGGCCACGGCCGGCTTCGTTGACCCGGCGACACTGCTGCCACGCCGCGGCCCGCAGGGCGCTGCGGCGGTTCGCAGTGCGCCAGCCGCCTCGGCGGCTGAGCCGTGACCGCGCCTGCCAACCCGGGTGGCACCCTCGGGGCGCCAACGCCCGGCGTCATGCGCCGGGTGGCCGCCTTCTTCTATGAAGGCGTGCTCGTGTTCGGCATCGTGGCACTCAGCGGCTTGTTCTACGGTGTCGCGACGCAGCAGCGGCACGCCCTGGTGGGGTCGGCCGGCCTGCAGGCTTTCCTGTTCGGCGTGCTGGGCTTGTACTTCGTGGTCTCCTGGACGCGCAGCGGCCAGACCCTGGCGATGCTGACCTGGCACGTGCGCCTCGTCACCGTCGACGGCCATCCACTGCGGCCCTTGCGCGCGGTAGCCCGCTATCTGCTGGCCTGGATGTGGTTTCTGCCGGCCCTGGGGCTGGCCCAGCTGCTGGGCCTCAAGGGCGCCGGGCCGGTGGGCATGGTGCTGCTCGGCTGGGTGCTGGTCTATGCCGCGCTGGCCCGGCTGCACACCGATCGCCAGTTCCTGCACGATGCCCTCTGTCGCACACGGCTGATCACGTGGTATCCACCCCACCGCGCCCGCAAGCTGCCCGCCCGATGACCGACACCCGCCCTCTCAGCGTCTGCGTCTACTGCGGCTCGCGCCATGGCGAGCGGTTGGCCTACACCGACGCAGCGCGGGCCTTGGGCACGGCCATCGGCGAGCGCGGCTGGCAGCTGGTCTATGGGGGCGGCAAGGTCGGGCTGATGGGCGAGGTGGCCGACGCCACCCTGGCCGCCGGTGGCCGCGTGGTGGGCGTGATTCCCGAGAGCCTGGACAAGCTCGAGGTCGGGCACCGAGGCCTGAGTGAATTGCATGTCGTGCCCACGATGCATGTGCGCAAGCAGATGATGGCCGCCCGGGCGGACGCCTTCATCGCGCTGCCGGGCGGCATCGGCACGCTGGAGGAGTTGTACGAGGTGTGGACGTGGCGCCAACTGAAGTATCACGACAATCCAATTGGTCTGCTCGACACCGCCGGATACTGGCAGCCGCTGCTGCGCTTCATGGACCACACGGTGGCTGAAGGCTTTCTCGGCCCGGCGACGCGCGAGCTGGTGCTGGTGGACGATGACCCCGTGGCACTGCTGGAACGCGTGGCTGGCGCGGCTCGGGCAGCACGTGGCGGCGACGACTACTCGAAGGTCTGAGAGCAGCCTCCTGGGACCGCCCGGCCGCTGCGCTGGGGAGTGCTCTCAACGACGGTCGCCCATCGCATGGGCGATGGTCGACAGGTCGACATACTCCAGCTCGCTGCCGGCAGGCACACCCCGCGCCAGCCGCGTCACCTTGAGGCCTCGCGCCGCGAGCGCCGACGACAGCGCCTCGGCCGTCACCTCGCCCTCGGCGGTGAAGTTGGTGGCCAGGATCACCTCTTGGACGACGCCATCCGTGGCGCGTACCAGCAATGACTCGGCGCCGATGTCCAGCACGCCCACACCGCGCAGCGGGTCGAGCCGGCCCAGCAGGACGAAATACAAGCCCTTGTAGCTGCCGCTGCGCTCCAGCGCCGCCTGGTCGGCCGGCGTCTCCACGACGCAAAGCTGCCTTGGGTCGCGCTTGGGATCGGTGCAGGTGCTGCAGACCTCATGCTGGGTGAAAGTGTGGCAGCGCGTACAGTGGCGCATCGAGGCCATTGCGTCAGTCAGTGCGGCAGCCAGACGGCGCGCGCCTTCGCGGTCATGCTGCAGCAGGTGCAAGGCCATGCGCTGCGCCGACTTCAGGCCCACGCCAGGCAGACGCTGGAGCGCGTCGACCAGGCCAGCGAGCGCAGGCTCGCCCACCTCAGTGCGCCCGGCGCCGCGCCACGCCGCGGCAGTCGGTCCCGCCACAGGAATTGCGCCGAGCCACGGTGAGGTGCGCGGTGGCCATCACGGTCAGAAGGGAAACTTCATGCCGGGGGGCAGCGGCAGCCCGGCGGTGAGCTTGCCCATCTTCTCGGCGCTCAATTCCTCGGCACGGCGCACGGCATCGTTGAAGGCCGCAGCCACCAGATCCTCGAGCATGTCCTTGTCGTCGGCCAGCAGGCTGGGGTCGATGGCCACGCGCTTGACGTCGTGCTTGCAGGTCATCACCACCTTCACGAGACCGGCGCCGCTTTGGCCCTCGACCTCCAACTGCGCCAGCTCGTCCTGGGCGCGCTTCATGTTCTCCTGCATCTGTTGTGCCTGCTTCATCAAGCCGGCAAGCTGGCCCTTCATCATGGTGCGCTCTCCTGGTGGGTTCTGGTGGATCTGGACGTTCAGGCGGGCCTGACGGAGCCCGGCACGATGCGCGCGCCCTTGAACTGCGACAGCAACTCGCGCACGACCGGGTCGGACTGGATCGCGGCCTCGGCCGCAGCTTGGCGGCTCGCCCGCGCGGACGCGTCGCGCATGGCCGGCGTGTCAAGGGGTTCGCCAGCCACCAACGCCACCTGCACCGGCTCACCCAGATGGACCGCCAAGGCCAGCGCCAGCTTGTCGGCCAGTGCCGGGCTGCGCAGCGGCTCGCGCGCCACAACCAGGCGCCAGGTGGGCGGCGTGGTGCTGGCGTCTATGGCCGCCAGGCCGGCCTGCCAGGCCAGCTCTCGCAAGAGTGCCGCCACGGAGCCCGCCTCGATGAGCGCCTGCACGGCCGCTTGCCAGCGGTCAGCAAGGCCGGCGTCGGCAGGCCCTGCAGGGGGCGGTGCGACGGACGGTGCCAGGGGTTCGGCGGCATGCGGTGGCAACCCCGGACCGGTCGCGCGGGCCGGCTGGTCAGCGGCAGCAAATGGCTCTGGCGGGGCGACAGCCGAATCCGTGTCGACGTGCCTGCCGGGCTCGGGCACAGCCTGGCTCCGCTCGAGCGCCGCCGGAACCACGGCAAGCCTGGGCGGCGCCGGCGCACGAAGCGGCGCCGCCGGCCGCGCCGCCGTCGACTCGGGGAGGCTGCCCACTGGCGGGAAGGCCAGAAAGCGCAGCAGCACCATCGCCAGTGCGCCATGTTCGTCGGACATCAGCGGCAACTCCTCGCGTCCCTGGAGCGCCATCCGGTAAAGCAACTGCGTCTCGTCGGCCGGCAGCAGCGGGGCCAATGCGCGCACGGCATCGGTCTCGGGTTCGCTGTCATCGAGCGCACCCGGCACCGCCTGCTCGATGGCCATCTGCTGCAAGAGCTGCGCCATCTCTTCGAGCGCGGCCTCGGCACTCAGACCGGCGGCGCGCAGCGCGTCGACGCCACGAAGCACGGCCGCCGCATCGCGGCGGGCCAGCGCCTCCACCAGTGCCGCCGCGTGGCCGCGGTCCACCGCGCCCAGCATGTCGCGCACGACCTCCTCCACCAGGCGGCCACCGCCATAAGCGATAGCCTGGTCGGTCAGCGACAGGCCGTCTCGCATCGAGCCACGCGCCGCGCGTGCCAGCAGCCGCAGCGCACCCGGCTCGGCGACGATGCCCTCGGTTTGCAGCACTCTGGCCAGATGCTCGCGCACCGTGGCCGGTGACATCGGCCGCAGGTTGAACTGCAGACAGCGGCTGAGCACCGTGGGAAGCACCTTGTCGGGGTCGGTGGTGGCCAGCACGAACTTCAGGTACTCGGGCGGCTCCTCCAGCGTCTTGAGCAGCGCGTTGAACGCGTCTTTCGAGAGCTGGTGCGCCTCGTCGATCATGAAGACCTTGAAACGGCCGATTCCAGGCTTGTAGGCGGCACGCTCGATGAGGTCCCGGATCTCATCCTTGCCGCCGTTGCTGGCGGCATCCATCTCGACGTAGTCGATGTAGCGGTCGGCGTCGATCTCGGTGCAGGCCTGGCACAACCCGCACGGCGTGGCGGTGATGCCGCCACGGCCGTCTGCGCCCACGCAGTTCAGGCTCTTGGCGAGAATGCGGCTGACCGTCGTCTTGCCGATGCCGCGAGTGCCCGTGAACAGGTAGGCGTGGTGCAGACGCCCCTGCGTAAGGGCGTTCGTCAATGCTTGCACCACGTGCTCCTGGCCGACCATCTGCGCGAAGCTGCGCGGGCGGTACTTGCGTGCCAGGACGACGTAGGACATGCCCGCCATTCTAGGCGGGCAAGGATAATGAACGGACCATGACGCACACCGCCCCGACGACGCCGCAAACCCCGCTGAGCTATGGCCAGGCCGGGGTGCGGTACGACCTCATCGACCCGTTGAAGGTGGCGGCGCAGCGTGCCGCCGCCGCCACCGCGGTGCACCTGGCCGCGCACGGTTTTGGCGAGGTCGGCGCCTCGCGCGGCGAGTCGGCCTACGTCGTCGACCTCGGGCCGTTCTATCTTGCCAGCATCGTCGAATGCCTGGGCACCAAGACGCTGGTCGCCGACGCGATGTGGCAGCAGGGGGAGAACTTCTTCGGCGCCATCGCACAGGACACCATCGCAATGGCCGTCAACGACCTCGTCACCGTGGGCGCGACGCCGCTGGTGGTGCAGGCCTATTGGGCGGCCGGCGGCAGCGACTGGTTCGCCGACGGCGAGCGCTCGCAGGCGCTGGTCGCCGGCTGGAAGGCCGCCTGCGAGCGCATTGGCGCCGCCTGGGGCGGCGGCGAGACACCGGCACTGGCCGGCATCGTCGAGGCCGGTCGCATCGACCTGGCCGCCAGTTGCACGGGCCTCGTCAACCCCAAGCCCCGCCTGACGCTGGGCGAGCACCTGGGCCCCGGCGACGCCATCGTGCTGCTCGAGAGCAGCGGCATCCATGCCAATGGCCTGAGCCTGGCCCGCAAAGTCGCCAGCCGCCTTCCACTGGGCTACCAGACCGTGATGGACAGCGACGTCGACCCAGCCCTGCCGGATTCGCGATTCGGCCCGGCTCTGCTGGCGCCAACGCTTCTCTACAGCCCCGTGACCGAGGCGCTGTGGGCCGCTGGCGTGCGCGTGCACTACGCGGCCAACGTCACCGGCCACGGCTGGCGCAAGCTGCTTCGTCACCCCAAGGCCCTCAGCTACCGCGTGCACACGCTGCCGCCGGTGCCGCCCGTGCTGCGCTTTCTGCAGCAGCAGGCCGGCCTGGACGATGCCGAGGCCTACGGCACGTTGAACATGGGGGCGGGCTTCGCACTCTTCGTTCACCCCGACGACGCCGAGCGCGCCGCGGCCACGGCCCGCGCGCAAGGGATCGCCGCCTGGGTGGCGGGTTCCGTGGAGGCCGGCCCGAAGCAGCTGTTCATCGAGCCGCTGGGCCTGCACTGGGGAGCGGATGAGCTTCAGCTCCGCTAGCCTACAATTGTCCCCGCCGGGCCTCCCCGCATGGAAGCGCGCCCAACCGGGTCAGGTGGGGAACCAAGCAGCCCTCAGCGTTGCGACCAGTGCCGGGGGTAAGGCTCGGCACCGTCGGCGCGGCCTGCGGCGCCGTCAGGTCCCTGCCAGCATCATGGCGGCCTGATCTCTCAGGCTCTGCACCAGCTCCAGCTCGGGCTTCCCCAGTGCCAGGCTGTTGGCAGCCGACTTGTCGGCGTATATCAGCCCGACGGTCGAGCCCTTCACCAACAGCGGCAGCAGCAAGAAGGTAGGCGCACCGACATGCTCGCGGAACCACGCCGGCAGGCGCGGCGCGACCGTCGCGCTGTCTGCGATCAGCAGGTCGGCGCCCCGCGAGCAGACGGCGGTGAACAGGTCGGGCTGCCCAGCGGGCTTCAGCGGCACGCGGAAGATCGGCGGCAGTTCAGCCGCGCCCGTGCCCACGCCAAGCCGGCCCACCAGAGACTCAGCCCGCGCGTCCTGCAGGCAGATGACGACGCGGCGCAGCGACAACGAGTGCTGTAGCGTGTCGAGCACCAGGCTCAGCACGTCGTTGAGCCGCATCGAACGCCCCTGCACGGCCGCGCGCACGGTCTCCAATCCCCTTGAAAGGCGCTCCACCGCGCCGCCATCGCCCGGCAGCGGTGGCGCCATGTCCACCGCAGGCGCGGCGGCCGCGGCCCGCCGCGCCTGCGGCTCGGCAAGTGTTGACGGGTGCTGCAGCAGCCGGCGGGTCGCCGAGCCCGCCGCGATGGTCAGGCCCAGAGCCTGTGCCAGGTCCGACAGCCTCGGTCGTGCGCCGGTGGCGGCCTGCAGCAGCTGCCGCCGATCCAGACCCAGCGCCGGCGCGTAGCGGTCGGCCACACGCGCCAGTGCCTGCGCCTGCTCATCGCCGTCGTGCTGAAGCATCGCGTCGGTGAATTCGTTGGCCGCGCGCGCGAGCCAGCGCACCCGTTCCACGCCGCCGCCGGCCCAAGGGTCGATCCGCCGCGACGGCACGTCGCCGACGGGCTGGCGCATGGCTCTCTGCAAGGTCTCGGGCAGACCCCAGGCGCGGGCCACGCCGACACCCAGATCGTCGAGGCCCAGGCCGAGCACCCTCCTGGCCGCGACTTCCCGCGTGACAGCATTCGGGCCGCCGACGAGTTGACGGATGCGCTGCGCCTCTTCCGGGAAGTAGTACTCCGTCAGCAACCTCCCGAGATTGCGGAACATCGAGGCCAGAAAGGCCTCTTCGCCCTGGCGTACCTGCGGCGTCAGGTCGCTGGCCAGGGTGCCGGCCATCAGGGCGCGCAGGAACTCCTCCTTCAGCAGCGCCGCATGAGCCTTGTCGTGCATGTGGTCGAACAGGATCACCGATACCGCCATGTTGCGGATGCCGGCCATGCCCACCAGAGCCACCGCGCGCGAAACGGTACTGATCTGTTCACCCGTGACCGCCGTGAAGTGCACGGTGTTGACCATGCGCAGCAGCTTGTTCGTCAGCGACACGTCCTTGAGGATCTCGTCGCTCAGCGAGCGCAGGCTCTCGGTGTCGGAGCCTGCGAGGCGCTGGATGCGCACCACCGAAGACGACAGCGCCGGGAAGTCCGTCTTCAGCCGCATGCGCCGCAGCAGGAACTCCAGCGTCGCTTTGCTGGTGTCCAGAGTCTGGTGCTCAGGCTCGAGCCAATGCGTCAGCGCCTCGTGCAGCGCCCGGGCGGTGTGGAAGCGGAGCGCGGCGTCGCGGCTGAGCGCACGCATCACGATGCCGCACAGCGCCTCGTCGACGTCGCCTCCGGCGTCGATCGCCAAGTCCTCGCGTTGTACGCGCTGGATCGCATGCCAGGGATCGCTCTCGCGCAGCAGCGGGCCGCCAGAGAGCATCTCGCCCAGCATCGCGCCGGCGGCGAACACGTCCATTGCCGGGTGCGGCGCCTCGCCGCGCGCCGCCTCGGGAGAGATGTAGCCCGGCGTGCCGACGATGCGCCCGTCGTCCGCGCCGGCCTTGCCATCGCCACGCCGCGGGCACGATGCGATCCCGAAGTCCATGACACGCGGTTGGCCGTCGCCTCCGAGCAGGATGTTGCTGGGCTTGAGGTCGCGGTGCACGATACCCTGGTCGTGTGCGGCAGCCAGAGCGTCCAGCACGCCCAGCATCAACCCCACGGCCTCGCGCGCAGGCAACCGCGGCCGGGCCGTCAGACGCTCAGACAAGGTGCCGCACGCGATGTACTCCAGCACCACGTAGGACTGGCCGTCGTCTTCGTCGGCCTCGAAAACGGCCACCACGTTGGGATGCTTCAGCGAGCAGCAGGCGCGCGCCTCGTTGAGCCACGCACGACGCATCGAGACGTCGGCGTCGACGTTGAAGAGCTTCAGGGCCACGTCGCGCTGCAGCCGCGGGTCGTGCGCCAGCCACACGGTGGCTTGGGCGCCACGACCAAGCTCTCGGCGAAGCTCGTAACGGCCGACCCGGCGCATCACGCCGGTGCCAACGGTCTGTCGGGGCTCGGCGCCCGCATGGACATGCGCGTCAGCGGGAGTGGCCTGCGGGCTCACTGGCCCAACCCCGGGGTGGGCGGTGACGGCTGGCGCAGCGCCGAAGGGCCAGGCAAGGCGCGATCGGGCTCGACATGCCTCACGCGGATGCCGACCCCCGGTCCCCAAGTGCGATTGCCGAGCAGGTGCAGCAGCATCCCTCTCGCGAACCAGCACACGGCGGCTTCGCAAGGGGTCAAGGGCGCTGCGGCTGACGGGGCGTTCATGGCGGCAGATTGCACCCTGCCGCCCTTGGGGGCGAAGTGCCGAACAGCGACCCGAAGTCCCGGCAGTTCCGCCACACGGGCGCAGGACCTGCTCGAACCCGCGGCCAGCCCGGCGGCAGGCGACATGACAGAATCCGATGCGTGTCCGAGCGCCGCCGGTCTTTTGTCCGCGGCGGGCACGCGGAGCCAATCAACCATGAGCAGCGATCTGATCAAACATGTCACCGACGACTCCTTCAGCAGCGACGTGCTGCAGTCGGACAAACCGGTTCTGGTGGACTATTGGGCCGAGTGGTGCGGGCCCTGCAGAGCTATCGCGCCGGTGCTTGACGAACTGGCCACCCAGTACGACGGGAAGGTCCAGATCGCCAAGATGGACGTCGACAAGAACAACAGGACGCCGAACCAGTTCAACATCCGCGGCATTCCGACGTTGATGATCTTCAAGGGTGGCGTGGTGGTGGAAACACTCACCGGCTCACGTCCCAAGGGCGAACTGAAGGCCTTCATCGAGCGTCATCTATAATGGGGCGGTGCGGTTAGCGATTCGCTAGCCAAAGTCTGGCCGGCCACCTCTCAGCGGTTTTCCCGCGAGCCTCTTGCAGGGGCTTCGGCCCCCTCAGGGGTCGACCGTGGTTGCGGCGCTCACCCGAACCCAGCCCTGGCATTGCGTTGCATGGCGGGCCCCTGTCGCACTGCATCTCCCCTAGGGTGCAACCTCATGCATCTGTCCGAACTCAAGCTCATGCACGTCGCCAAGCTCATCGAGATGGGCGAGGCGCTGGAGATCGAGAATGTGCAGCGCCTGCGCAAGCAGGAGCTCATGTTCGCGATCATGAAGAAGCGCGCCAAGGCTGGCGAGCAGGTGTTCGGCGACGGCGTGCTCGAGGTGCTGCCCGACGGCTTCGGCTTCCTGCGCAGCATCGAGGCGAGCTACATGGCCAGCACGGACGACATCTACCTGTCGCCGAGCCAGATCCGCCGCTTCAACCTGCACACCGGCGACATGGTGGAGGGCGAAGTGCGCGTGCCCAAGGACGGCGAGCGCTACTTTGCGCTTGTCAAGGTCGACCGTGTCAACGGCCTGACGCCCGAGGAGAGCAAGCACAAGATCATGTTCGAGAACCTGACGCCGCTGTTCCCGACGGCGGCCTTCAGGCTCGAGCGCGACGTCAAGACCGAAGAGAACATCACCGGCCGCATCGTCGACCTCATCGCGCCCATCGGCAAGGGCCAGCGCGCGCTGCTGGTGGCCCAGCCCAAGACCGGCAAGACGGTGATGATGAAGCACATCGCCCACGCGCTGGTGGCCAACCATCCCGAGATCCACCTCATCGTGCTGCTCGTCGACGAGCGCCCGGAAGAAGTGACCGAGATGGTTCGCGGCGTGCGCGGCGAGGTCATCAGTTCCACCTTCGACGAACCCGCGGCGCGCCACGTGCAGGTCGCCGAGATGGTGATCGAGCGCGCCAAGCGACTGGTGGAACTGAAGAAGGACGTGGTGATCCTGCTCGACAGCATCACCCGACTCGCACGCGCCTACAACAATGTGCTGCCGAGTTCCGGCAAGGTGCTCACCGGCGGCGTCGATGCCAACGCGCTGCAGCGCCCGAAGCGCTTCTTCGGCGCGGCGCGCAACGTCGAGGAAGGCGGCTCGCTCACCATCATCGGCACGGCACTCATCGACACCGGCTCGAAGATGGACGAAGTCATCTACGAAGAGTTCAAGGGCACCGGCAACTGCGAGATCCACCTCGACCGCCGCATGGCCGAGAAGCGCGTGTACCCCTCGATCCTCATCAACAAGAGCGGCACGCGGCGCGAGGAGCTGCTGCTCAAGCCCGAGATCCTGCAGAAAACCTGGATCCTGCGCAAGCTGCTCTACAACATGGACGAGATCGAGGCGATGGAGTTCGTGCTCGACAAGATGAAGCAGAGCAAGAACAACCTCGACTTCTTCGACATGATGCGCCGGGGCGGGTGAGCCACGTTCCGGCATAGAATCATGGGTTTTCCGCCCGCAACACTTTCGGAAAGTGCGCACGGCCCCGGCGGCTGGCGTGGCTCCCGGCACACCACAAGGCACGCCATGAAAGACGGCATCCACCCGAACTACCGCGAAGTCGCGTTTCAGGACCTGAGCAACGGCTTCACCTTCGTCACGCGCTCGTGCGCACCCACGAAGGAGATGATCAAGCTCGACGACGGCCGCGAACTGCCGCTGATCAAGCTGGAAACCACCAGCGAGACGCACCCCTTCTACACCGGTACGCAGAAGAGCGTGGACAACCTTGGCGGCCGTGTCGAGAAGTTCCGCAACAAGTTCGCCCGCGTGGGCCTGAAGAAGTGAGCGTGGCGCCGCCGCGGCGCCTACTCGGGAAGGCAGCTTCGGCTGCCTTTTTCTTTGCCACGGCCACGTGGCCATGACCGCCCCGTGAGCCCGAAGGTGCCCACCATCACGCCGGCCGTCGTCACGCAACGTGGCGCGCGCCGCCTGCCGCGGCTGCTGCTGCTGCTGTTGTGCGCGGCCTACCTGCTGCCAGGGCTGTTCGGGCGCGACCCCTGGCGCAGCGCCGACGTGACGGCTTTCGGGGCGATGGTGGCGATGGCCGAAGGGCGTACCCCGTGGCTGGCACCCCAGCTCGGCGGAGTGCCGCTCGATGGCGCACTGCTGCCGCACTGGCTGGGCGCCGCCTTCATCGTGGCGGGCAAGGGCTGGCTGGATGCCGAGCTGGCCGCACGGCTGGCGTTCGCGCTGCTGCTGGCCCTGACGCTGGCGCTGACCTGGTACAGCACCTTCCTGCTTGCCCGCACCGAGGCGGCACAGCCGGTCAGCTTCGCCTTCGGTGGCGAGGCCGACCCCGTGGCCTATGCCCGCGCCATGGCCGACGGCAGCCTGCTGGCGCTGATGGCCACACTCGGGCTGCTGCAGCTGGGCCACGAGACCACGCCGGAGCTGGCCCAACTCACGGCCATGTCGCTGGCCCTCTACGCCCTGGCTTCGGCGCCGTTCCGCGTCTGGCGGGCGCGCGTCGCGGTGCTGCTGGCCCTTCCGCTGCTGGCCGCTTGTGGCGCACCCACCGTGGCCGCTGCGGCCGGCACCTTGGGTGCGCTGGTCTGCCTGCGCTCACGGCTCCTTGAGGTGCGCCGCTTCGCGCCCTGGCTGCTCGGGGCGCTGGCAAGCAGCGTCGCACTGGCCACCGCGCTCGATGGCTGGCAATGGCGGGCTGACGGAATCGGGCTGGACGATCTGCCCAACCTGGCGCGACAGTGGCTCTGGTTCCTGTGGCCGGCATGGCCGCTGGCGCTGTGGACCTTGTGGCGCTGGCGGCGGCAGCTGCTGTACCGGCACGTGTCGGTGCCGCTGGTCTTCGTGCTCGTGGCGCTGGCCGCCAACGTGGCCATGGGCGGATCGGACCGGGCGCTGCTGCTGGGCCTGCCGGCGATGGCGGTATTGGCGGCCTTTGCGCTGCCCACGCTCAAGCGCAGCGCCTCCGCCGCGATCGACTGGTTCTCCATGTTCTTCTTCACCAGCGTGGCGCTGTTCATCTGGGTGATGTACGCCGCCATGCAGACCGGCTTTCCAGCCAAGCCGGCGGCCAACGTGGCCAAGCTCGCACCCGGCTTCGAGGCGCCCTTCTCCGCCTGGACACTGGGCCTTGCGGCCGCGGGCACCCTGGCCTGGGTGGCAGTGGTGCGCTGGCGCACCGGGCGCCACCAGGAGGCGCTGTGGAAGAGCCTCGTGCTGCCCGCCGCAGGCGTGGCGGTGTGCTGGCTGCTGTTGATGACGCTATGGCTGGCACCGCTCGACCATGCCCGCAGCGCCCGGCCGCTGGTGGAGCGGCTGGCACCGCACGTGCCACCGGGCACATCCTGCATCGCGGCACCTGGGGTATCGCCGGCCAACGTGGCAGCACTGGAGCACTTCGGCCGGTGGCGCGTGGATGCCACGCCCGGCGCAGACCTTGGCGACTGCCCGCTGCTGTTGCGCGTGGCGCGCGACCTCAGCTTGCCGCCCACGCCGCAGGGCTGGGTCGAGATCGCCGTGGTGCCGCGGCCCACCGGCCGCGACGAGCTCATGCAGCTGCTTCGGCGGGCGCGTTGAGCGGCCGGTCGGCCAGGCGGACGCGCAGCGCCGGCAACAGCAGCCGGAAGACCGAGCCCTTGCCGATCTCGCTGTCGATGTCTATCTCGCCACCGTGGCGCTGCACCACATGCTTGACGATGGACAGACCCAGACCGGTGCCGCCGGTGTCGCGCGATCGGCTGCCGTCAACACGGTAGAAGCGCTCGGTCAGCCGCGGCAGGTGTTCTCGTGCGATGCCCGGCCCGGTATCCGAGACCTCGATAAAGGCACGTCCGTCCTCGAGCCGGCCCCAGCCAAGCTCAATGCGTCCGCCCTCCGGCGTGTAGCGCACCGCGTTGCCGAGCAGGTTGCCCACGGCGCTGAGCAGTTCGCCCTCGGTGCCGGCGACCTCGATGTCGCTGCCGCCCCGCGGCACGATCAAATGACGCCCAGCCGACAGCGCCACGGCGTCGGCCAGGGAACGCTGCAGCAGCGGCGCCAGCGGCAGCCAGCGGTCGGCACCGGGCCGAGGGCTGCCCTCGAGTTGCGCAAGCATCAACAGATCGCCCACCAGGGCCTGCATGCGGTCAGTCTGCTGCGCCATCAAGCCCAGCACGCGCCGTCGCTCGGGCTCCGTCAGCGGCAACTCGGCCAGCGTTTCGACGAAACCGGCCAGCACCGTCAGCGGCGTGCGGATCTCGTGCGAAACGTTGGCCACGAAGTCGCGCCGCATGGCCTCGGCGCGCTCGCGCTCGGTGATGTCCTGCGACAGCAGCAACCTCATGCCCCCGCCGTATGGCCGCACCACCAGCGACACGGTGCTGCGCCCGAGCGGTCCCGGAAAGGCCACGGGCTCGGCAAAGTCACCGCCCTGCAGATAGGACACGAACAGCGGCGAGCGCACGAGGTTGGTGACGCGCTGCTGGCGGTCGCGCTGCGGGTCGAGGCCGAAGTGCTGGGCAGCCACGGTGTTGCACCACTCGATCTGGTCGTTGGCATCGAGGAGCATCACGCCGTTGGGCGAGGCCTCGATAGCGGCCAGGAACTGCGCGAGCCGCTCGCGCTCTTGCACGGCCGCCTGGTCCTTCTGGCGCAACGCGCGCTCGATGCGGTAAGCCAGCTCGCCCCAGTAGCCCTGGTCTCGGGGCGCATCAGCCTGCTGCGGACCCCGCAACCAGTCGAGCAGCCGCAGGCCGCGGCGCATGTCCACCGCCATCGACAGCAAGCTGCCGGCCAGTGCGCCGAGGGCGGTCCCGGCCAAAGGCTGGGCCAGCAGCGCGCCGCCCACGGCGCCCAGCAGCGCGCCGAATACCAGAGCGAAGCCCAGGCGCGAAACCGAGATCGGGGTCATGCGCCAGCCCCGCCCGCGGCGCCGGGCCCAGCCGCCAGGCGGTAGCCTGCGCCGCGCACCGTCTCCACCATCGCTTGGGCGCCGGCCGGGGCCAAGGACTCGCGCAGCCGCTTGATGTGCACATCGACCGTGCGTTCCTCGATGAAGACGTGGTCGCCCCAGACGCGGTTGAGCAGCTGTGCCCGGCTGTGCACGCGCTCGGGCTGGCTCATCAGCACGTGCAGCAGGCGGAACTCGGTAGGGCCGACTTTCAGCTCGATGCGCTGCGGCTCCACCCCGAAAGTGACCCGGCGTGACCCCGGATCGAGCCGCAAGGCGCCGACCTCCACCGGGAGGTCCAGCGCTGACGGCACCCGGCGCCGCAGCACGGCGCGGACCCGCGCCTGCAGCTCGGCGGGAGAGAACGGCTTGGTGAGGTAGTCGTCAGCCCCGGCGTCGAGCCCGGCGATCTTGTCAGTCTCGGAGGCCCTGGCCGTGAGCATGATGACAGGCACGTCGCGCGTGCGCGGGTCGGCTCGCCAGCGACGAGCCAGCTGCACGCCGCTGGTGCCCGGGAGCATCCAGTCGAGGATCACGAGATCGGGCAGCACCCTGTCGATCTGGACCTGCGCCCTGTCGGCATCGGCCGCGACGGTCACCTCGAACCCGTGGTGTCGCAGGTTCAGCGCGATCAGCTCGGCAATCGCAGCTTCGTCTTCGACGACCAGCACGCGACCCATCGCTCAGGCGCCTCCGCTAGGGCCGGCCGCTCTCAGCGCACCGCATTCTCGACGTCTTCCATCGAGCTGTGGCGCACGTCGGTACCCTTGACCACGTAGATGATGGCTTCGGCGAGGTTCTTGCCGTGGTCGCCCACGCGCTCGATGGCCTTGGCCACGAAGACGAGGTCGATGCTCGAGGAGATCGTGCGCGGGTCTTCCATCATGTACGTGATCAGCTTGCGCATCAGGCCGTCGAACTCCTGGTCGATCTGGTCGTCCTGCTTGAGCACCTCCAACGCGCGGGCGGTGTCGAGCCGGGCGAAGGCGTCGAGCGCCTTGCGCAGCTGGGCAATGGCCAACTCGGCCTCGAAGCCGAGGTCGGAGACCGGCAGCCGCAGCCGCGTCGACACGCCCGTGTTGATGAGCCGCTGCACCGTGCGCGCGATACGCGCCGCCTCGTCGCCCACGCGCTCGAGGTTGGCGATGGTCTTGCTGACGGCGATCAGCAGGCGCAGGTCGCGTGCCGTGGGCTGGCGGCGCGCGATGATGGCCGACAGCTCACGGTCGATGGTCACTTCCATCTGGTTGACCCGGTCCTCCTGCGCCAGCACCGCGTCGGCGAGCTCACCGTTGAACTCGGTCAGCGCCTTGACGGCCTGGACGACCTGGGACTCGACCAGGCCACCCATCTCGAGGACACGGCCGGAGATGCCCGAGAGCTCGGCATCGAACTGGGTGGACATGTGCTTGTCGGACATCGGAACTTCCTCTGCGGCAGGGGGCGGGGCGGGCGGATCAGCCGAACCGGCCCGTAATGTAGTCCTCGGTGTCCTTCTTCTTCGGCTTCATGAACAGCTCGCTCGTGGGGCCGAACTCGACCAGGTCGCCGAGGTACATGTAGGCGGTGTAGTCGCTACAGCGCGCCGCCTGCTGCATGTTGTGCGTGACGATCATCACGGTGTAGTCGGCCTTGAGCTCGTGGATCAGCTCCTCGATCTTGCCGGTGGAGATGGGATCCAGCGCCGAGCAGGGCTCGTCGAGCAGCAGCACCTCGGGCTTGATGGCGATGCCGCGGGCGATGCACAAGCGTTGCTGCTGGCCGCCGGAGAGACTGGATCCACTCTGCTGCAGCTTGTCCTTGACCTCGTTCCACAGCGCGGCCTTCTTCAGCGCCCACTCCACGCGCTCGTCCATCTCCATGCGCGGCAACGTCTCGAACAGGCGCACCCCGAAGGCGATGTTGTCGTAGATCGACATCGGGAACGGCGTCGGCTTCTGAAACACCATGCCGATCTTGGCGCGGATCAGCGAGACGTCGGTCTTGGTGACGAGGATGTCCTGCCCGTCGAGCAGAACCGTGCCCTCGGCACGCTGCTCGGGATAGAGCTCGAACATGCGGTTGAAGACGCGCAGCAGCGTGCTCTTGCCGCAGCCCGAGGGGCCGATGAACGCCGTGACCTTGCGCTCGGGGATCTCGAGGTTGATGTGCTTCAGCGCGTGGAACTTGCCGTAGTAGAAGTTCAGGTCCTTGACCTGGACCTTGATCTTCTCGCCGGCAGCGTTGTCGACCTTGGTGTCCATCGGGTGCCCTCGTTCAGAATCTCTTGCGAAACAGGACGCGGGCCAGGATGTTCAGGCCCAGAACGCCCAGGGTGATGAGGAACACGCCCACCCAGGCCAGCTCGCGCCAGTTCTCGTAGGGGCTCATCGCGTACTTGAAGATCGTCACCGGCAGGCTGGCCATCGGCTCGCTCAGACTGCTGGTGAAGAACTGGTTGTTCAACGCCGTGAACAGCAGCGGCGCCGTCTCGCCGGCAATGCGCGCCAGCGCCAGCAGCACGCCGGTGATCACGCCCGCCCGCGCGGCGCGCAGCGTCACCGACGAGATCACCTTCCACTTCGGCGAGCCCAGGGCATAGGCGGCCTCGCGCAGCGCATTGGGAATGAGGCTCAGCATGTTCTCGGTGGTGCGTACCACCACCGGGATGACGATGAGCGCCAGCGCCAGGATGCCGGCCCAGCCGGAGAAGCTCCTGACCTGCGCCACGACCACCGCGTAGACGAACAGCCCGATGACGATCGACGGCGCCGACAGCAGGATGTCGTTGATGAAGCCGGTGACACTGCCCAGCCAAGACGTCTTTCCGTACTCGGCGAGATAGACGCCACACAGGATGCCGATGGGCGTGCCCAGCGCCGTGGCCAGCAGCACCATGAGCAGCGAACCGTAGATGGCGTTGGCCAGGCCGCCGCTGTCGGCCTGAGGCGGCGGCGTCATCTCGGTGAACACCGACAGCGCCATGCCACCGATGCCCAGCCGGATGGTCTCGAACAGGATCCAGGCCAGCCAGAACAGACCGAAGGCCATGGCCGCCAGAGACAGCGTCAGCGCCACGGCGTTCATGGCCTTGCGGCGGCGGTGCAGGCGCAGACGGCCCGCATCAAGTGCGAAGAGACTCATGTGCGGGTTCCCTCGCCGAGCTTCATGCGCATCAGCAGCAGCTTCGACAGCGCAAGCACGCAGAAGGTGATGAAGAACAGCACCAGGCCCAGGTACATCAGGGCCGGCTGGTGCAGCCTGGTGTCAGCCTCGGCGAACTCGTTGGCGATCGCCGCAGTGATGCTGTTGGCGGCCTCGAACAAGGACAAGGAGTCGACCTGGCTGAAGTTGCCGATCACGAAGGTGACGGCCATCGTCTCGCCCAGGGCGCGACCAAGACCCAGCATGATGGCACCCACGACGCCGGTCTTGGTATACGGCAGCACGACCTTGGAGACCACCTCCCAGGTGGTGGCGCCCAGCCCGTAGGCCGATTCCTTGAGCAGCGCCGGCGTCGTCTCGAATACGTCGCGCATCACCGAGGCGATGAACGGAATCACCATGATCGCCAGGATGATGCCAGCAGACAGCAGTCCGATACCCACGGGCGGGCCCGAGACCAGCGTGCCGAAAAAGGGCACGTCCCCGAAGGCCGACTGAAGCGGCTGCTGCACGTAGGTGGCAAGGATGGGACCGAATACGAGCAGGCCCCACATGCCGTAGACGATGGACGGCACGGCGGCCAGCAGTTCGATGGCCACGCCCAATGGGCGCCGCAGCCAACCCGGGGCCAGTTCAGTGAGGAACAGCGCGATGCCGAAGCTCACCGGCACGGCGATGATCAGCGCGATGGCCGCCGACATCAGCGTGCCATAGATCATGACGAGGCCGCCGTACTTGTCCTCGACGGGGTCCCAGTCGGTGCTGAAGAGGAAACCGATGCCGAACTCGCGGATCGCCGGCCACGCACCGTACACCAACGAGGCCAGAATGCCGGCCAGCAGGGCCAGCGTGATCCATGCCGCCGACTGGGCAGCGACCGCGAAGATCTTGTCGGCCCAGGGCGAGCGCTGTGCATGGCTGGGCGGTGCGCCGCCCGGCACCGCGCGCGCGGCAACGGCCGGCTCGGACGGGTCGTTCTGGGCCGGCAGGGTCACGGACACGGCTGCTCCTCGGACGTCGGTTCACTCACGCACAGGCGCCCGCCGGGTGGGCGGGCGCCATGCGCTGCTTCAGCATCGGGGCGGTGGCTCGCGGCCCGCCGCCGTCGGCATCACTTGAAGGCCACGGCCTTGCCCGACGCATCCTGGATTTTCGCCCACTCTCGGCGCACCAGATCCTTGACGGTGGGCGGCAGGGGCACGTACTCGAGCTGGGTTGCCATGGCGTCGCCGTTGTTGAACGCCCACTCGAAGAAGCGCAGCGACGCACCAGCCTGGGCCGGCTTGTCCTGCCTGGTGTGCATCATGATGAAGGTGGCCCCGGTGATCGGCCACGACTGTGCGCCGGGCTGGTCGGTCAGGATCTGGTTGAAGGTCTTCGACCAGTCGGCGCCGGCAGCAGCGGCCTTGAAGCTCGTGTCGTCTGGCTTGACGAAACTGCCGGCCTGGTTGCGCATCTGCACGCTGGCCATCCGGTTGGTGACGGCGTACGAATACTCGACGTAGCCGATCGAGTTGGGCAGGCGCTGCACGAAGGCCGCCACACCCTCGTTGCCCTTGCCGCCCGCACCGGTGGGCCAGTTGACCGCCGTGCCCTCGCCGACGCGGCTCTTCCAGTCGGCGTTGACCTTCGAGAGGTAGTTGGTGAAGATGAAGGTGGTACCAGAGCCGTCGGCGCGGCGCACCGGGGCGATCGCCGTGTCGGGCAAGGGCACGCCAGGGTTCAGCGCGGAGATTGCCGGATCATTCCAGCGCGTGATCTTGCCGAGAAAGATGTCCCCGAGGACCTGGCCGGTCAGGCGCAACTGGCCGGCAGTGATGCCGCGGATGTTGACCACAGGCACCACGCCCCCAATCACCGTGGGAAACTGGACCAAGCCGTCCTTGGACAGGTCAGCATCCGACAGCGGCATGTCGGAGGCGCCGAAGTCCACCGTCTTGCCGCGGATCTGGCGGAGGCCGGCGCCCGAGCCGACGCTCTGGTAGTTGATCTTCAACCCGGTCGCCTTGTTGTAGGCATCGGCCCACTTGGCGTAGAGCGGCGCGGGGAAGGTGGCTCCGGCGCCGGTGACGTCCTGCGCGACGGCCGGAAGCGTGGCCAGCGCGGCAGCCGCCGTGAGTGCGAGGGCACGAAACAGGGAGGTCGGGGTCATTTGGGTAGGTTCCTGTCGAATGGACGGCGTGACGATAGGCGTGGGCAGTGACAGAGCGATGACACCCGTGATCCGTACGGGGCTGTCACGAAGCGGGCTCGCAGTTTCACCGGACTGTCATGAAGGGCCGATAGTGTGCTGACCAACACGCAAGCGCCCGCCCCGGGCGTCGTGCACACGCCCCCCTCCCACGGAGATTGCTCTCATGACGATGACCAAGCGCGCCTTCGCCCTGGTGGCCGCCAGCGCCGCCCTCGCGATGGCTGGCTGCGCCAGCACGCCTGCCCCTGCGACCATCACCGACACCGCCGCGCGCACGCCGCAGCTGTCGACCCTGAACAAGCTGCTCGCCGCTGCCGGCCTGGCCGACACGCTGCGCGGCGCCGGGCCGTTCACGGTGTTCGCCCCGAGCGACGAGGCCTTCAAGGCCGTGCCCGCCGCCACGATGGAGCAGCTGGCCAAGGACAAGGCGCTGCTGGCCTCGGTGCTGAGCTACCACGTGATCCCGGGCAAGGTGGGCTCGGCCGACGTCAAGACGGGCAACGTCAAGACCGTCCAGGGTGCCAACATCGCCCTGTCCAAGGCCGGCACCTTTGTGACGGTGGAGGACGCGGTCGTGACACAGGCCGATGGGGCCGCCACCAACGGCGTGATCCACATCATCGACAAGGTTCTGATGCCGCCGCGGCGCTGAGCCGCAGCGCTCAGGCGGCTGTTGCGGCCGCGGCGATGCGCTCGGCACAGCGACGGCTCAGCGCGGCGTCTCGCGCCTCCACCATCACGCGCAGCACCGGTTCAGTGCCTGATGGGCGGATCAGCACCCGGCCGCCATCGCCCAGTTCGCGCTCGGCTGTCTGGCGCGCATCTTGCAAAGCGGCATTGGCTTTCCAGTCGCCATTGCCTCGCAGGCGGACGTTGATGAGCGTCTGCGGGAACAAGGTCACCCCTTCCAGCAGCGCGGCCAGCGTCTTGCCATGGCGACGCACGGCTTGCAGGATCTGCAACGCGCTGACGATGCCGTCGCCGGTGGTATGACGGTCCAGTGCCAGCAGGTGGCCCGAGCCCTCGCCGCCGAGTTGCCAGCCGCGCGCCACGAGCTCTTCGAGGACGTAACGGTCGCCGACCTTGGTCCGTACCATGGGCACGCCATGGCGAGCCAGTGCCTGCTCGACCGCCATGTTGGTCATCAGGGTGCCCACGACGCCGGGCAGCGGGTGCTGCTGGGCCAGCCGGTCCATCGCCATCACGTAGAGCAGCTCGTCACCGTTGTACAGGCGCCCTTGCGCGTCGACCAGCTGCAGCCGATCGGCGTCGCCGTCGAGCGCAATGCCGTAGTCGGCGCGGTGCTCCGCGACCGCCGCCACCAGGGCGGCCGGCGCGGTGGCGCCGACGCCCTCGTTGATGTTCACGCCATCGGGTTGGCAGCCGATCTTCACGATCGAGGCGCCCAACTCGTGGAACACCGCTGGCGCCACGTGATAGGCAGCACCGTGAGCCGCATCGACCACCAGCTTCATTCCACGCAGCGACAGCGAGTGCAGCACCGTACTCTTGCAGAACTCGATGTAGCGGCCGCCGGCATCATCGAGTCGGCGGGCCTTGCCCAGCTCGGCTGAGGGCACCCAACGCGGCGGCTGCGCCAGCGCCGCTTCGACCGCCGCCTCCCATTCGTCAGGCAGCTTCTCGCCGCGCGCAGAGAAGAACTTGATGCCGTTGTCGGCAAAGGCGTTGTGCGACGCACTGATGACCACGCCCAAGTCCAGTCGCTGTGCCCGAGTGAGGTAGGCCACGCCCGGCGTGGGCAGAGGGCCGGTGAGCAGCACGTCGACCCCGGCCGATGCGAAACCTGCCTCCAGCGCCGATTCGAGCATGTAGCCTGAGATGCGGGTGTCCTTGCCGATCAGCACCACGGGGCGCGGAGTCGTGCGACGCAAGACCTGACCGACGGCGTGGCCCAGGCGCAGCACGAAGTCGGGCGTGATGGGGTCGATACCCACGGTGCCGCGGATGCCGTCGGTGCCGAAGTGTCTGCGATTCATCGGGCGGGGTCCTCCTCAGTGGGCCCGCATTGTGTGGCGTACCCCGGCGGTGCCGCTCCCCCGGCGGGTGGACGGGCGTGAAGATTGCCGGCCCCTGCCCGCGCCGCCTGCACGGCCTGCCACACGCGCAGCGAATCCACCGTGGCGGCGACGTCGTGCACGCGCACGATGCGCGCGCCGTGCTGCACGGCCAGCAAAGCCGCGGCCACGCTGCCTGCCTGCCGCTCGCCCACGGGACGGCCCGTGACCATGCCCACCGTGCGCTTGCGCGACCACCCGGCCAGCAGCGGCCGCCCCACGGCCAGCAGCTCGCCCTGGCGGCGCAACAGCTCAAGGTCCTGCTCGCGCGTCTTGGCGAAGCCGATGCCTGGGTCCAGCACCACGCGCCGCGGCGCCACGCCCGCGGCCACCACCTCGGCCAGCCGTGCGGCCAGCCAATCGCGCACCTCGGCCACGACGTCGGCGTAGTCGGTCTGCGCATCCATGCCGCCCGGCTCGCCGCGCATGTGCATCAGGCACACGCCGACACCCGTGTGGGCGGCCAGCAGGTCCAGCGCCCCTGGCCGGCGCAGGCTGCGGACGTCGTTGACGATGTCGGCGCCAGCCGCCAGCGCGGCCTGCATCACGCGCGGCTCGCTGGTATCGATCGAGACCGGCACGCCCAGAGTCACTGCGTGGCGCAGCGTCGGCAGCACGCGCGCGCACTCCTCCTCGGGGCTCGGCGCAGAGGCCCCGGGACGCGTCGACTCGCCGCCAATGTCCAGGATGTGCGCCCCCTGTTCGAGCAGCGCGTCGCAATGCCGGCGCGCCGCGTCGACGTCGGTGTAGCGGCCGCCGTCGGAGAACGAGTCGGGTGTGACGTTGACGATCCCCATCACGCGCGGCTCGGACAGGTCGATGGAGAACCTCCCGGCCTGCCAGACTGGGGCGGGGCCATGAAAAACGGGGCCCAAGGCCCCGTCTGCCGTGCTCACGGAACCCTTCAGGCCGCGGCCGGCGCGCCGTCGGCGTTGACCGGAGGGGTCGGGCCGCTGGGCTTGTTCGCCGACGGCGACCAGTCCTTGGGCGCCCGCGGCGGCTTGCCGGCCATGATGTCGTCGATCTGGTCGCTGTCGATGGTTTCCCACTCGAGCAGGGCCAGCGCCATGGCATGCATCTTGTCCTTGTTCTCTTCGATCAGGCGACGGGCGATGCCGTACTGCTCGTCAATGATCCGGCGGATCTGGATGTCCACCTTGCGCATCGTCTCTTCCGACATCGTCGTCGTCTTGGTGACGCTGCGGCCCAGGAAGACCTCGCCTTCGTTCTCGGCGTAGACCATCGGGCCGAGCTCGTCGGTCATGCCGTAGCGTGTGACCATGTCGCGGGCGATGGCCGTGGCGCGCTCGAAATCATTGCTGGCGCCCGTGGTCATCTGGTTCATGAACACTTCCTCGGCGATGCGGCCGCCGAAGAGCACGCTGATGGTGCTGAGCATGCGCTCCTTGTCCATGCTGTAGCGGTCGCCCTCGGGCAGCTGCATGGTCACGCCCAAGGCGCGGCCGCGCGGGATGACAGTGACCTTGTGCACCGGGTCGGTCTTGGGCATGAGGCGCGCCACCAAGGCGTGGCCAGCCTCGTGGTAAGCGGTGTTCTTCCGCTCCTCTTCGGGCATGACCATGGACTTCCGCTCGGGGCCCATCATGATCTTGTCCTTGGCCTTCTCGAAGTCGACCATCTCCACCACGCGGCCGTTGCGGCGCGCGGCGAACAGGGCTGCCTCGTTCACGAGGTTGGCCAGGTCGGCGCCGCTGAAGCCCGGGGTGCCGCGCGCCAGGATGTCGGCGCGGATGTCCTGGCCGACGGGGACCTTGCGCATGTGCACGCCCAGGATCTGCTCCCGGCCGCGCACGTCGGGCAGCGTCACGTAGACCTGCCGATCGAAACGGCCCGGACGCAGCAGCGCGGGATCCAGGATGTCAGGCCGGTTCGTCGCGGCCATGACGATGACGCCGAGGTTGGTCTCGAAGCCGTCCATCTCGACGAGCATCTGGTTCAGGGTCTGCTCGCGCTCGTCGTTGCCGCCGCCCAGGCCGGCACCACGATGGCGGCCCACGGCGTCGATCTCATCGATGAAGATGATGCAGGGGGCGCTCTTCTTGGCCTGCTCGAACATGTCGCGCACACGCGCCGCACCCACGCCAACGAACATCTCGACGAAATCGGAGCCGCTGATGCTGAAGAACGGCACCTTGGCCTCCCCGGCAATGGCCTTGGCCAGCAGCGTCTTGCCGGTACCCGGAGGACCCACCAGCAGCACGCCACGCGGAATGCGACCGCCGAGTTTCTGGAACTTCTGCGGATCCTTCAGGAAGTCCACCAGCTCCTTGACCTCTTCCTTGGCTTCGTCGCAACCGGCCACGTCGGCGAAGGTGGTGGAGTTGTTGGCCTCGTCAAGCATGCGGGCCTTGCTCTTTCCGAAGCTGAACGCGCCGCCCTTGCCGCCGCCCTGCATCTGGCGCATGAAGTAGATCCACACGCCAATGAGCAGGAGCATCGGGCCCCAGCTGACGAGGATGCTCATCAGCAGGCTGGGCTCCTCGCGCGGCTTGACGTCGAACTTGACACCGGCCGCGATGAGGTCGCCGACCAGGCCGCGGTCCAGGAAGGTGGCGGTGGAGCGCACACGGCTGCCGTCCTCGCGCAAAGCCTGGATTTCAGTGCCACCACCGGGGTTCTCCTGCAGCGTCACCTGCTTGACGCGTCTGGCCTTCACCTCGTCGAGGAAGTCGGAGTAGGCGATCTGGTTGCCCTGGGCGACGCCGCGGTCGAACTGCTTGAACACGGTGAAAAGCACGAGGGCGATCACCAGCCAGACGGCGACCTTCGAAAACCATTGGTTGTTCACCGCGGCTCCTTTTCCAGTTCAGCGGGCGGCGCCCCCACTCGGGTTACGCCTGATTCCACGGCAGATGCGGTCTATTCTAGTGCTGTCAAGCCCCGCAGGGCCTTATCGCGGCGAGGGATGGCTGCGTCGACGAGCGGCCCCGAAGCGCCTTGCTTGGCGCGTGCCTTGACGCGTGAGGTGTCCAGTGGGCATGACGCCGACCTTAGCGGTTCTTCAGACCCATCCCGACAAGAAAGGTTTCTGCCGACTTGTCGCGCGATGCCTTGGGCTTGATGGGCTTGACGACGTGGAAGCACTCCTTGAACAGCTTCACCAGCTGGCTGTAGCCGCTGCCGTGGAAACACTTGCACACCAGAGCGCCCTCGGGTTTGAGGTGCAAGCGCGCGAAATCCACCGCCAGCTCCACCAGGTGGGCGATGCGCGCCGAGTCGGCCGACTCGATGCCCGAGAGGTTGGGGGCCATGTCCGACACCACCAGGTCTACTGGCCGGTCGGCCAGCGCGAGGGCCAGCTGCTCGGCCACGGCCTCCTCACGGAAGTCGCCCTGGAGGAACTGCACGCCCTCGATGGGCTCGCAGGGCAGGACGTCCAGCGCAATGATGGTGCCGTCGAGCGCGCCGGCCGCCGCGCCCTCGGGCGCGAAGCGGCGCCGCAGGTACTGGCTCCAGGCGCCGGGCGTGGCGCCGAGGTCCACCACCACCTGCCCAGGCTTGACGAGCTTGAGCGTCTCGTCGATCTCCTTGAGCTTGTAGGCGGCGCGGGCGCGGTAGCCCTCGCGCTGCGCCAGCTTCACGTAGGGATCGTTCATGTGGTCGTGCAACCACGCCCGGTTCACTTTCTTGCTCTTGGGCTTCATGCCTACCTCCGGCGCAGCGCACCACCGATAATCCGCCCATGCCTGCCATCACGCTCACGCCCGCCCAACGCAAGGAACACCGCGCCGCCGCCCATCACCTCGACCCCGTGGTCATGATCGGTGCCGAGGGCGCCACCGCGGCGGTCGAAAGGGAGCTCAACGCTGCGCTCAAGGCCCATGGGCTGGTGAAGGTTCGCGTCTTCTCCGACGACCGCGCCGCGCGCGAGTTGCTGCTGGCCGACCTGGCCGACAAGCTCTCGGCCGCCCCCATCCAGCACATCGGCAAGCTGCTGGTGCTGTGGCGACCGGTCGCGCCCAAGCCCAAGGCCGAGCGCGAAGACCGCATGCCGGGGCCGCGCACCGTGAAGCTCGTGAGCTTTTCCAAGAGCGGCAACCACCGCGCCACGGTGCGCAAGGTCAAGGTGTTCGGCAACGAGCGTGTCACGTCGGGCGGCCAGATCAAGCGGGCGAAGGAGCGCCCCACCAGCGTCAAGAAGAAGGCCCAGGGCTGACGGCGCCCGGGGCTCTGGAGGGCACGGCGCTGCCCCGCCAGGCCAGCGTAGCCACGAGCCCGAGCTTCACGCCGTAGAACAGCACGCTCACGGCGTGCAGCTGGCCGATACTGAGAGCGCCCTGCCCCGCCCTTGCCGCCGCCATCAGCGGCTGCAGGCCGAAGTAGCCCGCCACGGTGCAGAACAGCGCGCCGGCAGCCAGTGCCATGCCGGTGCTGAACTGACTGTTGCCGCCTTCACCGGCCCTGCGCTTGGCGCCCACGCGCTCCAGCGCCAGCAGCACGGCGCCGAACAGCAGTGCGCTGTGCGCCTCCCAGCCCAGCACGCGCGCTGCCACGCGGCCGGCGTCGGCACGCTCGAGCAGCGCGAACGCCGCCGGCGTGGCCACGATGGCCACGCACAGCAGCCAGCCCAGCCACAGGCCGGGCAGCAGACGCCGCCAGCGGTCCAGCGCCATCGGCCCGGTGCTCAGGC
>JAUMBF010000143.1:0-37264 GCA_032115875.1 Rubrivivax sp.
TCGAATCGAGAATAGCACGCAGCCCCTCGCGCCAGCCTGACGCGCCCGCGTGGGGCTATCCCGCGCTGAACAGGGCCCGCACGCGCTCCAGATCGGCCGGCGTGTCCACGCCAGGCCCGGGCCCGTGCTCGGCCACGTGCACGGCGATGCGGTGGCCGTGCCACAGCACGCGCAGCTGCTCCAGCGCCTCGGCCTGCTCGACGGGAGCGGGCGGCAGGGCCGGGAACGCCCGCAAGAAACCGGCGCGATAGGCGTACAGCCCCAGGTGGCGCAGCGGCCGCGGGTGGCGCGGCGGTGCGCCGCCGCCGTCGCGCCACCAGGGCAGCGGGGCGCGGCTGAAGTACAGCGCGCGCGCCGCAGCGTCGAGCACGACCTTCACGACATGGGGGTTGGTGAACTCGGCATCGTCGGTCAGTGGATGCGCGGCGGTGGCCATCACGCAGTCCTCGCGCAAAGGTAGCAGCCGCGCCACGGCCAGCACCAGCGCCGGGTCGATCAGCGGCTCGTCGCCCTGCACGTTGACGACGACGTCGTCGCCGTCCAGCCCCAGGTGCACGCAGGCCTCGGCCAGGCGGTCGCTGCCGCTGGGGTGGTCGGCGCGGGTGAGCACGGCCTGCACACCGTGGGCGGCGCAGGCGCGGGCGATCTCGGCATGGTCGCAGGCCACCACCACGGCGTGCGCACCGGCCAGGCCCGCCACGCGCTCGGCCACGCGCACCACCATCGGCCGGCCGGCGATGTCGGCCAGCGGCTTGTGCGGCAGCCGCGTGCTGGCCAACCGTGCCGGGATCAGCACGGTGAAGGGCGTCTCGGTCGTCATGAGGCCGCCGGGCTGCCGGCCAGCGGGGCCTCGGCGGCCGGGCCGTCCAGCGGCGTGGCCTCGCTCTCCAGCATCACCGCAATGCCGTCGCGGATGGGGAAGGCCAACCGGTCGGCCGGGCACGCCAGGTCCAGCGGCCGCAACTCGGCATCGCGGCGCAATTGCAGCGGTCCCTTGCAGACGGGGCAGACCAGCAGTTCGATCAGGCGATGGTCCAGGCTCATGGCTTGTGGGTGTTCGCAGGGCGGGGACCGAAGAGCTCGGCGTGCAGCGCCTCGAGCAGCGTCTCGGGCAAGTCCAAGTCTAGCGGCAGCACCCACACCGGCCGAGCGTCGACGAGGGTCGGGTCGAGCTTGACAGCGTCCTTCTCCGTCACCAGCACGTCGGGCCCCCGGGCCGGCCAGGGCCGGGTGGCGTAGTCGAAGTGGTCGGGCAGGGGCAGTGCGTCGATGCGCAGGTCGGCCTGGCGCAGCATGGCGAAGAACTTCTCTGGGGCCGCCAGCCCGGCGGCGGCCAGGAGCGGCCGGCCCTGCAGCGTGGACAGCGGCACGGCCGAGGCGGCGTTGCCCGCGTGCCAGGCCGCCAGCGGCCAGGCCAGGCCCAGCCGTCGCCGGGCACAGGCCCCGGGCAGCGCGGTGCTGGGCGCGCCCGCGGTGTAGAGCACGTGCCGTTGCCCGGGCCATGGCACCGGCATCGGCTCGCGCAGCGGCCCGGCGGGCAGCAGCCGTCCGTTGCCGATGCCGCGTTCGTCGAACACCACCAGCTCGGCCCGGCGGGGCAGGGCGTGGTGCTGCAGGCCGTCGTCGGACACGATCACGTCGACATCCGGGTGCGCCTGCAGCAGGGCTCGCGCGGCCGCCACGCGGTCGCGGCCCACAAACACGGGCACGCCGCAGCGGCGCGCCAGCAGCAGCGGTTCGTCGCCCACATCGCCAGCGTCATCGCCCCACGACACGGCGCGGGGCGCCGAGCCCGCGCGCCCATGCCCGCGCGAGACCACGCCCGGCCGGCGGCCGCGCCGGGCCAGTGCCGCCACGATGGCGATCACGGTCGGTGTCTTGCCGGCACCGCCGACCACCAGGTTGCCGACCACGAGCACGGGCACCGGCAGCTCTGCCGGGCCTGCTGCCAGGCGCGCGTGGCGGCGTTGGAGCAGCCTGTACAGCGCCTCCAGCGGCGCCAGCACACGGGCCGCCAGGCCGGGCCGTGGCGCCCACCAGATGCGGCGCAAGCAGCCCTCGAGCGCGCGCCGCACGCTGCAGCGCGCGTCAGCGCGGCGTGGTGCCCGCGGTCTGCGCCGCGAACGTGAGCCGAGACAGCCCGGCGCGGCGTGCGGCGTCGAGCACGTTGACCACCGACTGGTGGGCCGCCAGGGCATCGGCCGAGATGATGACGACCGTCTCGGGCCGTCCGTCCGCAGCATCGGCCAGCGCAGCCGTGAGCGCCTCGATGCTGCGGCCGTCCACGGGAATCTTGTTGACGGTGTAGCGGCTGTCGACGGCCACGGCCACGACGATCTCCGCGGGCCTGTCGCGCAGAGGCTCGGCGTCCGCCGCCGGCAGGTTGATCTGCAGCTCCGTGAAGCGCGAGTAGGTGGTCGACAGCATCAGGAAGATCAGCACCACCAGCAAAACGTCGATGAACGGGATCAGGTTGATCTCCGGTTCTTCGGTGCGATGACGGGCGAACTTCATGCGGAGTCGGGGTGCTGCAAGCCGTGCATCAGTCGGCCTTGACGGCAAAGCGCATCAGGTGCGGCACCAGCCGCTCGGCGGCGAGTTCCAGCGCCAGCCCGTACTCCTCGACACGGCGGCGGAAGTAACGGTAGACCATCAGCGCGGGGATGGCGACGATCAGCCCGAAGGCGGTGTTGTACAGCGCGATCGAGATGCCGTGCGCGAGTTGCTGCGGGTTGCCCGCGGCGCCCGCGGTGGGTGCCTGGGAGCCGAAAATCTCGATCATGCCGATGACGGTGCCCAGCAGGCCCAGCAGCGGCGCGGCTGAGGCGATGGTGCCCAGCGCGTTGAGATAGCGTTCCAGGCTGCCGACGGCCGCGCGGCCGGCGTTCTCGAGCTGTTGCCGAAGCGCCGACTCGGTGATGCGCGGATCGGCGATCACGCTGCGCAAGCCCGCAGCGAGCACGCGCCCCAGCACCGAGTTCTCGGAGAGTTTGTTGACGACCTCGGCCGAGGGCAGGCTGGCCCGCGTCACCCCCAGCACTTCGTCGAGCAACTTGGGCGGCGCCACCTGCGACGTCCGCAGGCTGTAGAAGCGCTCGATGATGAGCGCGGTCGCCACGACCGAGCACAGTATCAAAGGCCAGATCGGCCAGCCAGCGGCTTGTATGATGGACAGCAAAGGTCTCTCGTCTCTCGCGCGGTCGGGCGCAGGGGCGGGGCAGGAACAGACGGCTGGATTATGGCCGATGGCTTCGCCGACGCTGGTGCCGTGAGTCGGCGCCGCCCGCTGTCCACGCGTTCTGTGGATAAGGCTGTTGGCATGGTCTGGGCGCCCGCCGCAAGTGGATGTTGCCACGTGGCCGCGATGCGGTTGCCGCATTTTTGCGCACCTGAAAATCCATGTGCATCAAGCATTTGCAATTGCATGACCGTTCACCGACGGAGGGTGCCGGCCCTGGCCCACGGGGCTCCGGCGCTGTGGGCTTCAGGGTTCGCCCGCATGGCTGAGGCCCCACTGCGCGCACCCTGGGGCGTGGCCGCGCTGCTGCTGGCCACTGCGGATGCACTGGCCGCACGCTTCGGGGCCGTGGTTGTGCGTGGCGAGCTCTCGGGCCTGGCGCGGGCCGCCAGTGGTCACGTCTACTTCTCGCTGAAAGACGCCGATGGCGCCCCGGCGCTGCTGCGCTGCGCGATGTTCCGCCGCGCTGCGACGCTGCTGGACTTTGCGCCGGCCGACGGGCAGCAGGTCGAGCTGCGCGGCCGCCTGGGCGTGTACGAGGCTCGGGGCGAACTGCAGATGGTGGTGGAGTCCATGCGCCGGGTGGGCGAGGGCGCGCTGTACGAGGAGTACCTGCGCCGCCGTGCGCGGCTGGCCGCCGAGGGGCTGTTCGACGCGGCGCGCAAGCGGACGCTGCCCGCGCATCCGCGCGTGCTGGGCGTGATCACCTCCCTGGCCGCCGCGGCCCTGCGCGATGTGCTCGCGGCGCTGCAGCGGCGGGCGCCGCAGGTGCGCGTGGTGATCTATCCCGCGCCGGTGCAGGGCGCCGATGCACCGGCGGCCCTGGTCGGGGCCTTGGCCACGGCCGCAGGCCGGGCGGAGGCCGACGTGCTGCTGCTGGTGCGCGGCGGCGGCTCGCTGGAGGACCTGTGGGCCTTCAACGACGAGCGCCTGGTGCGCGCCATCGCGGCCAGCCCCTTGCCGGTGGTGTGCGGCGTCGGCCACGAGACCGACGTGACCCTGGCCGACCTGGTGGCCGACCTGCGGGCGCCCACGCCGACGGCCGCCGCCGAACTGGCCGCCCCGGCGCTGGCCGATCTGCAGGCGCAGCTGGAGGCCCGCACCGAGCGCGCCCGTCGCGCCAGCGAGCGGCACCTGCAGCGCCAGGCCCAGCGCCTGGACACGCTGACGGTGCGACTGGGCACGCCCGCGCGAGCTTTGGCCGCACAGCGGCAGTCGCTGCAAGCGCGCGCGCTGCGGCTGAACCGCGCCCCGTTGCTCACCCTGCAGCGGCAGGGCGAGGCGCTGCGCCGTCGCGGCGAACAGGCCGTGCGTGCGCTGCGCGAACGGCTGGCCACCGAGCCGCTGCGCCTGGCCGCCGCCGCGGCGCGCCTGCAGGCGCACGACCCTGCGCGCGTGCTCAAGCGCGGCTACGCCTGGGTGCAGACGCTCGACGGCCGCCCGGTGGTGTCGGTGGCCGGGCTGCGCGCCGGCCAGGCCGTGCGCGCCACCTGGGCCGACGGCACGGCTGAGGCCGAGTTGCTGCGCATCGAAGCCCTGCCGCCGCCCCGCTGAGGAGGCGCTGCCTACAATCGCGCACCGTTCAAGTCCCGTCACCCTTGAGGAAGCCACACCCCGCCATGGAACACACCCTGCCGCCGCTGCCGTATGCCATCGACGCCCTGGTCCCGCACTACAGCCGGGAGACGCTGGAGTTCCACCACGGCAAGCACCACAATGCCTACGTGGTGAACCTGAACAACCTGCAAAAGGGCACCGAGTTCGAGAGCATGGCGCTTGAGGACATCGTCAAGAAGAGCACCGGCGGCATCTACAACAATGCCGCGCAGATCTGGAATCACACTTTCTTCTGGCACTGCATGAAGCCGAACGGCGGCGGTGAGCCCACGGGCCCGTTGGCTGCGGCCATCACGGCCAAATGGGGCAGCTACGCCGCCTTCCGCGAGGCCTTCGTCAAGAGTGCCGTCGGCAACTTCGGCAGCGGCTGGACGTGGCTGGTCAAGAAGGTCGACGGCAGCGTGGACATCGTCAACATGGGTGCTGCCGGCACGCCGCTGACCACCGGCGACTCCGCGTTGCTGACGGTCGATGTCTGGGAGCACGCCTACTACATCGACTACCGCAACCAGCGCCCGAAGTTCGTCGAGACCTTCCTCGACAAGCTGGTGAACTGGGAGTTCGCGCAGAGGAACTTCGGCTGACCCTGGCTTGGCGGTGGCGCGATGAGGGTCCTGCTCGTCGAGGACGACCACGCGCTCACCGTCGGCATGCGCCACGCCTTGCAGTCCGAGGGTTGGCGCGTGGACGTGCTGGCCTGCGGTGAGCAGGCCAGCCATGCCGGCCTGGCTGGCGAGCATGACGTCGCCGTGCTGGATCTCGGGCTGCCGCGCCGCGATGGCATGGAGGTGCTGCGCCATTGGCGCCAGCGCGGCGCGGTGTTCCCGGTGCTGCTTCTCTCGGCGCGCGACCAGCTCGCCGACCGTGTGGCGGGGCTGGACGCCGGTGCCGATGACTACCTCGTCAAGCCCTTCGACCCGCCCGAACTCCTGGCCCGCCTGCGTGCACTGGGGCGCCGCGCCGCCGGCCGGGCCGAGAACCAGCTGGTGTTCGGTGAGCTCGTGCTGCACGTCGCCGACCGCGAACTGCGCCACCGCGGCGAGCGCGTGGCGCTGTCGCCGCGCGAGCTGGCGCTGACCGAGCTGCTGATGCAACGTGCAGGGCGTGTCGTGCCCAAGGACCAGATCGTCGCCCGGCTCTCCAGCTGGGAGGCCGACTTCAGCGGAAACTCGGTCGAGGTCTACGTGCACCGCCTGCGCAAGCGCTTCGGCGAGCTGGGTGTCGTCATCCGCACCGTGCGCGGCTTCGGCTACGTGATGGAGGCGGCGGAGCCTTCGCTGCCATGACGCGCCCGGGCCGGGCGCCGCCCAGCCTGGCGCGGCGTCTGCTGGTGCCGCTGGCCTGGATCTGGCTGGTCGGGCTGGCCAGCGCGGTGACGGGAGCCTTCTTCATTGCCCGCGATGCGGCGGAACGGGCTTTCGACCGCGGCCTGCGCGACGAGGCTTCGGCCATCGCGGCCCGCGTGATCTGGACGGAACGCGGGCCGCTGCTCGACGTCAGCCGTCAGATCATGGAGCTGCTGACCTGGGACAGCGAGGACCGCAACGGTTTCGTGATGGTCGACATCGAGGGCACCGCGCTGGCCGGCGATGCCACCGTGCCGGTGCCGCGCTTCGACGTCGCCAGCCTCAAGCAGCCGCAGCTCTTCGACGCCCGCTACCAGGGCCTGCCCGTGCGCGGCGCGGTGTTTTCGGTGACCAGCCCGATGATCGACCGCACGGTGTCCATCGTCGTCGTCGAGACCACCGCCAAGCGCGCCGCGCTGCTGCGCGACGTGCAATTGGCCATCGTCGCACCTGCACTGGGCCTCGGGCTCGTCACCTTCCTTTTGCTGGGCTGGGGCGTCAACCGCGGCCTCGAACCCCTGACGCGCCTGAGCGGCGAGATCGGCCTGCGCGAGCTGCACGACTGGCGCCCGCTGCCGCTCAAGCGCGTGCCGGCCGAGGCCTTGCCGATGGTGGAGCGCATCAACGACCTGATGCTCGACGTGCAGCACTCCGTGGCCCTGCAGCGGCGCTTTGTGGCGGATGCCGCGCATCAGCTGCGCACGCCGGTGGCCGGCATCCGCGTGTTGGCGCAGGAGCTCGAGCGCGAGCTGCAGCGCGCGGGCGTCGAGCCCGGCCGCGCCCTGCTGACCGAGCTGCAGGGCTCGACGCAGCGTCTGTCGCGCCTGATCGGCCAGCTGCTCAGCCTGGCCAGCTCGGAGACGGCGCTCACGCTCCAGGGCGAGCAGGCCACCATGGACATCGTGCCGCTGGTGCGCGAGGCCGCCGAGCCACTGGTGCTGCAGGGGCTGCGCCAGGGGCGGCAGTTCGAGCTTGAGGCGCCCGAGCAGCCAGTACCCGCGCGAGCCCACGCCATCTGGCTGGGTGAGGTGGTGGCCAACCTGCTCGACAACGCGCGGCGCTACGGCGGGCGGCAGATCCGGTTGCGCATCGCGCCGCGACCGGGCGGCGGTGCCGAGGTCGTCGTCGAGGACGACGGGCCCGGCGTGCACCCTGAAGAACTGCCGCGGCTGTTCGAGCCCTTCTGGCGCGGCGAGCGGGCCGACCTTCGCAACGACGGCGGCACCGGCCTGGGCCTGGCCATCGCGCATGAGATCGTGGCCCGCCTGGGCGGCACGCTGGAAGCCGCGACCCGCCCGCAGGTCGACGGCATGCGCTTCACGGTGAGGCTGGCCGCCTGATCCTGGTGGGCCTCCCACGTTGGCCCGGATCCGTGGCCTACTGCCGGAAAGGCGCGCCCTTGATGCGCGCGCCCGGCTTGATGCCGCGCTTGGCGAACCAGCCCTGGTTCACCTCGAGCGCAAAGCGCACCGGCCGTGCGGAGCAGTGCGACTGCTCGGACCGCGGCTGCATGTCGGCGATGTTGACGATCGTGCCGTCGTCGTCGATGAAGGCGATGCTCAGCGGCAGCAGCGTGTTGCGCATCCAGAAGCAGCGCACGCCGGGCTCGTCGGCCACGAACAGCATGCCCTCGTGGCTGGCCATGGTCGTGCGGAACATCATGCCGGTGGCCTGCTGCTGGGGCGTGACCGCCAATTCGGCCTGCACCACGTGCAGACCGATGGTCAGCGGCGTGGTCGGCAGCTTGGGTTGCGCTCCGGTCTGGGCGGTGGCCGGAGCGGCCATCAGCAGCACTGTGGCCAGCAGGGCGAGCAGCAACTGCAGTGGCTTGATCAAGGTCATGGAGCAGCGGGGAGCAGGCCGCTAGATTATGGTGTGCCCGTCCCCCTCACCCCCGCGTCCGACGCCTTGCAGGGCCACGGCGTCGTCGACGATCCGCTGGAGTTTGGCCGTTTCACACGCTGGGTCAGCGGCCCCGCGGGCGAACGCCGTGCCGAAAGCGCGCTGCGGCTGGCCGGCATGCACTGTGCCGCCTGCGCCGGGCTGATCGAGCGCGCGCTGGCGCGGGTGGATGGCGTCTCGGCGGTGCAGGTCAGCGCGGCCAGCGAGCGCGCCAGCGTCACCTGGGATCCGGCGCGCACGCGGCCGTCGGCGCTGATCGCCGCGGTGCGCCGTGCCGGCTACGACGCCGTGCCCGACGCCGCCGCTGCGGCGCGCGAGCTGCGCCGCCGCGAGGCCCGCCAGGCCCTGTGGCGCCTGTTCGTGGCGGGCTTCTGCGCCATGCAGGTGATGATGTTCGCCTGGCCCAGCTACGTGGCCGCACCCGGCGAGCTGAGCGCCGATCTGGGACGGCTGCTCAACTGGGGCAGCTGGATGCTGACGCTGCCGGTGATGGCCTTCTCGGCCACGCCGTTCTTCGCGGGGGCCTGGCGCTCCCTGCGCAATGGGGTGACCGGCCGGGGCCGGCTGTTCGACCCGCGGGCCATCGGCATGGACGTACCGGTGGCCCTGGGCCTGTGCATCACTTTCGTCGCCAGCACCGGGGCCACCTTCGATGCCACCGGGCCCTTCGGGCACGAGGTCTACTTCGATTCGCTCACGATGTTCGTCAGCTTCCTGCTCGGCGCGCGCTGGCTGGAGCTCCAGGCCCGCGGCCGTGCGGCCGAACAGCTTGAGCGGGCCATGGCGCGCCTGCCCGAGACGGCCTGGCGCGTCGGCGCCGACGGCGGCGTCACGCCGGTCAGCACCCTGCGGCTGCACGCCGGTGACCGGGTGCGGGTGCCGCTGGGCCAGGCCTTCCCGGCCGACGGCGTGTTGCACGAGGGCCGGACCGAGGCGGATGAGTCTTTGCTCACCGGCGAGTCCACGCCGGTGGCCAAGGCCGCGGGCAGCCCGGTCGTGGCCGGCAGCCTGAACGTGGGCGCGCCGGTGCTGGTGCGCGTGGAGCGCATCGGTGGCGACACGCGGCTGGAGGGCATCGTCTCGATGATGAAGAGCGCGCTGGCACAGCGGCCGGCGTCTGCGCGGCTGGCCGATCTCTGGGCACCGCCCTTCCTGTGGACGGTGCTGTTGCTGGCGGCCGGCGGGGCGGCGGCGTGGAGCCTGATCGATCCTTCTCGCGCCATCTGGGTGGCCGTGTCGGTGCTGATCGTGACCTGCCCGTGTGCCTTGTCGCTGGCGGCACCGGCCACGCTGGTGGCCGCAGCGCGTGGCATGGCGCGCGAGGGCGTGCTGCTGCAGCGGCTGGACGCCATCGAGGTGCTGGCCCGGGCGCGCCACATCGTCTTCGACAAGACCGGCACGCTGACCGAAGACCACCCCACGCTGGCGGCGGTGCGACGCCTGGCAGCGGCCCCGCTGGTCGTGGACGACGCCTTGCTCCGGCAGCATGCCGCGACGCTGGCCGGCTGGTCGCTGCACCCCCTGTCGCGCGCACTGGTGGCGGGGCTGGGCGATGCCGCGGCCGGCGCGCCGGTCGGCCACCTGCTGGGCGTTCACGAGCAAGCGGGCGCGGGTGTCCAGGGCCGTGACGCCCAGGGCCGCGTCTGGCGCCTGGGCTCCGCCCACTGGGCGGCGGGTCTGCCGGGAGACGACGCGGTGGTGCTGGCCTGCGACGGCCAGGCCCTGGCCGCGTTCGACTTCGACGAGACGCTGCGCGAGGGCGCGGCCGACGCGGTGGCGCAGCTGCAGGCCGCGGGTGTGCAGGTCACGCTGCTCAGCGGCGATCGCGCGGCGCGGGCACAGGCGCTGGCCGTGCGGCTGGGCATACGCCGTGTCGAGGCCGAGGCCACGCCTGCGGCCAAGCTGGCGATGCTCAGCGCCCTGCAGGCCGGGCAGGGCCCGGTGGTGATGGTGGGTGACGGCATCAACGACGCGCCGGTGCTGGCGCGTGCCGATGCCTCGCTGGCCATGGGGCAAGGCGCCCTGGTGGCCCGCGCCCAGGCCGACGCCGTGGTCACGTCCAGCCGCCTGAGCGACCTCGTGCGCGCTCGCGCCCGCGCCCGCCGCGCCGTGGCCATCGTGCGCCAGAACCTCGTGCTGTCGGCGATCTACAACGCCACGTGCATCCCGCTCGCACTGGTGGGCTGGCTGCCGCCCTGGGCCGCCGGCCTGGGCATGGCCGCCAGCTCGCTGGTGGTGATCCTCAACGCCCAGCGCGCTGCACGCTGAGGGCGTTTGCGGCACATGGAGAGCCTGTACCTGCTCATCCCGCTGTCGGCACTGATCGTGCTGGGCATCATCGCGGTCTTCGGCTGGGCGCTGAACCGCGGCCAGTTCGAGGACCTCGAGCGCGAAGGCGAGCGGATCCTGACGGACGATGCCGAGCCGCTTGACGCCGGTCAAGCCTGCCGAGAGGACTGAGCGGAAGAATGCCCCGAGAGGCAGCAGTCGTCTGCTGCCCGTCCGAGGAGTCCGTTCGATGTCAACCGCACGTGCCGCCGCATCCGGGCAGGCCGTCTATGCCGACAACGTGGTCAGGCTGTTCGCCCTGGCCGCCGTGTTGTGGGGCGTGGTCGGCATGCTGGTCGGCGTGATCATCGCTGCCCAGCTCGCCTGGCCCGAGCTCAACCTGGGCATCCCCTGGCTCAGCTACGGGCGCCTGCGGCCCCTGCACACCAACGCGGTGATCTTCGCCTTCGGCGGCTGTGCGCTGTTCGCCACCAGTTACCACGTCGTGCAGCGCACCTGCCAGACGCGGCTGTTCGCGCCGGGGCTGGCCATGTTCACCTTCGTCGGCTGGCAGCTCGTCATCCTGGCCGCGGCCATCAGCCTGCCGCTGGGCTATACGCAGGGCAAGGAGTACGCCGAGCTGGAGTGGCCCATCGACCTGCTGATCGCGGTGGTGTGGGTGAGCTACGCGATCGTGTTCTTCGGCACCATCGGCGTGCGCAGGGTCCGTCACATCTACGTGGCGAACTGGTTCTTCGGCGCCTTCATCGTCGCCGTGGCGCTGCTGCACATCGTCAACAGCGCCGCCATCCCCTGGGGCGCGATGAAGAGCTACAGCGCCTATGCCGGCGTGCAGGACGCGATGATCCAGTGGTGGTACGGCCACAACGCGGTGGGCTTCTTCCTGACGGCGGGCTTCCTGGGGATGATGTACTACTACATCCCCAAGCAGGCCGAGCGCCCGGTGTACAGCTACCGGCTGAGCATCGTCCACTTCTGGGCGCTGATCTTCACGTACATGTGGGCGGGCCCGCACCACCTGCACTACACCGCGCTGCCCGACTGGGCGCAGAGCATCGGCATGGTGTTCAGCCTGGTGCTGCTGGCCCCGAGCTGGGGCGGCATGATCAACGGCATCATGACGCTCAGCGGCGCCTGGCACAAGCTGCGCGACGACCCGATCCTGAAGTTCCTCATCGTCTCGCTCAGCTTCTACGGCATGAGCACCTTTGAGGGACCGATGATGTCCATCAAGACCGTCAACGCGCTGAGCCACTACACCGACTGGACGGTGGGCCACGTGCACAGCGGCGCCCTCGGCTGGGTGGGGCTCATCAGCATGGGCTCGTTGTACTACCTGATCCCGCGCATGTTCGGCCGCACCACGATGTACAGCGTCAAGGCCATCGAGCTGCACTTCTGGGTGGCCACCATCGGCATCGTGCTGTACATCGCCGCGATGTGGATCGCCGGCGTGATGCAGGGCCTGATGTGGCGCGCGGTCAATCCCGATGGCACGCTGGCCTTCACCTTCGTCGAGAGCGTCAAGGCCACCTACCCGTACTACGTGGTGCGCCTGGTCGGCGGGGTGCTGTACCTGGGCGGCATGCTGATCATGGCCTGGAACGTGGTGATGACCGTGCGCCGCGGGCACGCCGAGGATGCGCGCATCCCGGCCCCGGTGCTCGCCCACGCCTGACCGACCCGAGGAGTCCAGACCATGGCACAAGACAGCACCCCGAGCGGTCACGAGAAGATCGAGACCAGCAACTTCCTGATGATCGTGCTGATCCTGCTGGCGGTGGCCGTCGGCGGGCTGGTCGAGATCGTGCCGCTGTTCTTCCAGCGCAGCACGACACAGCCGGTGGAGGGGCTCAAGCCCTACACGCCGCTGCAGCTGGCCGGGCGCGACGTCTACATCCGTGAGGGCTGCTACAACTGCCACTCGCAGATGGTGCGCCCGTTCCGCGCCGAGGCGCTGCGCTACGGGCAGCTCTCGGTGGCCGGCGAGTTCGTCTACGACTACCCCTTCCAGTGGGGCAGCAAGCGCACCGGCCCCGACCTGCATCGCGTGGGCGGCAAGTACAGCGACGAGTGGCACCGCGTGCACCTGATCAACCCGCGCGACCTGGTGCCCGAGTCCAACATGCCGGCCTACCCCTGGCTGGTGACGGGCGTGCTCGACGACAAGAGCATGGGTCAGCGCATGAAGGCCTTGCAGACGCTAGGCGTGCCGTACACCGACGCCGAGGTGGCCGCTGCGGCGGAGCAGGTCAAGGGCCGGTCCGAGATGGATGCACTCATCGCCTACCTGCAGGTGCTGGGCACCGCGCGCAAGTAAAGGGCAGGGGAACTTCGATGGACGTGAATACCCTGCGCATCGCAGTCACGGTGGCCGGCCTGGCGCTGTTTCTGGTTCTGGTGATCCACACCTGGAGCCGCCAGCGCCGCGCCGACCACGACGCCGCCGCGATGCTGCCGTTCGCCGACAGCGGCGACGTCGACGTGCCCGCCGCCGGCCGGCACGCTATCCGAGCCAAGGAGTAAGCCGTGAGTGACTTCCTGCACAGCGGCTGGGCGCTGTTCGTGGCCGTGGCCACCGCCTTGTCGCTGCTGGCCTGCCTGGTGTTGCTGGCCATCGCGGCCAAGCGCCGCGTGATGAGCGACGACAACACCACCGGCCATGTCTGGGACGAGGACCTCAAGGAGATGAACAACCCGCTGCCGCGCTGGTGGATGGGTCTGTTCGTCATCACCGTGGTCTTCGCCGCGGTGTACCTGGCCTTCTACCCGGGCATGGGCAGCGCGCCCGGCCTGCTCAAGTGGAGCAGCGTCGGCCAGTACGAGGCTGAGCAGACCCGGGCCCGCGAGGCCATGGCCCCGGTGTACGCCAGGTACGCGGCCATGAGTGCCGATCAGCTGGCGGCTGACGAGCAGGCCATGGGCATCGGCCAACGCCTGTACCTCAACAACTGCGCCATGTGCCACGGCTCGGATGCGCGCGGCGCCAAGGGCTTCCCGAACCTCGCCGACAACGACTGGCTGGGCGGCAACCAGCTCGACGATGTCAAGAAGGTCATCGTCGAAGGCCGCGTGGGTGTGATGCCGGCCATGGCCGCTGCCGTGGGCACGGCAGAGGACGTGAAGAACCTCGCCAATTACGTGCTGAGCCTGTCGGGCAGCGCCCACAACAGCATCGCGGCCCAGATCGGCAAGCCCAAGTTCGCCACATGCGCCGCCTGCCACGGCCCCGAGGGCAAGGGCAACAGGGCCCTGGGCGCCCCCAATCTGACCGACAAGATCTGGCTGCACGGCTGGGGTGAGCAGGCCGTCGTCCGTGCCATCACGCAGGGCATCAACAACCCCATGCCGGCGCAAGGCCGGCTGTTGACGCCCGAGCAGGTGCACGTGCTGGGCGGCTATGTGCTCAGCCTGTCCAGAGGCAGCTCCGTGGCCGCCACGAACTGAACAGCTGCGGCCGTCGCGCATGTCTTCTGGCCCGACCCCGACCGCTGCGGCGGCAGACCCCGCCGTCCAGATCGTCTGCCTGTACCAGAAGCAGAACAAGATCTACGCCCGTGCCGTCAGCGGCTGGTTCGCCGGCTGGCGCTGGGCCCTGGTGTGGGCCACGCAGCTGGCCTTCTACGGCCTGCCCTGGTTGGCGTGGAACGGGCGACAGGCGGTGCTGTTCGATCTGGGCGAACGGCGCTTTTACATCTTCGGCCTCGTGCTGTACCCGCAGGACTTCATCTTCCTGACCGGGCTGCTGATCATCTCGGCCTGCGCGCTCTTCCTGTTCACCACCGTGGCGGGGCGGCTGTGGTGCGGCTACGCCTGCCCGCAGACCGTCTACACCGAGATCTTCATGTGGGTGGAGCGCAAGCTGGAGGGCGACCGAGCCCAGCGCATGAAGCTCGACGCCGCGCCCTGGGGCGTGGACAAACTCCTGCGCAAGGGCGGCAAGCAGGCGGTCTGGATCGCCATCGGCCTGTGGACGGGCTTGACCTTCGTCGGCTACTTCACGCCGATCAAGACGCTGGCCGTGCAGGCGACGCAACAGGGCCTGGGCCCCTGGGAGTGGTTCTGGACGCTGTTCTACGGCTTCGCCACCTACGGCAACGCGGGGTACATGCGCGAGCAGGTGTGCAAGTACATGTGCCCCTATGCGCGCTTTCAGAGCGCGATGTTCGACCCCGACACCCTCATCATCACCTACGACGCGGCGCGGGGCGACCCGCGCGGCCGCAACGCCGAGCGCAGCAAGAAGAGCGGCACCCGGGCCGAGGGGCTGGGCGACTGCATCGACTGCGGCTTGTGCGTGCAGGTCTGCCCCACGGGCATCGACATCCGCAACGGGCTGCAGTACGGGTGCATCGGCTGCGCTGCGTGCGTCGACATCTGCGACGGCGTGATGGACAAGATGAACACCCCGCGTGGCCTCATCCGCTACGACACCGAGCGCGGCCTGGCCGAGGGCAGCCCGCGCGCCACGCTGTGGCGCCGTGTGCTGCGGCCGCGCGTGCTGGTGTACACGGCCATCCTGGGCCTCGTCTGCACGGCGCTGCTGGTGGCGCTGCTGTTGCGCACGCCGTTCAAGGTCGACGTCGTGCGTGACCGCGGCACGCTGGCGCGCATCGTCGACGACGGCTGGATCGAGAACGTCTTCCGCGTGCATGTGATGAACGCCACCGAGCAGCGGCAGTCCTACCGCCTGGCCGTCCAGGGCCTCGAGGGCCTGCAGCTGGACCGGCGGGAGCCCATCGTGCTGGGCCCGGCCGAGGCCCGCTGGGTGCCGCTGGCCGTGCGCGTGCCGCCCGATGTGGCCGCACGGGCCGGCAGCGGCGCCCACGCCCTGCGTTTCGAGGTCCGCCTGGCGGGCCCGGATGGCGGCGCGGGGCACCGCGTCGTCGAGAAGTCCACCTTCGTCGTGCCGCGCTGAGTCGGCCACCCCATGGAGACAGCCATGAACCCACAAGACAACCCGCCCTGGTACCGCCTGCCCATCGTGTGGATGGTGATCGGGGGCCCCGCCGCCGTGGTGGTGGCCGGTTTTGCGACGCTGGCGATCGCCATCGTCCACCCCGACCCGCTGGTTGCGGTGCCCGCGGCCCGCAGCAGCACCGAGATGCCGGCGGTGCAGGGGCGCAACCATGCGGCCACGCCGCGGCCTTGAGCCGCTCCGCCCGACAAGCCGATCCGCATGAAGCGCATCGGCCGTCGGGCCGCGGCCATCCGCTAAGAGCGTGGGCGGCTCAGCAGGCGGTGCCGTTGACCAGACGCTGCAGCGCGTCGGGGTCGAGCACCTCGATCTGCCGCTGCTTGACCGACAGGATGCCGTCGTCCTGGAAGCGGCTGAAGGCCCGGCTCACCGTCTCGAGCTTCAGGCCGAGGTAGCTGCCGATCTCCTCGCGCGTCATGCGCAGGATCAGGGAACTCGGCGAGAAGCCTCGTGTGCGCAGACGCTGGGTGAGGTTGAGCAGAAAGGCTGCCAGGCGTTCTTCGGCACGCATGCTGCCCAGCAGCAGCATGACGCCATGGTCGCGCACGATCTCGCGGCTCATGATCTTGTGGAAGTGACGCTGCAGGTCGGAGAGCTCGCGCGAGAGGTCCTCGAGCTGGTGGTAGGGAATCACACAGACCTGAGAATCCTCGAGCGCCACCGCGTCGCAGGTGTGGCGGTCGGTGCCGATGCCGTCTAGGCCCAGCAACTCGCCGGCCATCTGGAAGCCCGTCACCTGGTCGCGACCGTCTTCTGACGAGACACAGGTCTTGAAGAAGCCCGTGCGCACCGCGTACAGCGATGCGAAGGCATCGCCGACGTGGAACAGTGCCTCGCCCCGGGCCACGGCCCGGCGCATGGCCACGATGTCGTCGAGCCGCTCGAGCTGCTGGTTGGAGATGCCGACCGGCAGGCACAGCTCGCGCAGGTTGCAACTCGAACACGCCACCTTGAACGGCTCAAGGCGAAGAGAAGCGGAAGGCGGGGACTGCATGAAAACTGCTCCTGCCCCAGTATGGCGCAAGTCGACGCGATACCGGAAGCGGCACGGCGCCCTCTGGCCACCCTTGAGGTGGATCAAGCGGCCGCGAAGCCCGCTCGGGCACAGTGGGCCCCATGAGCACCGTCGCCTGCTCGGCAGGCGTCCCGGCCACCCAGGCGGTCAGCCTGACCGACGAGCAGCGGGCGCGGCTCGACGTGCCCGGCCCCCGCTACACCTCCTATCCCACGGCCGACCGCTTCGTCGAGGCCTTCGGGTCTGATCGGTACCGGCAGGCCCTGCGCCAGCGCGCCATCGGGGCCCGCGTCGGCGGTGCACCACCGCTGCCGCTGTACGTGCACGTGCCGTCTTGCGAGTTGGTGTGCGACGACTCCGCCTGCAACAAGATCATCACCAGGCACAAGAGCCGCGGCGCGCAGTACCGCTACTGGCTGGCGCGCGAGGTCGAACTGCACCGGGCCGAGCTCGGAACGGCCCAGCCGGTGTCGCAGCTGCACCTGGGCGGCGGCTCGCCCACCTGTTTGTCGGACGACGATCTCGGTTCGCTGAGGGCGCTGCTGAAGCGCTCGTTCCGCGTGCTGCCCGGTGCGGAGCTGTCCATCGAGGTCGACCCCCGCACCGCGGCGCGGGAGCGGCTGGGCGAGCTGTTCCGCATGGGGTTCAACCGGGTCAGCTTTGGCGTCCAGGACTTCGACCCGGATGGCCAGCTGGCCGTACACCGCGTGCAGTCCTTCGAGATGGTGCAGGGCCTCGTCGCCGAGGCCCGGGCGCTGGGCTTGCAGTCCGTCAACGCCGACCTGATCTACGGCCTGCCCAGGCAGACGCCGGAGTCCTTCCGCCGCACCTTCGCCCAGGTGGCGCAGCTGCGGCCGTCGCGCATCGCCCTGTATGCCTACGCCCACCTGCCGGAGCGCTTCAAGCCCCAGCGCCGCATCCACGCCGCCGAGTTGCCGCGCGGCGAGCAGCGCGTGCGCATGTTCGGCGACGCCATCGCCGGCTTCATCGGCAACGGCTACGTCTACATCGGCATGGACCACTTTGCGCTGCCGGGCGATGCGCTGGCCGTGGCGCGCAGGCAGGGGCGTCTGTACCGCAACTTCCAGGGTTACGCGAACTTCATTCGCGCCATCGCGATGGTGTTCGACCGCCACCTGCAGTCCGATCGCGTGCGCGAGCGCTTTTCACGGATCATCTGATCGCATGGATGCGGCACTCATCGGCAGCGCCGCGCTGCTGGGGCTGGCAGGCGCGCCGCACTGCGCCGCCATGTGCAGCGCCCCCTGTGCGGCCATCACCGGGCCGCGGGGCGCGGGCGTGTGGGGCTTCCACGGTGCCCGCGTGGCCGGTTATGCCGCAGCAGGGTTCCTGGCCTCGGCCAGCCTCGGCAGCCTGGCGGCTCTGGCGCAGTGGACACCGGCTCTGCGGCCGCTGTGGCTGCTGTTCCACGTGGCGATGTTCACCTTGGGTCTGTGGCTGTTGGTGCAGGGACGCCAACCCGCGTGGATGGGACAGATCGGCCGCGTGGCGTTGGCCGGTTCGGGTGCTGGGCCCACGGCGGCCGCCGGGGGAGGTGGAGCCACCGTGCGCCTGTGGCGCAGGCCTCCTGCCCGCGCGGCGCTGGCCGGGGGGCTGTGGGTCGCCTGGCCCTGCGGCCTGCTGCAGTCGGCCCTGCTGGGGGCCTCGATGACGCAGAGCCCCTGGTCCGGGGCCTTGGCAATGGGTTTGTTCGCGATGGCGTCGGCTGCCGGCCTGCTGGCGGCGTCCACGTTGTGGCGGCTGCTGCGCGATCGCGCCGACGCCCCGGCCTTCGAACGCCGTCTGGCCCGCGCCGCCGGGGCGCTGCTGGCAGTGGCCGCGCTGGTCGCGATGGGCCGCGACCTGTGGCCACCCATCGCAGCGTGGTGCGGACTGGCCTGAGCCTCAAGCAACAACGCCCGGCAAAGCCGGGCGTCGGGTGCGCGAAGGCAGCGAAGAATTACTTCTTCGGCTCTTCCTTCTTGGCGGCGGGCTTGGCGTCCTTCTTCTCTTCCTTCTTCTCTTCCTTCTTGGCGGCCGGAGCGGCAGCGGCCGGCTTGGCCTCTTCCTTCTTGGCGGCCGGCGCGGCGGCGGCGGCCGGGGCGGCCTTCTTCTCGTCCTTCTTCGCGTCGGCAGCGATGGCGCCGGTGGTGGCGAAGGCGGCGGCGATCAGGGCGGCCAGGAGCTTGTTCATCTCGGTCTATCCTTTTCAGAGCATGGGTTGGTCGAAGCCTCCCTCCATTGGGGCGGCACTGCCCTCAACGTGCGGCGCCGTCAGTCGGTTGACAGACCCCGTGAACTAGAATTTCAGGGTTTCCATGAACACGCAAGGGTCCCCAGCGCGGCCCTTGCATCCCGCAGTCCCCGAGGAGACCCTTTCCACCATGTACCAGCACATCAAGGTGCCCGCCGCCGGCCAGAAGATCACCGTCAACGCGGACTTCTCCCTCAAGGTACCCGACCAGCCCATCATCCCGTACATCGAGGGCGACGGCACTGGCCTGGACATCACGCCGGTGATGCTGAAGGTGGTCGACGCCGCGGTGGCCAAGGCTTACGGCGGCAAGCGGAAGATCCATTGGATGGAGGTCTATGCCGGTGAGAAGAGCACCAAGGTGTACGGCCCGGACGTGTGGCTCCCCGAGGAAACCCTGCATGCGGTGCGCGACTACGTCGTCTCCATCAAGGGCCCGCTCACCACGCCGGTGGGCGGCGGCATCCGCAGCCTGAACGTGGCGCTGCGCCAGGAACTCGACCTCTACGTCTGCCTGCGCCCCATCCAGTACTTCAAGGGCGTGCCCAGCCCGCTGAAGGAGCCCGAGAAGACCAACATGGTCATCTTCCGCGAGAACTCGGAAGACATCTATGCCGGCATCGAGTACGAGGCCGAGAGCGACAAGGCCAAGAAGGTCATCAAGTTCCTGATCGAGGAGATGGGGGTCAAGAAGATCCGCTTCCCGGGCACCAGCGGCATCGGCATCAAGCCCGTCAGCCGCGAAGGCACCGAGCGCCTGGTGCGCAAGGCGCTGCAGTACGCCGTCGACAACGACAAGCCCAGTGTCACGCTCGTGCACAAGGGCAACATCATGAAGTTCACCGAGGGCGGCTTCCGCGACTGGGGCTACGCGCTGGCGATGCGCGAGTTCGGCGCGCAGCTGATTGACGGCGGCCCGTGGTGCAAGTTCAAGAACCCGAAGACGGGCCGTGAGATCGTGGTCAAGGACTCGATCGCGGACGCCTTCCTGCAGCAGATCCTGTTGCGCCCGGCCGAGTACTCGGTGATCGCCACCCTCAACCTGAACGGCGACTACGTCTCGGACGCGCTGGCCGCGCAGGTGGGCGGCATCGGCATCGCCCCGGGGGCCAACCTCTCCGACAGCGTCGCCATGTTCGAGGCCACGCACGGCACGGCGCCCAAGTACGCGGGCAAGGACTACGTCAACCCGGGCTCGGAGATCCTCTCGGCCGAGATGATGCTGCGCCACATGGGCTGGACGGAAGCCGCCGACCTGATCATCCGCAGCATGGAAAGGTCGATCGCCAGCAAGAAGGTGACCTACGACTTCGCGCGCCTCATGGAAGGCGCCACCCAGGTCAGCTGCTCGGGCTTCGGGCAGGTGATGATCGACCACATGTGAGGCGGTCCCGGGACGTCTGCGGACGTCCCGGATGGTCTGTGAAGACCCTGGCAGCTGAAGCTCAGGACGCCATCCCGGAGTTCGCGACGGGCTGAGCAGTGGGACCAAAGAGGGGGCCACGGACGACGCCACCGTGGTGGCGGGGCTCAGCCCCCGCCGTCCACAGCCTCTCGGTAGGCATGCCAGCTGGCGTGGCCCACGACAGGGCCCACCACCAGCAGCCCGGCGAACCACGGCAGCAGCGCCAGCGTCACCAGCGCCGCGATCAGGAAGCCCCACCACAGCATCACCCCGGGCTGGGTGAGCACCAGGCGCAGGCTGGTCAGACCGGCGGTGATGGCGTCGGTCTGGCGATGCAGGATCATCGGGATGGAGATCACGCTCACGGCGTAGATCAGGCCGGCGAACACCGCCCCGACCGCCAGCCAGGCCAGGATGAACGGCAGGTTCTCGGGGTTCAGCAGCGCCAGCACAGAGCCCTTGAAGTCGGGCATGCCGTCGAAACTGACGGCGAAGACCACCAGGGTGGCGCGGCCCCACAGCATCTCGAGCACCAGCAGCACGAAGCCGAAGATGGCGAGCTGGCCCGTGCGCGTGTCCCAGGCCCGCAGCGAGTCGCCGAAGTCGGGCTTCTGCCCCTGTTCCAGCCGCTGGCTGGTGCGGTACAGGCCCAGGCACAGGAAGGGCCCCATCAGCAGGAAGCCGGCCGACAGCGCCAGCATGTAGGCCGGGGCGTACTCGAACACCTTCATCAGCGCCCAGCCCATGACCATGAAGCAGGTGCCGTAGAACAGGCCGATCAGTGGCGCGCTTGCGAAGTCGCGCACACCAGCGGCCAGCCAACGCAGCGGCGCGCCCCAGCCCAGCGGCCGCAGCACGATGGCCGGGCTGGGTGGCGGGTTGGCGGCGTCGTCGGCGCCCACGCTGCTAGCCGCGGCGTGATCGCCGCACGCGGAGGATCTCGTCGAGGATCAGGCAGACCGCGCCGAGCGTGATGGCGCTGTCGGCCACGTTGAAGCTCGGGAAGTAGCCGCCGCGGAAGAGGGGTTCGAGGAAGTCGAAGCGGAACTGCAGGAAGTCGACGACGTAGCCGTGGATCATGCGGTCGATGACGTTGCCCAGAGCGCCGCCGAGGATCATCGTCACCGAGAAGCAGAAGAGGCGCTCGCTCGGGTGGCTGCGCAGCATCCAGACGATGAAGACCGAGGCCGCGAGCCCGAGGCCGATGAAGAACCAGCGCTGCCAGCCCGAGGCCCCGGCCAGGAACGAGAAGGCCGCGCCCGGGTTGTGCGCGCGCACGAGGTTGAAGAAGTCGGTCACCGGGCGGACGTCGCCGAGCTGGAAGGCGCCGACGATGGCGACCTTCGTCACCTGGTCGGCCACGATGACGATGGCCGCGATGACGAGCCAGAACAGCAGCCCGGGGCCGGAGCCTCCGGCTGCCCGCGCCGCGCCGGGCCTTGTTTTCGGGGAGCGGGCCATGCTCAGGCCACCCGGCGGGGCTCGCCCGCACCATAGAGGTTGCTCGTGCAGCGGCCACACAGCCCGGGATGGGCCGGGTCATGGCCGACGTCGTCGCGCCAGTGCCAGCAGCGTTCGCACTTGGTGGCGGTGGAGGGCCGGACCTCCACCACCAGCGCATCGCCCGCGGCCAGCTCCGCCACCGAGGTGATGAACACGAACTTCAGGTCGTCGCCCAGGCTGGCCAGCACCGCATGCTCGGCTGCCGGCGCGGTGATGCGCACGGTGGCCTGCAGCGAAGAACCCACGGCGCCCGTGGTGCGCACGGCCTCGATCTCCTTGTTGACCAGCTCACGCACGCCGCGCACGGTGGCCCACTTGGCCAGCAGCGCGGCGTCGGGCTCATCGGTGCCTGTGAAGCGCCAGTAGGTGGTGGTGAAGACCGACGGCCTGTCCGCCGTCTTCGGGCCCACCAGCGCCCAGGCCTCCTCGGCCGTGAAGCTGAGGAAGGGCGCCATCCAGCGCAGCATGGCCTGCGTGATCTGCCACAGCGCCGTCTGCGCGCTGCGCCGTGCCAGGCTGCCCGGTGCGGTGGTGTAGAGGCGGTCCTTCAGCACGTCCAGGTAGAACGCGCCCAGGTCCTCGGAGCAGTACACCTGCAGCTTGGCCACCACGGGGTGGAACTCGTAGACCTCGTAGTGCGCCAGGATCTGCGCCTGCAGCTCGGCCGCGCGGGCCAGCGCCCAGCGGTCGATCTCCAGCATCTGCTCGTGTGGCACGGCGTGCTGCGTCGGGTCGAAGTCGGCCGTGTTGGCCAGCAGGAAGCGCAGCGTGTTGCGGATGCGGCGGTAGGCGTCCACCACGCGGGCGAGGATCTTGTCGTCGCCAGCGATGTCGCCTGAGTAATCCGACGCCGCCACCCACAGGCGGATGATCTCGGCGCCCAGCGAGGCGCTCACTTTCTGCGGCTCGATGCCGTTGCCGAGCGACTTGCTCATCTTGCGGCCGGCGCTGTCGACCGTGAAGCCGTGCGTGAGCAGGCCGCGGTAGGGCGCGCGGTCGAACAGCGCGCAGGCCAGCAGCAGCGAGCTGTGGAACCAGCCGCGGTGCTGGTCGTGGCCTTCCAGGTACAGGTCGGCCTCGGGGCCGCTGGCGTGGTGGCCCTGCGGGTGCTGGTTGCGCAGCACGTGCCAGAAGGTGCTGCCGCTGTCGAACCAGACCTCCAGGATGTCGCTGCTCTTGGTGTAGAGCGCGCCATCTTCCGCGCCCAGCACCTCGGCGGCGCTGAGGCGGCTCCAGGCCTCGATGCCGCCGCGCTCGACGATGTCGGCCGCCTGGTCGAGGATCTCCATCGTGCGCGGGTGCAGCTCGCCCGTGTCCTTGTGCAGGAAGAAGGGCAGCGGCACGCCCCAGCTGCGCTGGCGGCTGATGCACCAGTCGGGGCGGTTGGCGATCATGTCGCGCAGGCGGGCGCGGCCGTTCTCCGGGTAGAAGCCGGTCTGCTCGATGGCGTCCAGCGCGAGCTGGCGCAGCGTCTTTGGCGCCTTGTCGCGCGTGAACACGCCCTCGCCCTCGTCCATGCGCACGAACCACTGCGCCGCGGCGCGGTAGATCACCGGCGTCTTGTGGCGCCAGCAGTGCGGGTAACTGTGCGTGATGCCCTCGGTGGCGAACAGGCGCCCGGCCTCGCGCAGCGCCTCGATGATCACCGGCACCGCCTTCCAGATGTTCTGGCCGCCGAAGAGCGGGAAGTCGGCCGCGTAGCTGCCGTTGCCCTGCACGGGGTTGAGGATCTCGTCGAGCTTCATGCCGTGCGCGACGCACGAGTTGAAGTCGTCCAGGCCATAGGCCGGGCTGCTGTGCACGAGGCCGGTGCCGTCGTCGGCCGTGGCGTAGTCCGCCAGGTACACGGGGCTGAGCCGGTCGTAGCCCGCGTGCACGTGGGCCAGCGGGTGGCGGAAGGCGATGCCGCCGAGCTTCTCGCCCAGCGTGGTGGCCACCACGTGGCCCTGCAGGCCGTAGCGGGCCAGGCACTGCTCCACCAGCGAGGCCGCCAGCACCAGCTGCCCGCGCTCGGTGTGCACCAGCGCGTACTCCAGCGCCGGGTTCAGGTTCAGCGCCTGGTTGGCCGGGATGGTCCAGGCGGTCGTCGTCCAGATCACCGCGAAGGCCTCGCCGACGATCTCGGGCAGGCCGAAGGCCGCGGCCAGCTTGTCGGGCTCGGCGCACAGGAAGCCGACGTCCAGCGTCTGGCTCTTCTTGTCGGCGTACTCGATCTCGAACTCGGCCAGCGAGCTGCCGCAGTCGAAGCACCAATACACCGGCTTGAGGCCGCGGTAGACGAATCCGCGCTCGATGACGCGCTTGAAGGCGCGGATCTCGCCGGCCTCGTTGGCCGGGTCCATGGTCGCGTAGCGGTGCGTCCAGTCGCCAAGCACGCCCAGGCGCTGGAAGTCGGCCATCTGCTGCGTGATCTGCTCGGTGGCGTAGGCGCGGCTCCTGGCCTGCATCTCGTCGCGGCTGAGCGAGCGGCCGTGCTTCTTCTCGATGGCGTTCTCGATCGGCAGACCATGGCAGTCCCAGCCCGGCACGTACTGCGCGTCGAAGCCGGCGAGCTGCCGCGCCTTGACGATCATGTCCTTGAGAACCTTGTTGACGGCGTGGCCCAGGTGGATGGCGCCGTTGGCGTAGGGCGGGCCGTCGTGCAGCACGAAAAGCGGCGCGCCGCGGCGGGCGTCGCGCAGGCGCTGGTACAGGCCTTCGTCGTTCCAGGCCTTCACCCAGCCCGGCTCGCGCTTGGCGAGGTCGCCGCGCATGGGGAAGGGCGTGTCGGGCAGGTTCAGCGTGGCGCGGTGGTCGAGCGCAGCGTCGCTGGCGCGGTGGGCGGAGGTGTCGGTGCTCATGGCTGGACGGGCTCGGTGACCACTCGGCGGGCGATGGGCTCGCGGCCGGGCCGGGGACGGGTGCGGGAACGCGGCGCGATGGGCTGCGCGCCGGCTGCGGGCAGGCTCAGGCGCAGCGCCGAATTCGGTCGCGCGTACCCTGGCGGCGCGTGGCGGCGTGCCAACGCGGGGCTTGGTGCGGCAGCGTGTTCATGCTGGCGATTCTACGGGGCCGCCCGGCCCGGGCGCGCATGCCAGGCGCGGGCCGCCTCGGTGTCGCGCGCGATGCCTTCGCGCAGGGCCTCGAGCGAGTCGTACTTGAGTTCGTCGTGCAGCTTGTGCAGCAGGTCCACGCGCACCAGGCGGCCGTAGGCGCCGTCGATGCCCAGCGCCGCGGGCCATTCCAGGCAGTGCACCTCGAGCAGCACGCGGCCGGCGTCTTCCACGGTGGGCCGCACGCCCAGGCTGGCCACGCCGCGCAGCGCCTGGCCCGCCAGCCCGTGTACGCGCACGACGAAGATGCCCATGGCGGCCGGCTGGGCGTGGCCGAAGCGCAGGTTCAAGGTGCGGAAGCCCAGGTCGCGGCCGAGCTTGCGGCCGTGTTGCACACGCCCGCTGATGGCGTAGGGCCGGCCCAGCAGCGCCTCGGCGCGCGCCATGTCGCCGTGCGCCAGCGCCTCGCGCACGGCCGAGCTGCTGACGCGCAGGCCGTGCACCTCGTAGCTCATCATGCGCGCCACGTCGAAGCCCTGCGCCGCCCCGGCGGCATCGAGCATGGCGTAGTTGCCCTGGCGGCGGGCACCGAAGCTGAAGTCGTCGCCCACGAGCACGTAGCGCGCGCGCAGCCCGCGCTGCAGCACATCCGCAATGAAGGCCTCGGCAGGCATGGCGGCCAGCCGCTCGTCGAAGCGCGCCACCACCACGCGGTCGATGCCGCAGCGCTCGAGCTCGGCGAGCTTGTCGCGCAGCGTGGCGATGCGCGCCGGTGCGAGCTCGGGCTTGCCGGCTCGCGCCGCGAAGAAGTCGCGCGGGTGCGGCTCGAAGGTCAGCACGCAGCTCGGCACGCCGCGGTGGCGCGCCTCGTTCACCAGCAGCGCCAGCATGGCCTGGTGGCCGCGGTGCACGCCGTCGAAGTTGCCGATGGTCAGCGCACAGCCTCCCGTGCCGGGCAGGCGCGGGTGGCGCAGCACGACGAGGCTGCTCACGCTGGCGCTCCTGCCAGGGCTCCTGCGGGCGCGGCCGGCGCCAGCCCCAGCAGCCGGCGGTACAGCGCGGCGTAGGCGGCTCCGGCGCGGTCCCAGTCGAAGCGCGCGGCGTGGGCGCGCACGGCGTCGGCCCGGCCGGGCTCGGCGGCGTGGCGCGCCAGGCCGCGCTCGACCACGGCGCGCATGGCCGCGGGCTCGAAGCCGTCGAAGTAGTCGGCGCAGTCGCCGCCCACCTCGGGCAGGCTGGTCAGGCGCGACAGGAACACCGGCTTGCCGAAGTGCATGGCCTCGATCGGCGGCAGCCCGAAGCCCTCGGCCCACGACGGGAACACGAAGCCTGCGCAGTGCGCGTAGGCCCAGGCCTTCTGCGCCTCGTCGATGCCGAGGTGGAACTGCACGTTGGCCAGCCGGCAGCCCGCGCGCAGCGCGCGGGCGTCGGCGTTGTCGGGGCCCGCAAGCACCAGGGTCATCTCGGGCCAGGCGGCGGCCAGGCCGAGCAGGGCCTCGGGGTTCTTCACGGGGGCCATGCGGCTGAGGTGGAACAGGAAGGGCCGCTGCGGCAGCGCGTTCCAGCCCTGCAGTGGCCGCTGCGGCTGGCCGACGAAGCTGCGCGCGCCGTTGTGGATGACATCGATCTCGCCGCGCCAGCCGAGGTGCTCGCGCAGTTCATGGGCCGTGAAGGCGCTGATCGCGGTGAGCTGGTCGCTGCGCGCCAGCAGCCCGCGCGTGCGGCGCTCGTGGCGCCAGCGGCTGAAGGCGCGGGGGCCATAGCGGTAGTTGAGGTCGTGCACGGTCACCAGGCGCCGGCCGGCGCCGGCCGGCGGCAGGTTCTTGTTGAGCTGGTGCAGGCTGTGCCACAGCGCGTAGGGCTCGGGGCGCACGTGGCGCCAGCGTTGCCAGCGGCTCACCGGCAGGTAGTCGACGGTGTCGCCGAAGCAGCCCACGAGCCGCTCCTTGAGGTGGAAGACAAGGCCGATGTCGTCGGCCTCGCCCAGGGCGGCGCGCAGGCGCGAGCCCACCTGCAGGCAGAACTCGCTCAGGCCGCCGCCCTTGAGCGAGGGCACGTCGCCGAGCGAGACACCGATGCGCTGGCGGCAGGACCTCATCGCGCCGGGGCCGGCTGGGCGCGGCGAGCAGGGTGGGTCAATCGGGACTCCTCGGGCGGGATGGCGTCGACCCGCCGTGGGAGGGCTCGACGGCGGCGAGTGTATCGACCACCTCCCGGTGTTGCCGCACCGGGCCGCGGCGGTACAGTGCCGTCCGCATGCGCCCTGCCCACGTCACGCCCGAGCCCCCTGCACCGGGTGACACTGCGCGATGAACGGCTCCGTCCCCGGAGGCTTCGCGGTGGGGGGGCTCGACCGGCTGCCGCCTGTGTCGGCCGGCCGCCTCGGAGAGGGCGGCCGGCGTCTCGCTCAGAGCCCGGGGCCTGCCCTCGAGCCCCTGGTGAGCTACGTGACCGTGGTGCGCAATGCCGTGTCCACACTGCCGCGCACCCTGGCCAGCGTGCGAGCGCAGCGCGGCGCGGCAGTGGAGCACCTGGTCATCGACGCCTGCTCCACCGACGGCACGCGGGCGCTGATCGAGGCCCATGCCGATCAGATCGACTACTGGGTCTCGGAGCCCGACGGCGGCCTGTACGACGCGCTGAACAAGGCGATGTCGCTGGTGCGCGGCAGCCTGGTGTGCGTGCTCAACGCCGACGACTGGCTCACGCCCGACGCGGCTGCCCGGGCCCTGGCGGCGCTGCGCCGTCACGAGCCGCGGCCGCTGGAGCCGGCGCCGCGGCTGATCCTCAGCGCCGCCTGGCTGCACAACGGACCGCGGCGGCGGTTGTGGTTGCCCGGCGCGCTCGACGCCGGCTCGTGGCTGCGCTGCCCCAACCTTTGCCACAACGGCGTCTACGCCACGCCCGCGGCGCTGCGCGCGGCCGGTCCCTACGACACGCGGCTGCGCATCGTGGCCGACACGCGCTGGCTGTTGGCCATGGTGGACGCCGGTGTGACCGTCCACCGCATCAGTGCGCCCACGGTGCACTACGTGACCGGCGGCCTGTCGGGCGACGTCACGCGCCACGTGCAGGAATGCGCGCAACTGCTGATGCTCGGCTTTCCGGCCCTCGGCGAGGCCGAGGCCTGGACGCTGCTGCACGCCTTCTACCCCTGGGCCGGCAACCTGCGGCCGTTCGCCGACCGTTGCCCGCCGCACCTGGGCCAGGCGCTGCGCGACCTGGCTCTGCGGCATGCCGGCAACATGCGCCTGCAGGCCGCCCTGGCTGCCGCCGACGCCGAGGCCCAGCTGGGCCAGGCGCGGCGCGTCGAGCCCGTGCGGCCCTTGGCCGAGAACCTGCAGCGCGGCGCGGCCAAGCTGTGGCACGGCACGCGCGAGTGGCTGGCGGGTGGTCGCTGGCAGAATCCTGCGGCATGAACTGTTTGCCGCTGGCCCAGGGGGCGTCGTGCGCTGTCGAAGCCGAAGTGCCGGCCCTCGCGGCGACGGCGCTGTTGCAGGCGCCGCAGAGCATCGCCTTCGGCCGCGTCGAGCCTCTTACCCCCGGCGGGCTGCGCACCGTGGTTCCGCCCGAACTCGAGTTGATGGTAGTTTCGCTCAGCGGTCGTGCCGACGTGGCCGACTTCGTGGCCTGCCGCCGGCACGTCTGCGTGAGTCCCTCGCAGGCCCTGATCCTGTGCCGGGATACCGGCGTGCTGAACCCTGGGGCCTGGAGCGACGGGCCCCTGGTGGCCGAGCACCTCGTCCCGCCGGGCGCGCCCGGCGATGTGGGCGGCCTGCCCGGGCGTTCGTCGAGGTCGCGACGTCGGTTGCCCGCGGGTGGCGCCCCGAGCGCAACCCCTGTGCCCCTCTGAACGCCTTGTCGATGGCCATCCCCTCGCTCACGGCCGGCCGCCCGCCGATCTACGACATCGAGTTGCTCAGCGGGCTGCGCGGCTGCCGCATCGGCCGCGACCTCGAGGTGCTGTGCGTCATTGGCGCGCACCGTTTCGACGAACTGCCGCTCATCGACAAGCTGTTCCCGGCGCTGCGGCACATCTACCTGTTCGAGCCGCAGGCCGGGCCGCTGGCGGCGCTGCAGGCGCTGGCTGCACGCGACCCGCGCATCCGCGTGTTTCCCGTGGCCGTGTCCGATCGCGACGGCACCGCGAGCTTCAACGTGGCCAGCAACGACGGCGAGTCGAGCTCGCTGCTGCAGCTGGGCTCGCATCGCGAGTACTTTCCCACCGTGTCGATGGAGGCCCTCATCGCGGTGCCGACGCGGCGCCTGGAGTCGGTGCTCGCAGAGTACAAGCTGCGACCGCCCGACGTGATGATCATCGACGTGCAGGGTGCGGAGTACCTCGTGCTGGAGTCGCTGGGCCCGGCGGTGCTCGACGGGCTGCGGCTGCTGTACACCGAGGTGAGCCTGGAGCCGCTGTACGAGTCGGCGCGGCTGCTGCCCGACATCGAGGCGCTGCTGGCGCCGCGTTTCGTCAACGTCGGCTACGCCGCCATCAACGCGCAGGTGCCGGTCCACGGCAACGCCGTGTTCGTGCGGCGCGCCGAGGCGGCGACGGCGCTGGACCTGTCGTGGCGCGAGCGGTTGCGCCGCGGCGTGCGGCGCCTTCGCCAGCGCTGGAAGCGGTTGTGAACAAGCCGGCTGCGGCGCGGCCCCTGGTCTCGGTGATCGTGCCGACCATGAACAGCGAGGCCGTGCTCGGCGGCGCGCTGCAATCGCTGGCCGTGCAGACCTGGCGCGACTTCGAGCTCGTCGTCAGTGACGGTGCTTCGCGCGACGGCACGCTCGCCCTGGCGAAGGCCGCCATCCCCGCGCTGCCGTCCGTGGTGGTGGATTCACGCCCCGACGCGGGCGTCTACGACGCCATCAACCGCGGTGTGGCGCTGGCGCGCGGGCATTGGTTCCTGGTGCTGGGCAGCGACGACCGCTTGCATGCCCCCGACACGTTGGAACGCGTGGCGCCGCACCTCATGGCCGCTGGCGACGCCAGCCTCGTGCATGGCGATGTGCGCATGATGGCGCCCAACCTCTGCCAGGTGCCGCCCGGCGGGCGCTACGCCGGGCCGATGCCGCTGACGCGGCTGATGGCCGTCAACGTGTGCCAGCAGGCCATCTTCTACCGCCGCAGCCTGTTCGACACCCTCGGCGGCTTCGACCTGCGCTACCGGGTCTACGCCGATTGGGCCTTCAACCTGCGCGCGGCCTTCCTGGCGCCGCTGCGCTGGATGGACGTGGTGGTGAGCGACTATGCCGCCACCGGCCTGAGCGCCAACGCCAGCGATCCGGTGTTCCTGGCCGAGGTGCGCGAGCTGATTCGCGGCGAGTTCGCGCGCCGGCCGGGCCAGCGCGAGCTGTGGCCCCACCAGAGGCGTCTGCTGCGCGATGCCGATGCGCTGCGGCGCAGCGGCGACTGGCCCGGGGTCCTGCGCACCCTGGGCACCTACCTCGGCCTGCGCCTGCGCCGCCTGTCCGCGCTGGGGCCTGGCGCCTGAGAGCAATCGCAACGCGGATTGGGCGGCGTGCGGGGGCACCCCGAAGGGCCGAGGTACCCAAGGGATCTGGGCCGCGTCGCGCTGCTGGCCGGCACGTCAAGTGCGGGCTGCGCGCCGCGCCTTGCCCAGGGCCCGTGGCCACCCCGGCGCGGGCGCGATTCATGGCTTCGCAGGCTCTGACTGCGCCGCCGCGGCGGCAAGGTCAACCCAGCGAGCGCCGCTGTCGTTTTGCCAGGCGCGCCCGGTTGGCGCGGCGGAGCGCCACCGCCAACCGGTGCCAGGGCGCCGACAGCCGCCGATGCCAGGCGGGGCTGCGCTGGCGCACCTGCCCGGCGGCGCGCGCAGCTTCGAGCTCGTCCACCAGCGCGCGCCATGCTTCGGTGCAGCGCGCCATCGAGTGCCGCGCGAGCACGGATTGCTCGGCGGCGTCGGCCACACGCCTGCACAGCGTGGAGTCGTCCAGTGCGCGGGTGAGCGCCTCGGTCCAGGCGTCGGCGTCGTCGGGCAGCAGCCAGCCGGTGCGGCCGTGTTCGACCACGTCGCGGTACGGCGGGCGATCCGACATGAGGGTGGGCAGGCCGGCGGCTGCGAAGTCGAACCATTTGACCGCGCTCTTGCCCGCCGAAAACGCGCTGTCGTCCAGCGGAATCACGGCCACGGCTCGGGGCAGGGCGGCCGCGAAGGCCAGGAAGCGATCGCGCGGCATCAGCGGCCGTGCCTCCACCTCGAGCCCGGCGGCCGTGGCCGATGCCGCCACGGGCCCCACCGCCACCACGCGCAACTGCGCGCCTCGCGCCGCCTGCAGCCGGCGCAGGGCCTCAAAGGCCGGCCCTGCGGCGACGGCATCGGAGGCCGCCAGCAGCACGCTGGCGGCGACGACACCGTCGCCAGAAGCGGTGGCTGCCGCCGCCTGGCGCCGCGCCGTCGGCGAGGCGTAGTTCGGCACCACGCACAGCACCCGGCCCGGCGCGGCCAGCGCCTCGGCCAGCCGGGGCGTGCTCACGCTCACGCGGTCGGCCTCGTCGAGAGCGCGCTCCACCCAGGGCGCCTGCCGCGCCAGCGTGGCGTGAGACAGCAGGTGCGGCGCCGGTTGGGTGAGCAGGTCGTCGATGTCCACCACCACGGCGGTGCCGCGCTCGTGCGCGGCCTGCAGCAGCCGCAGGTGGCGAGCCGAGATCGGGCGCTGGCCGATCAGCAGCTCGATGCCGTCGAGGTCGTCAGGCCCGGTCTCATGCCAGGCCCGGGTGAGCAGGCTGAGGCGTCCCGCCGCGACCAGCGGCGCCAGCGGGCTGGCAATGCGGATCTCGGTGATGGTGGAGGCGGGGTCGGCGGCCAGCGCCAACGCGCGGATGGCGTGCGGCCCAGCCGGGGCGGGCGGTGTCATGCGGTGGCCCCGGGTGGACGCGGGGCAACGCGTACGATCATGGCGCGCCAGCCCGGCGCAGCCGGTCGTGCCCGCTCCCTGATGCCTGCCTCTGCCATCGCCACCCTCCCTGCGGTTGCCATCCCCGTCTACAAGACCGCATTGTCCGCGGCCGAGCGGATGTCGATCGAACGCACGGTGGGCGTGCTGGGCCACCATCCCGTGTTCCTGGTGGGGCCCGAGCGTCTGGCGGGTTGGATGCAGGCGCAGTGCGCGCCCTTCGGCGGCCGCCTGCGCTGGAAGGCCTTCGACGACCGTTTCTTCGAAGGCATCAAGGGCTACAACCGACTGATGATGTCGCGCGTGTTCTACGGCGCTTTCGCGGGCTACAGCCACCTGCTCATCGCGCAGACCGACTGCCTGGTGCTGTCCGACCAGCTCGAGGCTTGGTGCGCGAGCGGGTTCTCCTATGTCGGCGCGCCCTGGTTCGAGGGCGGCAGTGAGCCAAGCGAACCGTTGCGCATGGTCGGTGTGGGCAACGGCGGCTTCTCGCTGCGCAGACTCGACCACTTCGACAGGGTGCTGGCCACGCCACGGCACGTGCCCAACACCGTGAAGTCGCGCAGCGGCAGCCCGGCGGTGCTGCCTCGGCTGGTGCGCTGGCTCAAGCACGGCTGGTGGCTGGCTTACAACCGGCCGCCGCTGCTGCCCACCTCCAACGAGGACGTTTTCTGGGGCTTGCTCGTGCCGGCGGTGTGCCCGTTCTTCCGCGTGCCCATGCCGGAGCAGGCGCTGGACTTCGCGTTCGAGGTGGCGCCGCGGCGCATGCTCGAGCTCAACGGCCAGCGACTGCCCTTCGGTTGCCACGCCTGGGAGCGCTGCGACCGCGCCTTCTGGGCCGAGCAACTGCCCTTCGTGCGCGAGGCTGGCCTCAGCTAGACCCGGGCGCAACCGCCCACCGCCACTGCCCCGCCGGCAGGTCGGCCGGCAGCACCCAGGGCCCGAACGACACCCGGTGCAGCGCTTCGCAACGGTTGGCCACCGCCGCCACCATGCGCTTGACCTGGTGGTAGCGGCCGTCGGTGAGCGTCAGGCGCAGCGTGTGCGCGTCCAGCACCTCGCAGGCCGCCGCGCGCACCGGGGCCGGGTCGTCGTGCAGCACGACCCCCGCGCACAGGGCCGCGGCCGTCGCGGCGTCCACCGGATGGCGCGTCGTCGCGAGATAGACCTTGGCGACGTGCCGCTTCGGATGGGTGAGGCGGTGGATCAGGCCGCCGTCGTCGGTCAGCAGCAGCAGCCCGGTGGTGTCGACATCCAGCCGACCCACCGGCTGCACGCCGCGGCGGCGCAGCGGCGCCGGCAGCAGCGAGAGCACGCCGGGATGGTCGCGCGGGGTCCGCGAGCACTCCACGCCGGCCGGCTTGTGCAGCAGCACCAGGGCGTGTTCGCACCACGGCCAGTGCACGCCGCCGACCTCGAACCGCAGACCCGCCGTCTCCACCATGGCCTGCGGGTCGGTCACGGGGGTGTTGCCGTGGCGCACCTGGCCGGCGGCCAGGAGCCCCAGGCACTCGTGGCGGGTGCCGAAGCCCTGGCGGAACAGGACGTCGGCCCAGCGCTGGCGCGGCGTGCTCACGCGGCGGGGCTGCGCATCGCGGGCAGGCCGTGCGCCACCAGCGGCGCGGCGTGCCACACGGCGTTGCGGATGGCGCGTGCCACGACCTCGGCGCCCAGCGCGCCCAGGGTTGACAGGTCGGGCAGCCCCACGGCCCCGGGGCGCCCGGTGGCCAGTGCGAACAGCGTGTCGCCGTCGTGCAGCGTCAGCGGGTCGATGGCGCGCGCCAGACCGTGGCTGGCCAGCCCGGCGAGCTGGTGGGCTTGCAGCTTGTTCAGCGGCGCGTCGGTGGCGACGACGCCGATCGTGGTCGCCGAGCCGGCCGGCGGCAGCACGGGCGTGCCGGCCCGCTCACCGGCCCTCAGGGCCTGCGCCGTGCCGTGCAGTGCCGTGCCATCGGGGCTGCGCGCGCCGGCCAGCGGCTGCCCGTCGGCCGAGATCACGTCGCCGACGGCGTTGACCACCATCAGTGCCGCCACCGTGACACCGCCCACCCGCAGCGACGCACAGCCGACGCCGCCCTTCATCGCCCGTGCGATGCCGAACAGCTTGCCGACGCTGGCGCCCAGCCCGGCGCCGTGGTTGCCCTGGGCGGGCGCGGCCGTCGACGCCGCCTCGCAGGCGGCCTCGCCGCAGCCGGCATCGGGGTGGATGGCGGCGTCGCCCAGCCAGAGGTCGAAGAGCACCGCCGCCGGCACGATGGGCACCCGCGCCGGCCCGACGGCAAGGCCGTGCCCGCGCCGGGCCAGCCAGCGCAGCACGCCGCCCGCGGCGTCGAGCCCGTATGCGCTGCCGCCGGTCAGCAGCAGGCCGTGCACCACCGGCACGGCGTTCTCGGGCCTCAGCAGGTCGGTCTCGCGCGTGCCCGGCGCGCCGCCCCGTTGCGCCACGCCCGCGCTGGCGCCTTCCGGGCACAGCACCACGGTGCAGCCGGTGGGCCGGCCGGACATGGCTGCGTGACCCACCGCCAGGCCGGCGACGTCGGTGAGGGTTCCTGCGTAAGGCAGGGACGGCGCCGCGTTCATGCCTCGATTGTCAGTCCGCTTCGGCCGCGCGCGGCGGCCCGGTGTCGATGCTCAGGCGAACACGCCAGCCGTGTCCTGCATGCGCGCCGACACCTCGCCCAGGTGGTGCAGCGTGTCGCCCAGCGTCATCTCCAGCATCGTCAGGCGCTTGAAGCAATGGCTGGCGACGTACTCGTCGGTGCAGCCGATGCCGCCGTGGAGCTGGATGCACTGCTGGCCGACGAAGCGCATGCTCTGGCCCAGCTGCACGCGCGCCTGGGCAAGGGCGCGCTGGCGCGCGGCGGGCACCTCGCCGAGCTTGAGCGTGGCGTAGTAGCTCATCGAGCGGCCGAGCTCCAGCTGCATCTTCACGTCGGCGATGCGGTGGCGCAGAGCCTGGAAGCTGGCCAGCGTGGTGCCGAATTGCTTGCGCGTGTTCATGTACTCGACGGTGATGCCGACGAGGCGGTCCATCAGACCCACGGCCTCGGCACAGACCCCGGCGCTGCCGACGTCGATGGCCCGCGCCAGCGTGGCCGCGCCTTCGGCCTGCAACAGCACGGCCGGGGCGGCGGCCAGGTGGAGGTCGGCCGCGCGGGCGCCGTCCTGCGTGGCGTAGCCCACCACGCGGGCATCGGTGCGCTTGACGATGAACAGCCCCAACCCGGCCTCGCCGTCGTCGGCCCCGGCGTGGCGCGCCGACACGACGAAGGCGTCGGCCTCGTCACCGGCCGGCACCACGCACTTGGCGCCGTCGAGCACCCAGCCATCGCCGGCCGGACGGGCACGCACGGCGACACGCTGCCAGCGGTGGCGGCTGGCACGCTCATGCAGCGCCGGCACCAGGAGAGCCTCCCCGCTGGCGATGCCGGGCAGCCACGCGGTCTGCACAGCCGTTGGCGCTTCGGCCAGCAGGGCCGGCGCCATCAGCGCCGCAGCGGCATAGGGAGCGTTGACGAGGCCGCGGCCCAGCTCCTCGGCCACCACCATCGCCTCGACGGCACCGAAGCCCATGCCGCCGTGGGCCTCGGGCACCACCAGGCCCGCCAGGCCCAGCTCGGCCAGCTCGCCCCACACGGCGCGTGTGGCGCCGCCGGCCCTGGCCAGCGCGTGGCGGCGCTCGAAGCCGAAGCCCTTGTCGACCCAGCGGCGCACGGCGTCGCGCAGGGCGTCCTGGTCGTCGGTGAAGTCGAAGTCCATGGCCGGTGTCTCCCTCAGCTGCCGAGCACGGTCTGCGCGACGATGTTGCGCTGGACCTCGTTGCTGCCGCCGTAGATGGTGGTCTTGCGGTAGTTGAAGTAGGTCGCGGCCAGCGGCACGATCGAGCCCGGAAAGGCGAGGTCGCCCTGCCAGCCCGCCTCCATGGCCTCGTGCACGTAGGCGCGGCTCAAGGGGCCGGCGGCCTGCATCATCAGCTCGCTGTAGCGCTGCTGGATTTCGCTGCCGCGGATCTTCAGCAGGCCCGCGATGTCCAGGCTCTGCTTGCCCGCCTTCTCGGCGCTCAGCACGCGCAGCACCAGCATCTCCAGCGCCACGATGTCCACCTCGAGCAGCGCGATCTGGTCGCGGAAGCGGACGTCCTCGTACACCCCCTCGGCCTTGGCGATGCGCTTGAGGCGCTCCAGCTCGCGTTTGGCGCGGTTGACGTCGGCGATGTTGGTGCGCTCGTGCGCCAGCAGGTGCTTGGCATAGGTCCAGCCCTTGTTCTCTTCGCCGATCAGGTTGTCGGCGGGCACAACGACATTGTCGAACCAGACCTCGTTGACCTCGTGCTCGCCGTCCATCAGGATGATCGGGCGCACGGTGATGCCGGGCGACTTCATGTCGATGAGCAGGAAGCTGATGCCGGTCTGCGGCTTGCCCTCGGTGCTGGTGCGCACCAGGCAGAAGATCCAGTCGCCGTACTGGCCCAGGGTCGTCCAGGTCTTCTGACCGTTGACGATGTAGACGTCGCCGCGGCCCGTTGACTGGCGCTCCGCCCGGCACTTCAGGCTGGCCAGGTCGGAGCCCGATCCGGGCTCGCTGTAGCCCTGGCTCCACCAGACCTCGCCGCTGGCGATGCCGGGCAGGAAGCGCCGCTGCTGCTCGGGCGTGCCGAAGGCCATGATCACCGGGGCCACCATCACCGGGCCGAAGGGGATGACGCGGGGTGCGCAGGCCAGCGCCAGTTCTTCCTCGAACAGATGCTTCTGCACGCCGTTCCAGCCGGGGCCGCCAAACGCCTGGGGCCACCCCCAGCCCAGCCAGCCCTTGGCGCCGAGGATCCGCGCCCAGCGTTGGTGGTCTTCCTTCGACAGCCGCAGCGCGTGCCGCACCTTGTGCGCGATGTCTTCAGGCAGGTGTTGGTGCACCCAGTCGCGCACCTCCTGGCGGAACGCGAGTTCCTCGGGGGTGAAGTTCAGGTCCATGGGGTCTCCGTCAGCGCGGCACGTTGTAGCACGCGCGTTCGATGCGCGGCTGTTCCGCGGGCGACAAGGCGCCGCCCCAGGCGCGAGGCGCGCGGTTCAGCTCCTGAAGTTGTTGAAGGACAGCGGCAGGTCTGGCAGCGCCTTGCGCAGCAGCGCGATGGCGGCCTGCAGGTCGTCTTTCTTGGTGCCGCTGACGCGCACCGTATCGCCCTGGATGGCGCCCTGCACCTTGAGCTTGCTGGCCTTCAGCGCCTGCTGCACCTGATTGGCTGCCTCGGCGTCGATGCCGCTTTTCACCGACACGGGCAGCTTGAGCTTGTCGCCGCCGAGCTTGACCGGCTTGGCCGACAGATCGAGGAAGCGGATGTCGACGCCCCGCTTGGCCAGGCGGGCCAGCAGCACGTCACGCACCTGTTCGAGCTGGAAGTCGCTGTCGCCGAAGAGCGTGATCTCGCGGTCCTTGGCGCTCTTGTCGGCGAACTCCACCTTGGCGCTGGAACCCTTGAAGTCGAAGCGGGTGCCGATTTCCTTGTTCGCCTGGTCGACGGCGTTCTTCAACTCGACCAGATCGGGTTCGATGACGGTGTCGAAACTGGGCATGGAAGTCGGTGGGCGCTGGCGCGGATGCGGGCGGTGCGATGCGCCAAAATTCTCGCATGACCGACTTCTCCAGCTCCCTGCAGGTGCAGCAGCGCGCGAGCCTGCGTGAGCACAACACCTTCGGTCTGCCGGCGCTGGCCCGCACGCTGGTGCGCATCACCTCGGACGCCGACGTGCGGCGCGTCATCGACCACCCGGACTGG
>JAUMBF010000144.1:0-29650 GCA_032115875.1 Rubrivivax sp.
AGCCGCGTCACGCCGTCTTCGCGCGCGAACCTGGCGCAGCAGTAGGCGGGCAGGGCCGAGCTGTTGCCGAAGGGCTGGTCGTAGTGGCGCGCCACGGTGCCGATGCCTGCCACCAGGTCGGCCGGCGTCACGTAGTACTCGTGGTGCTCGGTGCGGAAGTGCCGGGCCGTGATGCGTGCGAACGCCATCTCGTCGTAGCCCTGCGCCTCAAAGCCGATGGCGTAGGTGGCGGCCGGTCGACCTGCCACCTGGCCGATCATTCCGGCGACCGTGGAGCTGTCGGTGCCGCCGCTCAGGAAGCAGGCGGCCTTGCCGCCAGGCTCCAGATCGCGGGCGACGGCCTCTTGCAGCAGGCGGCGGAACTCATCGCGGCAGCGGCCGAAGTCGGCCGAGACCGGCTCTTCGAAGCGGGGCGCCCAAAAGGCCTCGGTGCGCAGCATCCGGCCGTCGAAGTGGGCGCTGTGCCCGGGCTCCAGGCGCTGCACGCCGCGGAACACCGTGCGGGGAGATGGGATGCAGTGGTGCAGGAGGTAGTCGTACAGCGCCTGCGGATCGATCGCGTCCATCCCGCCCGGCGCCAAGGCGTCGGCACGCTCGGCGTAGCGCAACTGCCCGGCTTGCTGGGCGTAGCACAGGGTCTGCTGGCCCATGCGATCGGCCGCCATCCAGACCTGGCCGTCGGGCTGCGGCAGCGCGACGGCAAAGCCACCTTGCACGTGCGCGGGTGCTGACAAACCGTGGCGCTGGAAGGCCAGGTCCCAGGCATCGACATGACGGCCGGCCTGGGCGAGTCTCTGGCAGTCGGCGTCGGCAAACCGCGGCCGGCCGAGCAGCAGGGGGGCAGGAGTGGGCAAGGGCATCGGTGGTGGACGAAGACTGCGTTGTCGGGTCTTGCGCGCCGCAGCCGGCTTGGGCCGCCCGCGAGTCTGCGCTCGTGGCGGGCAGGCCGTGGGCCGATCCCGGCCCGTTGCGTGACATTTGCCGGCAGGAGCCTCAGCGCCTGTGAAGACATGAGTCGCGTCAGCGTGGTGTCCTGCGCCTGCGGCGTCGCACGGCCAGGTGCGGCAGCAACTTCAGCAAGGCGGCCAGGTTCGCCGCCCGTCGGCCCAGACGCAAGGAGCGCCGGTGCAGGTGCCAGGCCTCGGCGATGCGCCCCGCCTGGCGCGCACGCCAACCCCAGTCGAACAGCACGCTGGCGCGCTGCTCGGCCAGCACGGCATGTTCTGCGGCCCCGAGGCCCTCGTAGCCGGCGATGATCTCCAAAGCCCGCAGAAGCTGCGGCGAGTGCCCCTCGACGGCCTTGTCGGCCTTGTCGGCCTCGAAGGAGATGTTGTCGTCGCCCAGTGCGTAGTCGATCTGCGGGCGGTGCAGGCAAGCGAACCCATGGCGCCGCGACAGCCGCACCCAGAACTCGTAGTCCTCCGAGACACGAAGCTCCTCCTGCATGCGCTCACCCGCTGCCGCCGTGGCGAGCACGACGCTGGACAGGTTGAACCAGCAGCCGTGGCGCAACAGGCTGGCGAAGAAGGTGCCGGGATCGAACGCCGTCCAGGCCTCGGTGCGCCGCAGCACCGGCGAGGCGCCCAGCTTGCGATCGAACGCCTGGCCCATGTAGGACACCTCGGCTCCACCCTGCACGTAGCGGGCGCGGCCGAACACCACCTGCACGCCGGGCTCGGCGGTCATCAGGGCTGTGGCCTCGGCCAGGTGTCCGGGCAGGAAACGGTCGTCGCTGTCCAGCAGGGCCACCGCGTCGAATCCGCCCCGGGCCTGCGCCGCGGCCAGCCCGGTGTTGCGGCCGCCCGCCGGGCCCTTGCGGCCGGCGTTGGCCAGCACCTGCACGGGCCGGCCGGCATAAGCCTGGGCGAGCCAGGACAGCGTGTCGTCGGTGGAGCCGTCGTCCACCACCAGCACCTCCACCTGCAAGTCAGGGCTGGCCTGGGCCAGCGCCGAGTCGATGGCGGCACCGATGCAGCGGCGGCGGTTGAACGTGGGGATGACGACGGCGACCTTCATCGCAAGCACAGCTGTGCGAACAAATCGAAAGCCGCCTGCGCCACGAGGTCGCGGCGATGGCGGTGCAGCCAGGGCTCCACCCGGGGGTCTGTGGCCGCATGGCGCCGCGCCTCCAGCGCCGACAGGGCCTCGAGCATGGCGCCGGGCCGATCAGGCCGGCACAACACCCCCATGCCCAGTTGATCGACGAGCGCCGCACTGCTCTCGCCCGGCCACCCGCAGACCAGCACCGGGCGTCTGGCCGCCACGTAGTCGAAGAGTTTGCCGGGCAGATAGCGCTCCAGCGCAGAGGCGGCCAGCAGCAGCAGCGCGTCGGCGTGCCGCATGCGCTTGACGGCGTCAGCCTTGGAGACGTGGTCGACGGTCGTGATCAGGTCCGCATGCCTGCTGCGCATCAGCGCCGCATGCTCGGCCGGCGAACGCCGGCCCACAAACTCGATCGCGAGCCTGCGGCGCCACGAAGGCTCGGCATCCAGGGCTGCGTCCAGCGCATCGACGAAGTGTTGCGGCGAGGTGTGGCCCGACAGCGTGCCGACGTGGGCCAGCCGAAGCGGCCCCTCTCGCCGAACCACGGGTGACTCCGTGGCAGCGTCGGCAAAGTCCTCCGCCTCCCAGCCATTGGGAAGCACATGGGTGCGCTCCCGCGCCAGAGCCGGGAACACCCGCAACTGGTGCTCGCGGTGAGACTCGGTGGTGAAGATCACCGCCTGGGCCGATGCCAGACAGGCCTGTTCGTAGCGTCGGTCGTCAGGCCCTGCGCTCACGAAGTCGAACGGGCATTCCGTCCACTCGTCACGATAGTCCAGAACGAGCGGAACGCCAAAGTGCGCAGCCACCCACCGGGCCGCGATGAACATGGCGAAGGGAGGCCCGGACGCGAGCACGATCGACGGCGGGTCCTCGCGCAGCTGGCCGATGGCCAGCTGCGCGGCCTGCACAGCGCCCGCAAAGCCTCCATCCACCTTGGGGAACACGCGCCAGCTGGCGGGTCTCTCCGGATCGGGCACCACCACCCTGCGCACACCGTCGGGCATGCGCGCCAGGAGCTCGTCGCCGTGCTGCGACTGGTTGGCCGGTGCCAGCCCCTGGAACGTGGAAAAGCGCCATCCCAGTCGGGCTCCGTGCCGCAGAAACGACAACGGGCGGTGGACGCCCGCGTTGGAGTTGGGAGGCAGGGCCCAGGCCAGCAGCGCAAGGTGGCGCGAATCGGCAGGGTGCGCAGCGCAGCGACTCCGGGCCACCTGCCACCAGGCCGCACCCAGCGCAAGGGTTCCACCCAGCGTGGACAGCGCCGACGTGTCGCGGTTCATTCGGCCTGCCCGTGCAGCTTGCGCGCGAGGTGGCGCCACGTGCCCCACACGTTCTGGTGCAGACGGCGCCTCAGGTTCCAGTGCGGCAGCGGCCGGGCCCGGCCGGCGATCTCGGCGTACCTGGACAGGTACTGCTGCTTCAGGTGCTGCAGGTCGTACTGCTCGCGCGCCACGGCCAGTCCGCGCCGTCCGACTTCGGGCCAGAGCGCGCGGTGCTCGGCGCCCAGCACCGCGGCCAATGCGCCGGGCCGGGCCATGTCCACGAACACGCCCTCCTGCACGATGCTGCGCTGGTTGGGGTGCCGGGTGCAGATCACCGGCAGGCCCATGGCCATGGCCTCGATGTAGACGATGCCGAAGGTCTCGAACAGGCTGCCCAGCACGAACGCGTCGGCTGCGGCGTAGGCCGCGGGCAGCCTGTCGTGGGGCAACGAGTCGAAGTGCACGCGCTGGCCGAGCAGCTCGCGGCCCAGCGCACGGATGGCGTCGGCGTCGTCGCTGTCCTGGCCCACGATGGCCAGGTGCAGGCCGTCGCCCGCGGCGGCCACCTCGCGAATGACGTGGTCCATGCGCTTGTGCCAATGGCAGATGGTGCCCACGCTGATGAGCAGCGGTGCAGCAGGCGGTATGCCATGGCGCAGTCGGAAGTCACTGGGCGCGCCGGGGCGGAAGTGGGTGGTGTCCACCCCGTGCGGAATCAGGAAGCTGCGCCCCTGGAGGCTGTGCCGCAGGTTGAGCCCGGTGTGCTCCTGCACGAAGTCGCAGGGCGGCAGGTCGGCGGCCGGCATCGCGCCGCCGTTGGAAAACAGCAGCGTCGGGGTCCTGCGGAACAGGTGGCGGTTGGCGTGGACCACGCGGGCCACGTCGCGATCGAGGCAGTGGATCACGTCGTAGCCGCCCTCCAGCAGCGGGCCGAGCGCGGCCCACGCGAAGGTCTCGCACTCCACCCGCATGCGCTCCTGGCCCAGCGCCGAGGCCTGCCAGCGGGGCGACACGGGCAGCTGCGCGCCACCCAGGCAGGCGGCATCGCGCGGCACGCAGGGCACCACGCGCTCGCGCTCGCTGGCCGGACCGCCGCCCTTGAACAGGGTGATGTCAAGGCGATCGGCGACGAGGTCGAACAGGCTCCGCGCGAAGCTCTCGTGTCCGCGCAGGACACGGCCGAGACCGGGGCACAGGAGGGCGACGCGGGGCATGCTGTTCCCGATCAGGCGTCAACCGGCGCTGCCGCGCAGCAGAACAAGGTCCCTTGGTCCGTAAGTGCGGGCGATCTGCCTATCGTTGGCCCCTCCGAATTGGTTGGAGGGCCAGAGAGCCTGACCCTGTGATCCGGGAAGCGCCGGGAAGTCGAGCGCCTCGTCCTGAATCTGCCGGACCTTGAACCCATGACGCAGCGCCACGACGTTCAGCCAGATGTCGTCGGCCTTCGGGCAGCAGTCCGCGAATGCACGGCCGAGCGCACGGAGCTGGGCAAGAAAGCGCGGCGGGTAGATGACGCCCGAGACGCCCGTCAGAAAGTTCGTCGGCGCGGCCAAGCGCCCGTGACACAGCGGCCACTCGGCGTAAGGGCGGATGCCGCGTTCGTCGAGCACCACGGTCCGCGCCCGGTAGCAGTGAATCAAGTCCGGCTCCCGGCGATGGGCCGCATACAGGCCCGCGAGCCAGCCGACAGGGTAGATCAGGTCATCGTCCGCCGTCACCAGCGGCACGGGGTCCGCAGGGACTGCCTGCACGTACGGAAAGTACTTGGTGTGAGGGCCGAAGTTGTCGCACACGCGAACCTCCAGTCCGCGCGCCTGCAACCGCCTGATCGAGCGCGGCAGATTCGCGAGCGCCTCCCGGCTGTCCAGCCAGAGGATCAGTCTGCGAGGCCTGTCGGGCGACCGGACGATGGACTCGATCGCCAGGTGGACCGACTCGATCCGCGGCCCGTGTGTCGTCAACGACACCGCGACCGCCACCGTGCCGATCACGGGCCGGGCCGACGTGGCGTTCCGGAGCGCCAGCAGGCGAAGCTCAAGCCAAAACCGAACCGCTGCCCGCTGCGCATGCAGGCGCCACCAACGCTGCTTGGCCGCGCGCAGAAGATCACGCATGGCCGGCCCCGGCCGCGAACCTGCGCCGATGCAGCGCCAGCCGGCCCACTTCAGGCGACCCACTCAAGCCCGAGGTACCGGGCTGGCCTGTCAGCCGGGAAGAAGAAGACGTTGTCATGCCGCGGCAGCGAAGCGGCGTCGGCGGGCCGCAGGGGTGATGGTGCGGCCTTCGTGCGGCTGAGGACATAGGCCCTGTAGCCCAGGCTGGTCATGGCCGAGTAAAGATCACCCAGCGTCCCGCCCTCCAGCGGGTGTTCGTCACTGAACTCGATGCAGACCACGGGCCTTTCAGGCCGACGAAAGAAGGCCTGGCCACCCCGGAGCACCTCAAGCTCCCAGCCCTCGACATCGATCTTCACCATCGCAACCCGGTGCAGCGGCCACGTCTGCGACCAGTGATCCAGACTGTCGACCCAGACGTCGGTCGAGGTTCCGCCGGCCGAACCCCAAGCAAGGGAAGCGCTGCCGCGATTGACCTGGGGATTGCGATGGAGTGTGCGTTCGCTGGCTGTCGCGCCCAGGGCGAGGCGGTGAACCTGGATGTTGTCGAGCCCGTTGATCTGCGCGCTGGCCTCGAGGAGGGATGCGATCTCAGGCAACGGTTCGAAACTGTGCACGACACCCGCCGCTCCCACCAGGCGTGACGCAAACAAGGACATGAGCCCGACGTTCGCGCCAATGTCCAGGAAGGTGCACCCCGGGCGCAGCACTTTCGACATCACGTGCAGCGTCCCTTCTTCGTAGGTGCCTTCATTGACGATCGAGCGCTCCACGCCCTTGTCGGCGGCCGGGTCAATGACGATGTCGAAGCCGTGGTTCGTGCTGCATCGAATGATTCCCGTGGCGTGCGCGGCAAAGTCGGTGCCGAGCAGCCAGTTCCTCAGCCTCCAGGCTCCCGGAAGCTCGCGCCGCTCGAGGGCCCGGCACAGCCGAAAGGCGATCTCTCGGCGATGAAGCTGTTCATATCTCATGGTGTGTCTCCGGCTGTTCTCGCTCTTCGTGCCTTAGCCGGCGACTTGCGACAGTCGACGCATCCGTTGCTTCATGCGCATGTAGGCAGGCTCCCTCGAAGCCGGGTGGCCCAGCACCTCGGCGCAAGCCACGCCCAGCGCCAGCGATGCCACGACCGCAGCGGCAAGAACCACCAAAGGGATGGGCTCATGCCGGTCGAACCCATAGGCGCCGGCCACCCCGAGTGCGGGCAGAGCGACCGCCGCCGCGATCGGAAGACTGGTGCGGCTGGCCCGAAGGATCGCGATGGCGGATCCGGGCAGGGCCCGGTTGGAGATCCACAGCAGCATGGGCGTGGCCATGAGCGCCGCGGTCGCGTAGGCCACCGCAGCGGCTTCAACCCTTGCATGGACGACCACCGCCGTGACGATCAACGCCAGCTTCGCTGGCTGAATGATGAGTTCCGCCCTGGTTACGAGGTCGATCCGCCCCACCGCCATGACGGCGGTTGAAGACAGCGTGGTCATCGCGCTCAGAACCCCGGCTGCGCAGAAGAACGGCACCAGCCGGGCGGCCGCGTCCCATTGGCTTCCGAACAGCAGCCTCAGGGCCTCCAGCGAGTAGACGCTCACGAGGATGTAGAAAGGCCATGCAAGCGCCGTCACGAGTGCTGCGGCCTTCGCGAGTGGCTCGGTCATCGCCTGCCCGTCGCGGTTTGCTTTCGCGAACGCCGGGAAGGCGACATTCCTGACCGCTCCCATCACGTCGCGGTGAAACAAGTTCATCAGCCCCTGTGCACGGCTCAGCATGGCCACAGGCCCGAACCCCAGGACTTTGGCCACGACCAGGTCGTTCACGTCGATGGAGACGCTGGTGATGACGTTGGTGAGGGCGCTCTGGCCGCCGAAGCGGAGCAATGGCCGCCACAGGCGCAGGGAGGGCGCAAGGATTCGCTTGTCGTGGTGTGCCATGAAGCCGCCCACCGACATGGCGACATTGAGCAGCACGGAGCCGATGGCCATGCTGTTCGGACCGAGCCCGCTCCAGGCCATGGCCACCGTCGCGACCTGGCTGAGCACGGTGGCCGCAACGGTCACGACCAGAAGCGCCTTGAACGCCATGTCTCGCCGCAACAGCGCCAGTCGAACGGTGCAGAAGGGCAGCACCAGGAAGTTCAGCGCGGCGATGCGCAGCGTCTGCGTCATCGCGGGTTCGCCGTAGAAGCCCGCGGCCAGCGGTGCGGCGGCGAACACCACCACGAACAGCGCGCCCCCCAGCAGCAGCGAGAGGCCGAACGCGGTGCGCAGGTGCTCGTCGCCGAGTTCCTTCTCCTGGATCAGGTAGTTGCCGATGCCGAACTCGCGCAGCACCTGCGCCACGCCGATCACCGCCAGCGAGACGGCGTACACGCCGATCTCGTGCGGCGTCAGCAGCCGCGCCAGCAGCATGTTGCTGCCCAGCGCCAGCGCCACCGTGAGGTAGCGCTCCAGGAACGCGAGGGCGAGGGCTCGGCGGACGGTGGTCATGCTGGGGGCACGGGTGGCGTGGCGCGGGGCGCGGCGGCGCCGCGCAGGGCCGTCATGCCGGGGCCACGGCGCGCCTCTGGTCGCGCGCCTTCAGTGCTGCACGGGCGGCGTTCAGCCACAGCCGCGGCTGCATCGGGTGCCGGGCGAGCAGCTGGCGGTAGGTGCGCAGCGCCAGCTCGGCGCTGCCCCGCAACAGGTGGCCGTGGGCGTGGGCGACCTGCAGCTCATCCAGGCGCAGCTGCACCGCAGTGGCATCGGCCTCGCTGCCATCGGGCCCGCAGCGGCCCCAGCGGTCGAGGGCCGCCTTCACCACCTCAAGCTCGTAGTTGATGTCACGCGGCCGGCGAGACACGCTGTCGGGCAGGATGCGGTACAGCGCGCCGATGCTGGCAAGCTTGGTGATCTTGCCCTCGCGCGAGGCGCGCAGCCAGTAGTCGTAGTCGTCCCCGTTCCACAGGCGCGGGTCGAAGTCGCCGATGCGCTGCACGAGGCTGGCGCGCATCATCACGGTGGAGGTCAGCAACTCGCTGGTGAACAGCAGCCGCGTGTACAGCCAGCCCGACAGCGCAGGGTCCATGCGGTCGTCCACGTGGCGCGCCTCGATCGCCGGGCGGCGGCGGAAGCTGCCGTCGGGCTCGGGCTTCCAGACATGCCAGTCGGTGAACACGGTGCCCACGTCGGGGTTGGCGTCCAGGTGGCGGGCCTGCGCCGCCAGCTTGCCCTGCACCCACACGTCGTCGGCGTCCAGGAAGGCGATGTACTCGCCCCGCGCGGCGCGCAGGCCGGTGTTGCGCGCGGCCGGCGGCCCGGCGTTGGGCTGGTCGATCACGCGAATGCGGTCACCGAACCGGCGCAACACCTGCAGCGTCTCATCCCGGCTGCCGTCGTTCACCACCACCACCTCGGTCGCAGCATGGTTCTGCGCGAGCACGCTGTCCAGGGTCTCGGCCACGGTGCCGGCACAGTTGTAGGCCGGGATGACGACGGTGACACGCGTCTGGCTCATGCCGGGGTCACGCAGCGGCCGCGGCGCCTCAGGCGCGCGCCAGATGCGCCGCGAAGTAGTCGATGGTGCGGCGCAGCCCGGGCTCCAGTGCCGTGGTGGGCTCCCACTGCAGGTGCTGGCGCGCCAGCGCGAGATCGGGCTTGCGCTGCATCGGGTCGTCGCTGGGCAGGGGCTTGTTGACGATGCTGCTGCGGCTGCCGGTCAGCGCGATCACCTTCTCGGCAAGTTGCAGGATGGTGAACTCACCCGGGTTGCCGATGTTCACCGGACCCGTGAATTCGTCCGGAGTGGCCATCAGCTTCATGAGGCCGGCCACCAGGTCGTCCACGTAGCAGAAGCTGCGGGTCTGCGCCCCGGCACCATAGACGGTGATGGGCTCGCCCTTCAGGGCCTGGACGATGAAGTTGCTCACCACGCGCCCGTCGTTCGGGTGCATGCGCGGGCCGTAGGTGTTGAAGATGCGTGCCACCTTGATGCGCAGCCTGTGCTGGCGGTGGTAATCGAAGAAGAGCGTCTCAGCGCAGCGCTTGCCCTCGTCGTAGCAGCTGCGGATACCGATGGGATTGACGTGGCCCCAGTAGTCTTCGGGCTGCGGGTGCACCCGCGGGTCGCCGTACACCTCGGACGTGCTGGCCTGCAGGATCTTCGCCTTCAGCCGCTTGGCCAGGCCCAGCATGTTGATGGCGCCGTGCACGCTGGTCTTGGTGGTCTGAACCGGGTCGTGCTGGTAGTGCACGGGGCTGGCCGGGCATGCCAGGTTGTAGATCTCGTCCACCTCCACGTACAAGGGAAAGGTGACGTCGTGCCGCATCAGCTCGAAGCGTGGATGTCCCAGCAAGTGAGCAACGTTGTCCTTGGTGCCGGTGTAGAAGTTGTCGACACACAGCACGTCGTCGCCGGCCTCGATGAGGCGCTCGCAGAGGTGCGAGCCGAGGAAACCTGCCCCCCCGGTGACCATCACGCGCTTTCTGGTGCCGTAACTTCTCATCGCCGCCTCGTCGACGGCCCTTGCCGTCAACGCGCCATGGTAGCGATGAGGCCTGCTCCCGGCTCTGCACGTTCTGTGGCGGACTGCGCAGACCAGGAGCGTGGGCGGCAGAAATGCAGCCCCGCGCCGGTGCAGCCCACACGCCTAGGAGCGGCGGTGACCGTTGGCCTCCAGCATGTAGTCGATGTCGGGGTGCTGCCCCCAGGGCAAGGGCAAGCCGTAGTGGCCCCAGCCGTCATCGCCGTGCAGCAGCTTGAGGCCGCGGTCTTTCCAGAGTCGACGTCCGCTGACGATGCGGTCGCGGCTGAGGTAGGGGTCTGACGGCAGCTTGCGACTGAGCTGCAGCAAGCCTTCGTTGGCCGACCCATGGACCATTCGGCCGCCGCCCACCGCCACCGCGGTGGGGTAGCTGGCCGAGCCCCACGGCAGGCCCGGTTCACCGGAGCCGGCGACGTAGTCCCAGGGTCGGCCATCCGGCAGGTAGACCTGCGGGTAGCCGTAGTTGATGACGCTCCAGGCCGCCACGAACACGGTGCCGCGAGGGCCGAAGCTGCCGTCGCTGACCGCGATCTTCATGTACAGCGAGTTGTCGTCGCACAGCACGTTGGCCACCACCTCCACCTGGCCGGAGGCGAGATTGACGCGCTTGACCTGCTCCATGGCGCGCGATCCGAAGTACAGCCAGCCGTCCTGCAGATAGAGACCCTCGGGGCCGACACAGGCCTGCGACTGCACCATGGCCAGGGTGTTGCGGCGGAATGGCTGTCGGCTGCCGTTGACGCCCGACATGTTGGGGCCCGACACCACCACGCGAATCTGCGCCCCCGTGGTGGCGTCGTAAGCCACGATGCGGTGCGACAGCCGCTCGCTCACGTACAGCACGCCGCTGGCGTCGCACACACAGTCCCAGGGGTCGTTCAGGCCGGTGATGAACTCCGTCACCACGGCCGGCGCCTCGCGGGAAATGGGCGAGAAGCGAAGCGCACAGATGCGGCTGTTCTGCGTGTCGGCCACGAAGGCCAGCGGGCCCTGCACGTGCGGCTCCTCGCCGCCGATCTTGGGCGCGGTGGAGCTGGTGCCCAGCGTGCGGGGATCCCAGGCCAGGCCCCACAGCTCATGGAAGCCGCGACGGGCCTCGGGGATGGCGCTCCAGTCGCCCACCAGCTCGAGCGCTGGCTCATCACCGAAGTAGCTGGGTGTGGGTTGGTGTCGGTAGCCGGCCAGTGTCTTGACGACGCCGTCGTTCTGCACCAGGCCCACGCGCCAGGGGTCGCAGAAGTAGGTGCCGCGCCGACCCACCTGCAGGTGCGTGGCCATGGCCACCGTGCCTTGTCCGCGCGGGCCGTCGAGCTGCGGGACACGGGGCTTGGCGGCCGTGAAGTCCGACCAGAAGTAGGACTGCGTGTTGAACGTCGTCATCAGCCCCGATCGCGTCAGGTTCGGGCGATGTTCGTCGTCCGGCCGCACGGGCACGAGGCGCGTCTGCACCAGCTGGTCGCGCGTCAGCACGTCGCTGAACGCTGGCGTGTCGCGCGCCGCAAGGTGCACGACCGTGGGCAACAGACGCGCAGGCACGGTACCGCTGAAGTGGCGGCCGTTGGTGTCGAACACCAGGCTGTAGGTGCCCAGCGATACCGGCATCCAGTCGCGGTTGACGGGGGCGGCTCCCTTTTGCACATACACCCAGAACTGGGGACAGGTTTCGTCGACAGCGCCGACGATGTCGAGTTCGTGCCAGCCTTCTGCGATGGGACCCAGGTCCAGCGTGAACTGGCCGACGGTGTCGGTACTGGCCGCCGCTGCCCTGGCGCGTTCCACGCCGCTCACCAGCAGCCTGTAGGTGCTGGACCGGAAGGTGCGGGCCCGGCCGTTGTTCGTCCAGTCGTAGCCGTAGAACTCGAGCGTGGCGCTGGCGCCCTGAAGCACCACGAGGCGCTGGAAGCGTTCGTAGCGTCCCCCCTCGAAGTAGCGCCTGAACATGACCAGCTTCGTCCAGTCCAACTGCCGGTTGCGCAGGGTCACGATGCCGTCGGCCACGGGCGGCGGCGGGGGCGGGGGCGGCGGCGGCGGGGGCGCAGGCAGCGGGGCCGATGGCGCCACTTGCTCCAGGGGCGGGGGCGGCGGCGGCGCAGGCAGGGGGGCCGATGGCGCCACTTGCTCTGGGGGCGGCGCCGACGGCACGGGGGTCGGGCTTGGCGGCGGGCCGGCTGATGGCACGCCATTGGTCGCAGGCGGGCTGTCCTGCAAGGGTGGCGCGGCGCTGGTGCTGTCGCCACCGCCACCGCAGGCACCCAGGGACAGGGTGCCCAGGCCGAGCAGGGCTTGAAGCACGTTGCGACGCTTCAGGGTGCGGTCCGCACGAGTGCCGGCGCAGACGGTTTCCGCGCTCTCCAGCGCCTCGGTGTCGATGGGTTGCATGGCGGAATCTTCGGCGGCGCCCGCTGCAAGCTGCAGCCAGCAATTGCAACCAAGCCTTGCCAATGGCAAGAGCCGGGCAAGGCCGCTGTCGCAGCCCCGGACCGCCCTCGACGCACCTGCGCAAGCGGGCCCGGTAGAGGGCCGGCGAGGGTGTCAGCGTGTGTGCGTCACGCCGGGGCCTGGCCTTGTTCCGGGGGGCAGAGGACGACTTCAGGGCGCCGGCCGCGCGGCCCGCTGAAGGCCCAGCCCGAGCGCCCCAGCAGCGCCAGTTGCCAGCTGCCCACCACAACGAAGGTGGCCGAGCCCACCGGTCGTGCACCCAGCCGGGCGTGCGACCTCAGAGATGCGGCATTGAACCGCGAGATGCGGCTGAATGACCAGCGGACACCTTCTGCAACCAGATCGTCTTCCGCGCGCTGCCACAGGCGGGCCATGGTGCGCCCGAGCCGGAACTCAGGCTCGACGTAGACATCGAAATCCCAGCAGCTCTCGGCCGGGCGCGACAGCACGAAGTCGCAGCGCACTTCGTCCTCGGCGTAGCGCTCGCGCTGAATCCAGAGGGTGCCGGCGAAGCGGCCCCTCACGCGGGCGGCATAGCACGCTGCGCCCTGCTGCCAGCGGCGCCGATTCACGGCAACGGGCCGCGGGAACGCGGCGCAAACCTCGTCGCGCTCCATGGCCTTGCCCACCTCGCACGCCGGATCGGGCCGCAGGCGCGGGGCCCCCGGGCGCCCCAGCGGCTGGGTCACCAGCAGGTAGCTCACGATCCCGGCGTGTCCGCCGCTGAGCTTGTCCAGGGCCCGGTGCAGGGCGTGAAGCAAGGTGACGCGGAGGCCCTCGTCCCGCCACATCGCACGCAGGCCCGCCAGCACGACGCACTCGCTCAGGGCCTGGCGCTGGCCCGCGAGGCGGCGGTCGCGGCCGGCTCGGAGGCCGCAGGCGCGGGGCCCTCGGGCTCGCGCCAGGCGTTCACGCGCTTGAGCGACTCCACCAGCTCCTGGCGCGGGAACCCCATGGCCAGCGCGCGGTGGGCCTGCCGCAGGGCCAAGTCGTGGCGGCCTGCCTGGCTGTAGATAAGACCGATGTTGAACTGCGAGAACGCATTGTCCTGCGCCAGTTCGATGGCGCGCTGCAGCTGCTGCTCGGCCTCTTGCGGGCGCCTGCGCGTGTACAGCCACTGCCCGTAGAGCGAACGTACCACCGAGTCGTCGGGCCTGAAACGCATTGCGCGGTCGAAGTAGCACTCCATCGGCCACTCCATGCCGGGCAGGCGGTCGACCTTGGCGCGGGCGGTGACGTTCATCAGCGTCACCAGCGCCCGGTGGTGGTTGGGCGACGCCTTCAGCGTGTAGTTGATGTCGCCACCGATGGGGCCGTTGATGCCGCGGATGCCGGCCTCGACCCGGGCGTCGAAGTGGAACTCCTCGACGATGGCCAGGGATCCGCGGTGGCTGCGGAAGTCGTAGGGCCCGTAATGCCGCGTGTAGATCGGCCCGCAGCGGTGGTCGGCAGGCTCCGCACCCCGCACGGCCTGGGGCTGCGCCATGGCGGCGGGGGCGGCGACTGCCAGCAGGGCCAGCAGGGACCGCAAGGCGTTGCCGCAGAGGCGGCCTGCCAAGGTTCGGGGCGGGCTCATCGATGGGCGGCTCAAGAACGGCACGAAGCCACCGACTGTAGCCACTGCTGCGTCAGGCGGACCACCGCCAGGGACTGCTCGGGACCGGAGAACGTGTGATCTGCATCAGGTACATCGTGCCGCGTGACGCGGCCGCGCCCGAGCACCGCCCGCCACCGCGCCTGGGCCGCCGCCAGCTCCACGAACTCCCTGGCCGTGTAGTCCTGCCCGCTCAGCACGCACAGCACCGGCCCGGCAAACCCCTCGGCGCCGCGCAGCATGCGTTCCTGGAAGGGCAGCGCCGACGCGCTCGCAGCCGCCCCGGCAACGCCCCGCGTGCCGAGCGCCGCGCCGAGGTTGCCCAGCAGGTCCTTCACCGCCTGCCCGGTCACGCCACCGCGCAGCAGCTTGCGCCAGAACCCACCCTGGCGAAGCCGACGCCAGTAATAGTGCTTCACGTGGGCGCGGGCCAGTGTCTGGGCCGAGCGGACCCAGGGATTGAGCAGCACCAGGCCGGCCACGCGGCTGTCGGGCCGGCCCTGCACCTGGCAATCGTGGAGGTACATCAGCGCCGCCGACGCACCATCGCACAGCCCCCACAGCACCACGCGCCGCACCATCGGCAGCCGCGCCTGCAGCGCGTCGAGCGCGCTTGCGATGTCCGGGCCGATGCGCTCGAAGCCGTGCAGCGGTCCGCTGCTGTCGCCCATGCCCCGCACATCGAAGCGCATCGCCGGCACCCCGGCCGCCGCCACCGAGCGGCACAGCTGAGTGAACTGCCGGTGGCTGCCCGCGCGCACCTGCGGGCCGCCCACGATCACCAGCAGCGCCAGGTCGGGCACCGCCTCGGCGGGCTGCGAGAGCACGCCCACCAGCCACTGGCCCTGACAGGAGAAGCCCAGCGCCGTGTCCTGCACCAGCCCCTGAGCGGCCTGGCCGGTGCTCATGCCGTCAGCGCGCGCGTGCTGCGCATCAGCAGGGCCGGCGCATCCTCGATCTCCGTGGTCTGCCAGAAGGCCGGGCCCGGCACCGCCTCCGCATCCACCTGCCAGCCGGCGGCGCGCCAGCGCTCCAGCGCGGCCCGGCTGGCCGGCAGCAACTCGGGGGCCTCGCCGCCGGCCAGCTCGAGCCAGGCGGCGCGGGCCGGCAGCGCCGGTGGCACCAGCGTGGCGGCCTGCAGGCCGGCCGCCAGCGCCGGGTGCAGGCGGTAGCCCGCCACGTCCACCGTCTGGCCGGCAGCCAGCTTGCGCTGGAGCGATTCGGTCACGCCCCTGGCGCCGCCCGCCAACATCCCGGCGGCAGCTTTCAGACGCAAGAACTGCTGCAGTGCCATCCTGCCACTGCCGCTGGGCTGCCACAGCAGCAGGTGCGGCGGCGCGCCGCCGGCCTGCGCGATGGCGTCGGCGGCCTGCACCGCCAGCAGCGCGCCCACACGGTGGCCCCACAGCCACAACGGGGCCGGCGCTGCGGCGCGCTGCCGCAGGTGCGCAGCGGCCCAGACGGCATCGGCCAGCCAGGCGGACCAGGTGGCGTCGCCGAAGTCCCCGGCGCTGTCACCACAGCCCAGCAGATCGAACTGCATCACTGCGAAGCCGGCCCGGGCGAGCGACTCCGCCTGCCGGGCGGCCATGCGCCGGCTCTTGTTCATCTCTTCGGCAAACGGGTGCAGATGCAGCACCAGGCCACGCAGCGGGACGGTGGCGGGGTGGTGGATGCAGAAGCGCCCGGTGCCGTCGTGAGCGCGGACAAAGTAGGGCTCGGCCGGCATGGGGGTCAGGGACGGGGCTTCGACGGGGCTCAGCCCGAACCGGCGAGACCCTCAGCCGAGCTTGGCCACCACGAAGTCGACCAGACTGCCCACGCTGCCGAAAGTGGCGCCATCGATCTCGTCGTCATCCACCGTGAGGCCGAAGCGCTCCTCGAGGCTGGTGATGAGCGTCACGACGGCCATCGAGTCCAGCTCGGGCACGGCACCCAGCAGCGGCGTGTCGCGTGTCCAGCCCAGGGCACGGCCGCCGAGGCTCAGCACGTCGTCCAGGGTGTGGAGCACGTCGAGGGTGGGGTCCATGCGCAGGGGGTGCCGCGGGCGCGGTGCAATCGTTCAGCGAAGCGCACAATTTTAGAAGCCGGGGCTCGCGCGGCGGCCTGTGCCGCGGGCAGCCGCGGGCCTGGGCCGTGGCAGATTTGGCTGGGTGCGCCACTTTGCGCGGCAGCACCGCCGGCTTGGGGAAGGGTGCATGACATACTGATTTGCGCCCCCTGCAAAGGTGCCGTGCCCGCGAGCAGGCGCGTCAGCGGGCCGGTGTCCCCCGCCCTCCCGCATGACGGAATCCACGCTCCTGCACGAACTCGTAGCCTGCGGCGCCGCCCGCGCGCCCGAGGCCCCGGCGCTCACGGCCGGCTCGCACACGCTGAGCTATGCCTTGCTGCACGGCCAGGTGGCGGCGTTCGCGGCCGGGCTGCGTGCACTGGGCCTGGCGCGCACCGAACGCGTGGGCATCTACCTTGAAAAGCGCGTCGAGACGGTGGTGGCCAGCTTCGGCGCTGCGGCCGTGGGCGGGGTGATGGTGCCGATGAACCCGCTGCTCAAGCCCGAACAGGTGGCGTTCATCGCGCGCGACTGCAACGTGCGCGTGCTCGTCACCTCGCCCGAGCGGCTGCAGCAGCTGCTGCCGCAGCTGTCCGACTGCCCCGACCTGCGCCACGTGGTTCTGACGGCCGGTGCTGGCCCCGCCGCGCCGCTGCCGCCCGGCATCGCGCTGCACGCCTGGGCTGCGCTGCTGGATGCACCGCCGGGTGCCGGCCACCGCATCGTCGACACCGACCTGCTGGCCATCCTGTACACCAGCGGCTCCACCGGCCGCCCCAAGGGCGTGGTGCTGAGTCACCGCAACATGGTGGCCGGCGCCAAGAGCGTGGCCAGCTACCTCGACAACCGCCCCTGCGACGTGCTGCTGGCCGCGTTGCCGCTGAGCTTCGATGCCGGCTTCAGCCAGCTCACCACGGCGTTCCACAGCGGCGCACGCGTGGTGTTGCTGAACCATCTGCTGCCCCAGGACGTGGTCAAGGCCCTGGCGCGCGAGAAGGTCACCGGTCTCACGGCCGTGCCGCCGCTGTACATCCAGCTGTCGGCGCTCGAGTGGCCCGCCGCCATCGGCGAGCACCTGCGCTACTTCGCCAACACCGGCGGCCGCATGCCGCGCGAGACGCTGCAGCGGCTGCGCCAACGCGTGCCCAAGGCCAGGCCGTTCCTCATGTACGGGCTCACGGAGGCCTTCCGCAGCACCTACCTGCCGCCCGACGAGGTGGACCGCCGCCCCGACAGCATCGGCAAGGCCATCCCCAACGCCGAGATCCTGGTGCTGCGGGACGACGGCAGCGAGTGCGCCCCCGATGAGCCCGGCGAGCTCGTGCACCGCGGCGCGCTGGTCGGCCAGGGCTACTGGAACGACGCCGAGAAGACGGCCGAGCGCTACAAACTGCTGCCGGCAGGGATCGGCGGCCGGCAGGCCGGCCAGATGCTGCCGGAATACGCCGTTTTTTCGGGTGACACGGTGCGGCGCGATGCCGAGGGCTTTCTTTACTTCGTGGGCCGCCGCGACGAGATGATGAAGACCAGCGGCTACCGCGTCAGCCCCACCGAGGTGGAAGAGGTGCTGTATGCGACGAAGCTGGTGGGCGAGTGCGTGGCCTTCGGAGTCGACCACCCGGTGCTCGGACAGGCCATCCAGGTGATTGCCACGGCGCCTGACGGCAGCGCCGCACTGGACGTGGCCGGCTTGCTGGCCCGGTGCAAGAATCACATGCCCGCCTACATGGTTCCGCAGGGCATCGAGGCCGTGGCCGGGCCGCTGCCGCGCAACCCCAACGGCAAGATCGACCGCAAGACGCTGTCCACCGGTTGGCAGGCGCGGCACCCGCCCTGAGCGCCCCGTCAGAGCGGCGCACCCACCGACTCCCTCCAGAAAGCTCCCCACATGAAGGTCACGATCTTTGGCGCCGGCTACGTCGGTCTCGTCACCGGTGCCTGCCTGTCCGAGATGGGCAACCATGTCGTCTGCGTTGACGTCGATGCGCGCAAGATCGAGCGGCTCCAGCGCGGCGAGATCCCCATCCACGAGCCGGGGCTCGACGCGCTGGTGCAGCGCAACGCCGCCGCCGGCCGGCTGCAGTTCACGCAGGACACCGCGGCCGCGGTGGCGCACGGCACGCTGCAGATCATCGGTGTGGGCACGCCGCCCGACGAAGACGGATCTGCCGACTTGCAGTACGTGCTGGCCGTGGCGCGCAGCATCGGCCGCCTGATGACCGACTACAAGGTGGTGATCGACAAGAGCACGGTGCCTGTGGGCACGGCCGACAAGGTGCGCTCAGCGATCGCCGAAGAGCTCGCCGCACGGGGCGTGCCGATGGACTACGCCGTGGTCAGCAACCCCGAGTTCCTGAAGGAAGGCGCGGCCATCGACGACTTCATGAAGCCCGACCGCATCGTGGTGGGCAGCGATGACGAGCGCGCCACGTTGCTGATGCGCGCGCTGTACGCCCCCTTCATGCGCAACCACGAGCGCCTGATCGTGATGGACGTGAGGAGCGCCGAGTTCACCAAGTACGCGGCCAACGCCATGCTGGCCACACGCATCAGCTTCATGAACGAGCTGGCGCGGCTGGCCGACCGCGTCGGCGCCGACATCGAGTGGGTGCGCAAGGGCATCGGCAGCGATCCCCGCATCGGCACGCACTTCCTCTACCCCGGCACGGGCTACGGCGGCAGCTGCTTCCCGAAGGACGTGAAGGCGCTCATCCGCACCGCACGCGACCACGGCGTGCCGCTGCGCGTGCTGCAGGCCGTGGAAGACGCGAATGCCGCCCAGAAGATGATCCTGGTGGAGCGTGTGGTGCAGCGCTTCGGCGATGACCTCGCCGGCCGCAGGTTCGCACTGTGGGGCCTGGCCTTCAAGCCCAACACCGACGACATGCGCGAGGCGCCCAGCCGCGTCGTGATCGGCGAGTTGCTCGCGCGCGGCGCCTCGATCCGCGCCTACGACCCCGTGGCCCGTGCCGAGGCGGCGCGGATCTTCGGCAGCACGCCGGGGCTGACGCTGGTGGACTCCGCCATGGCCGCGGTGCAGGGCGCCGATGCGCTGCTCATCGCCACCGAATGGCGGGAGTTCCGCACGCCCGACTTCGATGCGCTGAAGGCCGCGCTCCGGCAGCCCTTGGTGCTGGACGGCCGGAACCTGTATGAACCGGCGCTGATGGCAGCGATGGGCATCGATTACGTGGCGGTCGGCCGAGGGGCCCGCCGCCCCACATGAGCAACGCCACTGGTGCCCCGCGCCCGGTGCATGCACCGATGGACCAGTTCGCCGTCGAGGGTGGCGATCTGCTCGTCGGCGGCATCAGGCTGTCCACGCTCGCCGCCCGCGTCGGCAGCACGCCGTTCTACGCCTACAGCCGCGCGCTGCTGCGCCAGCGCGTGGCCGAGTTGCGTGCCGCGATGCCGCGCTCGGTGAAGCTGCACTACGCGATGAAGGCCAATCCGATGCCGGCCGTGGTGCAGTTCATGGCCGGGCTGGTGGACGGCATCGACGTGGCCTCGGGCGGCGAGCTCAAGGTGGCGCTCGACGCCGGAGCCGACCCCGCCGAGATCAGCTTCGCCGGCCCCGGCAAGCGCGACCCCGAACTGCGCCAGAGCGTGGCCTCGGGCGTGCTCGTGAACGTGGAGTCGATGCGCGAGCTGCCGGTGCTGGCGCGCGCCTCGCAGGAGCTGGGCCTGCCGGCACGCGTGGCCATCCGCGTGAACCCCGACTTCGAGCTCAAGGGCTCGGGCATGAAGATGGGCGGCGGACCCAAGCAGTTCGGCCTGGACACCGAGCTCGTTCCCGAGGCCTTGCAGTTCGCGGCGCGCGAGGGCCTGGCCTTCGAGGGCTTCCACCTGTTCGCGGGCTCGCAGAACCTGCGCGCCGAGAGCATCTGCGAGGCGCAGCAGAAGAGCTACGAGCTGGCGCTGCGCCTGGCCGAACACGCGCGCACGCCGGTGAAGTTCCTCAACCTCGGCGGCGGTTTCGGCATACCGTACTTCCCGGGCGAGACGCGGCTCGATCTGGCGCCCATCGGCGCCAACCTGCGGGCCATCGTGGAGCGCGCGGCCTCCGAGATGCCGCAGGCCGGCATCGTCATCGAACTGGGCCGCTACCTCGTGGGCGAGGCGGGCGTGTACGTGACGCGCGTGGTGGACCGCAAGGTCTCGCGCGGGCAGGTCTACCTGGTGTGCGATGGCGGCCTCAACCACCAGCTCGCGGCCAGCGGCAACTTCGGCCAGGTGGTGCGCAAGAACTACCCGGTGGGCGTGTTCCCGGTGCGCGGCGATGCACGCGAGTCGAGCATGGTCGTGGGCCCGCTGTGCACGCCGCTGGACCTGCTGGCTGACCGCCTGGCCCTGCCCGAGGGCCAGGTGGGCGACCTGGTCGTGGTGTTCCAGAGCGGCGCCTACGGCGCCAGCAGCAGCCCGCAGGCCTTCCTGGGGCACCCGCCGGTGGTCGAGGTGCTCGTCTGAGAAGGTGTGGCCCACCTTCTGAGCCTGACGCATCGCGCGCTGCAGGGCCGGCATGGGCGGCATGAGCGGCGGCGGGCACAGCGCCGCCCAACGCGCCGGGTGCAGCATGGTGGGGCTGCTGGCGACGGCCGCCGCCGCCGCGGCGGCGTTGCACCACCCCTTGTCGCCGCTGCTGGCCGGTCTGGGCGTGGCGGGCTTGCTGGCCGCATCGGCCTGGCGGCCGGCGCTGGGCTTCGGGCTGCTGCTGGCGCTGCTGCCGTGGCTGGGGCTGATGCCCTGGACCGGCTGGATCCTGCTCGAAGAGTTCGACCTTGCCCTCCTGGCGGTGGCGGCCGGCACCTGGCTGCGACGGGCGGCGCTGGGGCCGAGGGCCGGCGTGGCGGCGGCCCGGCCGTCTTGGGCCTGGCTGTGGCTGCTGCCGCTCGCCGGCAGCACGGCGGTGTCGGCCGTGCTGGGCCTGCACGACGCCGGCGGCCTGCCGCAGCTCGGCGCCTCGATGGGCTGGTGGCAGGCTTACCGCGAGCCGCTGAACGCCCTGCGCCTGGCCAAGCCGATGCTGTCGCTGCTGTGCTTGCTGCCGCCGTGGTGGTGGCTGCTGAGCGCGGCGCCCGAGGCCGCCACGGGCGCCTTGCGTCGGGGTCTGGTGGCACTGCTGGTGGGCGTGGCGCTGCAGGTGCTCTGGGAGCGCCGGGCGCACACGGGGCTGTTGAACTTCTCCAGCGACTACCGCGTCGTCGGCTTGTTTTGGGAGATGCACGTGGGCGGCGCGGCGCTGGACGCGGTGCTGGCGATGGCGCTGCCCTTCGCGGTCATGGTGCTGATGCGCGCCCGGCAGGGACGCGAGTGGGTGCTGGCGGCGGTGTTGGTGGCAGGGGCGGCTTATGCGGCGATGGTCACCTTCTCGCGCATCCTCTACGCCGTGCTGCCGCTGACGCTGCTGCTGGGCTGGTGGCTGGCGGCGCGCCAGGCGCAGGAGAACGCCGACCTGGCCAGTGCGCGGGCTGCGGCACGGGCGCGCGGGCGCGCGCTGGCCTGGCTTGGTGGCATCACGCTGGCGGCGGCCTGGACGTTCGGCACCAGCGGCTGGCGCGGCCTGCTGGCGCTGTTGGGCGCAGCGGCGCTGGCCTTGGCCCTGGCGCCCTGGCTGCGCACGGCCTCCAGGGCGGCGGTCGTGGGCGGCTTCGGCGCCGGCCTTCTGGGCGCGCTGGCCCTGGCGGTGGCGGCGCTGCTGCCCAAGGCGGTGTACCTGGGCTATGCGCTGGCCTTCGCCCTCACGGCGCTGGCGCTGTGGCGGCGGGCGCCGGGCTGGGGCCGTGGCCCGGCGCTGGGCCCCGACGGGTTGCCGCTGGCCGGCTTCGTGGCCGTGGTCGCCGGCGTGCCGGCGGTGGCCGTGCACTGGGGCGGGGCGGCGGCGCTGCCGGCCAGCCTGACCTGCGCGGCGCTCCTGCTGGGCATCACCGTGGCGGCGGCGGCGGCCGGCCGCGACGACCCCTGGCCGACCACCTGGCGATGGCAGGCGTCGCTGGTGCTGGCGCTGGGGGTGTCTGCCGGCCTGGTGGGCGTGTTCGGCGGCGGGGCCTACATGACGCAGCGCATGCTGGCCACCCAAGACGACGGCGAGGGCCGCCAGGTGCACTGGGCCCGCTCACTCTCGTCCCTGTCGGGGACCGACTGGATCGCCGGCCAGGGCCTGGGCCGCTTCCTGGACCACCACGCCGCCAGCGGCCGGCTCGAAGACCAGGTCGGCGACTACCGCCTGCAGCCCGGCACCGCGGGCATGACGCTGCTGCTGGCCAGCGGCAAGCATCTGATGGGACAGGGCGCGGTGTACCGCCTGTCGCAGCGCGTGGCCGAGCCGGCGCCGGGGCCGGTGCGCCTGCGGCTGCGCTGGCGCGCCGAGGCCGACGTGCACCTGCTGGCACAGGTGTGCGAGAAGCACCTGCTGTACAGCGGCACGTGCACCGAGGCCGATCGCAGCTGGCGCGTGCCCACGGCGCAGCGCCCGCTGGCCCCGGGCGAAGTGGCGGTCGACGGCCGCTGGCAAAGGGCCGAGATCGAACTCAGCGGCGGGCAGCCCCGCCGCGGCAGCCCGCTGGCGCCGCGCTTCATGGTCTTCTCGGTCGGGCTGTTCTCGCCCGGCATGCGGGTGGAAATCGACGATCTCTCGCTGCGCGACTCGGCGGGCCGCGAGTTGCTGGTCAACGGCGGCTTCGAAGACGGGCTGGCGCGCTGGTTCCCGACCTCCGACCACCACCACCTGCCCTGGCACGCCAAGAACCTGGGCGTGCACCTGGTGTTCGAGCAGGGCTTGCTGGGGCTGGCGGCGGCCGCGCTGGCCTTTGGCGCGGCGTTGTGGCGCCTGGGTGGCGGCGACTTGCGGGCCCACCCGCTGGCACCGGCGCTGGTCGCGGCCCTGCTGGGCCTGTTGGGCGTGGGCCTCGTCGACAGCCTGTTCGACATGCCGAGGGTCGCCTGGCTGGGCCTGTGGCTGCTGGCAGTGGCACTCACGCTGCCCGCACCTGCACCGGCCCAGGCAGCACGGGTCTTCGGAGGCCGCCCCGGCGTGCGCCCACCCGCTGGCTAGAATCATCGGCTTTTCGCCTTCCCAGTGCCCCTGACCGTGGCCGCCGCGCCGCAGGGGCCGACTCCGGCCCGAGGATCACCCGCCGTGTTCATCACCAACGCCTACGCCCAAGCTGCCCCCGCTGCCGCCCCCAGCGGCACCGACACCCTCTTCAGCCTGCTGCCGCTGGTGCTGATGTTCGTGGTGCTCTACTTCATCATGATCCGCCCGCAAATGAAGAAGCAGAAGGAGCACAAGGCCATGATCGAGGCCCTGGCCAAGGGCGACGAGGTCGTCATCGCGGGCGGCCTGATGGGCAAGATCGCCAAGCTGGGGGACAGCTATCTGCACGTCGAGGTCGCCAACGGCGTGGAGCTGCAAGTGCAGCGCGGTGCCGTCATCCAGGTGCTGCCCAAGGGCACTTTCTCCACCGCCAGGTGAATTCAGCCCGGTGTCCGGCTGGCGGGCACGCTCGTCGGGTCGGCACCCGGCGGTGCTGACAGGCCTCGGCCAAGGAACCGTCCATGAACCGCTATCCCTGGTGGAAGTACGCGATCCTGCTGGTCGTGCTGCTTCTCGGTGCCCTGTACACCGCGCCCAACTTCTTCGGCGAGGCGCCGGCGGTGCAGGTCTCGGCGGGCAAGAGCACGGTCAAGGTCGACGAGACCACCCTGGAGCGCGTGCGCAGCACGCTGGCCGGCGCCAGCATTTCCGTTGACGTACTGGCCATCGAAGGCAGCTCGGTGCGGGCCCGCTTTGCCGACACCGACACCCAGATCAAGGCCAAGGACGCCATCTCCCGCGCGCTGAACCCCGACCCGGCCGACGAGCGCTTCATCGTGGCCCTTAACCTGGTGTCGCGCACCCCGCAGTGGATGGCCAGGCTGCGCGCGCTGCCCATGTATCTGGGTCTGGACCTGCGCGGCGGCGTGCACTTCCTCATGGAAGTCGACATGCGCGCGGCGCTGCGCCAGCAGATCGACGGTTACGCCAGCGACACCCGCAACGCGCTGCGGGAGAAGCGCATCCGCTTTTCGGGCATCACGCGCGAGGCCGAGGGCCTGACCATTGCGTTGCCCGAGCCCGCCGGGGCCGACACCGCCCGTGAGCTGCTCGCCGACCGCATGCCGGCGCTGCAGTGGACAGTGCAGACCACGCCCGAGGGCGTGCGCTTGGTAGGCCGCCTGCAGCCGCAGGCCGTGGCCGAGATCCAAAAGCAGGCGCTCGGACAGAACATCGAGACGCTGCACAAGCGCGTCAACGAGCTCGGCGTGGCCGAGCCGGTGATCCAGCAGCAGGGCCTGAACCGCGTGGTGGTGCAGCTGCCCGGCGTGCAGGACACGGCGCGCGCCAAGACCATCATCGGCCGGACGGCCACGCTGCAGATCCGCCTGGTGGAGTCGGACCTCGCGGCCGCCGCCGAGACCGTGCCCGAGCGGCTGGGCCCCGGCGAGACCATGCCGCGCATGGTGGGCCTCAAGCGCGACGTGATCGCCACCGGCGAGCAGCTGGTGCAGGCCAGCGCCACCATCGACCGCGACCAGCGTCCGGCCGTGAGCGTGCGCCTGAACGACGTGGCCGGCCGAGCCATGCGGCAGGTCACGCGCGAGAACCTCGGCAAGCCGATGGCCATCGTGCTGTACGAAAAGGGCAAGGGCGAGGCCATCTCGGTGGCCACCATCCAGGGCGAGTTCGGCAACGACTTCCAGATCACCGGCAACTTCACGCCCCAGGAAACCGCCGACATGGCGTTGCTCACGCGCGCGGGCGCGCTGGCCGCACCGATGGAAATCATCGAGGAGCGCACCATCGGTCCGAGCCTGGGCGCCGAGAACATCGAGATGGGTTTCAGCAGCGTGCTGTGGGGATTTGTCGCCATCGCAGTGTTCATGTGCGCCTACTATCTGCTGTTTGGGGTGTTCAGCAGCATCGCGCTGGCCTTCAACCTGCTGTGCCTGATCGCGTTGCTGAGCCTGCTGCAGGCCACGCTCACGCTGCCGGGCATCGCGGCCATTGCGCTCACTTTAGGCATGGCCATCGACGCCAACGTGCTGATCAACGAGCGCGTGCGCGAGGAGCTGCGTGCGGGGCTGTCGCCGCAGCAGGCCATCCACAAGGGCTATGAGGCCGCCTGGGGCACCATCCTCGACTCCAACGTCACCACGCTCATCGCCGGCATCGCGCTGCTGGCCTTCGGATCAGGCCCGGTGCGGGGCTTCGCGGTGGTGCACTGCCTGGGCATCCTGACGAGCATGTTCTCGGCGGTGATGTTCTCGCGCGGGCTGGTCAACCTTTGGTACGGCCGCCAGAAACGCCTGAAGTCGGTGGCGATCGGCCAGGTCTGGAAGGGCGGTGAAGCCCGCCCCCAGCTCGACGAGAACAAGCTCTGACGAGCGGGAGGCACGGGCCATGGAATTCTTCCGCATCAAGCGCGACATCCCGTTCATGCGCCATGTGCTGGTGCTCAACGCGGTGTCGTTCATCACCTTCCTGGCGGCGGTCTTCTTTATCGCCACCAAGGGCTTGAACCCGTCGATCGAGTTCACCGGCGGCACCTTGGTCGAGGTGGAGTACGCCAACACCGCGGACATCAACCGCACGCGCGGTCTGGTCGAGCAACTCGGCTTTGGCGAAGTGCAGGTGCAGAAGTTCGGTACCAGTCGCGATGTGCTCATCCGCTTGCCGGTACGCGGCGACATGAAGCAGGACGCGGTGTCGGCCCTGGTGTTTGACACGCTGTGCAAGGCCGAGCAGGGCAGCGTCGGCACCAAGCAGTACACGACGCCGCAGGGCGAGCAAGTCAGCCGTCCGGCCTGCACCAAGGCCGACGGTGCGGAGCCGCTGAAGCTGACACGGACCGAGTTCGTCGGCCCCAGCGTCGGCGAGGAGCTCTACACCAACGGGGCGCTGGCGCTGGGGGTCACCATTCTGGGGATCATGGGCTACCTGGCTATCCGCTTCGAGTGGAAGTTCGCGGTGGCCGGCATCGTGGCCAACCTGCACGACGTGGTCATCATCCTGGGCTTCTTCGCGTTCTTCCAGTGGGAGTTTTCTCTGGCGGTGCTGGCGGCCATCCTGGCGGTGCTGGGCTACTCGGTCAACGAGAGCGTGGTGATCTTCGACCGCGTCCGTGAGAGCTTTCGCAAGTACCGCAAGCTCGACACCCGCGAGACCATCGACCGCGCCATCACCAGCACCATCAGCCGCACCGTCATCACGCACGGCAGCACGCAGATCATGGTGGTGTCGATGCTGCTGTTTGGTGGCCCAACCTTGCACCACTTCTCGGTGGCGTTGACCATCGGCATCCTGTTCGGCATCTATTCGTCGATCTTTGTTGCCGCCGGTATCGTGCTTTGGCTTGGCGCCAAGCGCGAGGACCTGATCAAGTCAGGGCCCGCGGAGAACGATCCGAACGATCCCAACGCCGGGGCCGTGGTGTAGAGTGAATCGTTCCCCGTTTCGCTAGCGCACAAGCTCCTACCCAGCCATGGTCGTTGCTGCCTCGTCCGACTCGCTGGCCGGCCAGGCGCGGCGTATCTACACCGAAGAGCTGGTCAAGGGCTTGACGCACGTGGTGCAGACCACGCTCGACCAAGCGCGCGCGCTGCTGGACAAGCCGTCCGAGCACGCGACGATGATGCGGCGGCGCGATCTGCTGCAGGCGCTCAACAAGGGCGCGCAGGGCTGGCACCGCGGCATGTTGGCCGGGCTTCGGCGCGTGCTCACGCAGGGCGCCGTTGCCACACGTTCCAACGACCTGCCGCCCCCTGGCAGCCGTTTGGCGCTTTCTTTGGTTCCCGACGACACCATCGAACTCGAGATCGTCACCTCGCGGCTCGCACTGGCGGTGATGGACCGCGCCAGCTGGGAGTTTGCAGATCTGCGCTCGCGGGTGGCACATCTGGAGGGCCGCACGGAGCTGGAGCCGCACGACATGTTGCGCGCCCACATGCTGGCGCGCATCGTCTTCGACGCCTGGCGTGGCGCCGGCCTCGACCTTGAGGGCTGGCGAGAGTTGCAGGGCACGCTGCACGACGAGGTTGCCGCGCTGGTGGAAGAGGCTTACCACGAGACCAACCGGTGGCTGGTCGACCACAAGGTGCTGCCTGAAGTGGACCTGCGCCCGTTCATCCGCCGTTCGCGCGCCCGCCCGGGCGTGCAGGCGGGTGGCGGCTTGGGTGGCAGCTTCGCCGACGACGGCAGCCCGGGCCTGTTCGGGGCTGCGGGTTCGCCGGCCGAGTACGCCGGGTCAGCGGGCTTTCGGGCAGCAGGACGCGCTCCTGGCGAGTGGGCGGGCAGTGGTGGAGCTCGCCCCGTCGACGACGACAGGGCCATGATGACGCGCGCCGCGCCGCTGGCTGGCAGCCGCGAGCACGCCGAGGCCGTGCTTGGCCGCCTGAACCGCCTGGTTTCCCGGGAAGTGACGGAGTTCGTTCCAGACCCGCGTGGCGTCGGACTGGATCGGCCACCTGCGGCGATGTCGCCCGGCCTGGCACAGGCGATGGACTCGGCCGAGAGGGGTATCCGCCAGCGCGTCTGGGCCACGACGCAGCAGGGCGATCCGGCGGTCACGACGCCGGCACTGCTTGACGAGCTGCAACGTCGCAAGCTGGCTCTGAAGAAGGCGGCTGCCACACCCCAGGAACGAGCCACCATCGAGATCGTGGCGTTGCTCTTTCAGAGCATCCTCACCGAGGACCGCATTCCACCGGCGATTCGCGTCTGGTTTGCCCGGCTGCAGATGCCGGTGCTGCGCGTGGCCGTTACAGAGCCGGACTTCTTCGCCGCCATCGATCACCCGGCGCGGCGCCTGATCGACCGCATGGGCGCTTGTGTGATGGGCTTCGACAGCGACGCTGGCGTCAATGAGTCGCTGGAGCGCGAGATCAAGCGCATCGTCCAAGTCGTTGAGGCCTACCCAGACACTGGTCGGCGCGTGTTTCAGACGGTGCTGATCGAGTTCGAGAAGTTTCTTGAGCACTATTTCAAGAACGAGAATGAGCTGACGAAGCGCGGCGTGTCGCTGGCACAGCAGGTCGAGCAGCGCGAGACGATGGCAATCCAGTACACCATCGAACTGCGCCGCATGCTCAACGAGATCCCAGTCCAGGAGGGCGTTCGCCAGTTCCTGTTTCACGTCTGGGCCGACGTACTGGCCACCGTCGGCATGCGACATGGCGCGCAGGGGGAGCAGACCAAGGCCATGAAGCGCGCAGCGGCCGACCTGATCTGGAGTGCCAGCGCCAAGGTCACGCGCGAGGAACGCGCTGAGGTCATCCGTCGTTTGCCGATGCTTCTGAAGAGTCTGCGCGAGGGCATGGCAGCGGCCGGATTGGATCAGGTCGGACAGGACGAACAGATACAGCAGCTCAACAACGCTCTGGCTGCGGCCTTCACGGCCAAGTCAGCTGCCATACCCGACGACCGACTCCGGGATCTGATGGACCGATTGGAGACGCTGGAGGAATTGCTGCCCGACGCGACCCCGATGGACATCGACGAGAGCATGGTGCTCGACCTGTCGGGGCATCAGATCAGTGGCCTTGAGGTTGTGCTTGACGGCGGCAGTCCGCCCACGCCAGCCATGGTAGCCTGGGCTCGCGAGCTGCAGGTGGGCAGCTGGTACATGCTCGACCGCGGAGGCCATACCGAGCCTGTGCAGCTGAGTTGGCATGGCCTTCGGAAGCAACTCAGCCTGTTCGTCACCCCCAATGGTCGGTGCGTGCTGTTCCAGCAGTTCCGGCTCGCAAGCTACCTGCAGGCTGGGCTGATCACGCCGGCTCAGGACGAGGCGCTGACCGTGCGTGCGACACGCAGTGCGCTGGCCAAGCTCGATGTCGACGCGTCGCGCTTGGTGTCCTGAGGGCGCGATGTCGACACTGGCAACCGCCAGAGTCTGACTCCGCGTTGCTTGACAGCCGTCTTGCCGTTTGCCGATGGTGCCTGGTGCAGGTGCCCATGGCCCAAAAGAAAGACGGGCCCGATTCATTGAATCGGGCCCGCTTCTTTGGAATTAGCCTGACAATGTCCTACTTTCACACGGGAACCCGCACTATCATCGGCGCAAAGGCGTTTCACTGTCCTGTTCGGGATGGGAAGGAGTGGGACCACCTCGCTATGGTCATCAGGCTTGACTTTTTGCCACGTCGTCATGCAGACGCCGCAGCCAATTCATAGAGTCTCAATCAGCTTTTGATTGCGCAATCCCAGCATAACTGCTTTTCTCAAGCTGCCTGCGTGGCAGGCTTCGTCAAAGTTATAGGGTCAAGCCTCACGAGCAATTAGTACCGGTCAGCTTAACGGATTGCTCCGCTTCCACACCCGGCCTATCAACGTCCTGGTCTCGAACGACTCTTCAGGGGGCTCAAGGCCCCGGCAAGACTCATCTTGAGACGAGTTTCCCGCTTAGATGCTTTCAGCGGTTATCTCTTCCGCACTTAGCTACTCGGCTATGCCACTGGCGTGACAACCGATGCACCAGAGGTGCGTCCACTCCGGTCCTCTCGTACTAGGAGCAGGCTCTCTCAATCTTGCAGCGCCCACGGAAGATAGGGACCAAACTGTCTCACGACGTTTTAAACCCAGCTCACGTACCTCTTTAA